>NZ_JAQEVU010000007.1:0-29500 GCF_027694345.1 Varibaculum timonense
GACCACAATCGAGGACTCCTTCTTCGACTCCTCATTAGGAACCAACAACTCACGCTGCTCAAGCAAAAGATTACCGTCAGCGTCCAAAAGCCGCCCATCCGCGCCAACCTGGAAATACAATGGCTCACTATTCTTGATATAACCCTCAGGAGCCTTAGTCTCTTCCAAGGTATAAACCTGATTAACATCCAGATTATCCAGCAGCACGCTACCAGACGTGCCCTCGGTAGTCACCGACCTATCAAGCGTGCCAGTCCCCTTACCCTTATAAAGATTAAAAGAAGCACCAGCCTTAACCACGCCATCACCGCGCTGCCACTCACCAAAAGCCTTACCCTTACCGGCCATGCCCCGCACACCCAACTTCGACAAAGACACCGCGCCTTTATCGTTAAAAATCAGGCCAAGATCCCCGATGCCGAACGTCAAATTCTGACCGTTCAAGTTAGTACATGACGTGACACAACGACTAATCGTAAACTCAATCGGAGCGATCGGCTGCAAATGACTATCACCCACATTCTCCGTTAGCTTCCATTTACCAGCAGGGATATTGTAGAACTTTACATCACCGTCATCGTTGGAACGCACCGTGATCGGAGCGGAGTTCGGCACAAACATGGTGCCATCGTTCTGTCGCACCGGTTGCGGGGTGATCGTGAATTCAATACCCGCCAAGGGCTTACCGAGGGCGTCCACTTTCTTAAACTCTGCGGTACCAGTAACCGGCTCAATCGGCTGCCAATGACCGAAGTTAATGACATCGGGTAGGGTAATGCGGTATGTGCCGGTGGTGGCATCATAGTTACTGCCCGCAAAGTCGTTAGCCGATAGCACTAGCGCTTTATCGCTAACCTGGTAACCAACGGGGGCATCTAGCTCGCGCACCACCCAGCCGGGCAGGGCTTGCACGCCCGTAAACTTTACTTTCCCGTCTTTGCCAGACAGGACAGAAGAAACCAGCACGCCCTCTTTATTAAATAACCCAAAGCGCGCCCCAGCTAAAGCTTTCTTTTGAGCCGCCTGTCCCGGCTCGGCTTTCCAACCGTATTTCATTAGCTCGATATCGACTGCCGGAGGAACCACGGTGTTAATCACCGGGTTGGACTCTAATTTACCCTCGTGGGAAGTAGATATATTCCAAAAATCGTTAATCGCCTTTTTACCCAAGTTCGCTTGGGAACGCGGATCTGCACCCGCAGGACCGGCAATCATGGGGACGGTTATCCTCGTCTCGCTCCGCGCGATTTGAGGGGTAGTATTTTGGAATTTTAGACCGGTAACCGCCCCACACGGACTGTTATGCCAGTTAGCGTCCGCTAGCTTGTCTTTAGCTATACCCGTATCACAGGTATAGAAAGTCTGCCAACCTTTAGCCTCAGTACCGTCTGCCATCTCGAAACTAATCTGACCAGCAGAATCATACTGGTTTATCAGGGTGGAGCCAGGTCTAGCTGGGGTTCCCGCTACCGGCAACAAATCGTATATCACCGGGTTTTCTTCGGGGGTTTTCCCGTATCCCAACCGCAACTGGTAATCAAATTTTGCGCCCGCCACGGTCTGGATTTCGTTTACCCATTCGGCTCCGGCTTTACGTTCGCGAATCCGCTTAGAAATATAGATTTCGTCTCCGACTGAAACCTTGGTGGTGTTCTCAGCCTTTGACCAAGTACCTGCCCCAGCTACCGGGTCATTTTCTACTTTGTTAAGGTAACGCACTTTGCCTTGGGAACGAGCGAATGCTTCATTAACCATGTCCCCGCCGGGTACTCGCGTCGAAATCATGGTCTCTAGCTGCCCGACACTGTAAACATCCCCTGGAGTGGCTACCTGGTCGGCCAGGAAACGAACCGCTTGCCGCCCCGTATTATTCCAGTTGGAGACAATCTCGTAACGTGCCCCTGGCAGCTGCGCGAATTGTTTCGTGAGAACAACCCGCTGCACATCTAACCCTTTAGGCAGCACATCTAACAGCTCGAACGCGGTCAAGGGATCACCATAATCGGTTTCAATCTCGGCACCCACCGTGTAAACACCGGTTTTACCAACCAGGGTGAGCTTATCGAAAGTGTTTTCTTTACGGGCTTTTAAGATTTTACCCTCGGGCAGCACCTCGATATTAGCTTCTTTGATGCGCTCTCCGCCCTGCACTTTATTACGCAGGTCGGATTCACATTTAAGCTCTTGACATAACGCCGAGCCGGGATTGCGGAACTTGGTGTGAATCTTGGTAGTGGTTCTTTGCGTGGGTTGCACCTTTTGGGTGCTAATCCACCGTAGCCACACCCCTTCATATTCGGTGAGTTCTGCCGGCAGTTCAATCCGCCCGGGACCGGTGATCTTCTGCGAATATATAACTTTATCGACTGCCCCGGTAGAGGAAAGTATCTCTAACTTGCCGCCCACAAATACCGGGTCAGGGGTTATCCCGGTGTACTGCAACCGGGTATCCAGGTCATAGTCGCTCAGGTTTAGGGGACTAGCAATAGTGGAGGTGTTTTCGGTAAGCACACTCCAATTGATTTCCTGGGAACGATCGTGCTCCGTGTCATAGATAACCGGATAGCCGTTTCGGTAATGCGGACCATCCGCCACTTTAGTAAGCGGGGTTCCCGGCGGCGTGGTCTCCATAGGTTTATAGAAACTGAAACGAGTATCTGCCGCCCCCGTTATCACGGGTTCATTCGGACCTTGCTGCTCGGGGGTGAGGATGAAACTGGCAGTGTTATTAATGAGTTTCTGCTTCTTCGCCCCCGGGAAATGAAGTTTTAGATTACCCAGACCAGCATATTCGCTGTGAATAGTCTTGGCCTTGTCCGTATAGGTCAGGGTCACCCCGTCCTCCCCAAGCGTCCAGCCAGGGTTTTCTTCTGCCACGAACTGGGCACGAGCACTTGACCCATCAGTTTTCTCGTATTGAGGCAAACGATCAGTGATACTGTAACCTTTCACGTTACGGAACAGGTCTTTTTTAACCCCGAACGTAAAGGTGACCGCGTTTTTACCGCTAGTTTTAACATCCCCGTTTTCGTCATCATCATAGTCACGGCACACCCCCAAGCTGCACCCGGCAGCATCTTTTATAAAGGTGGGCAGCAAATAGTGACCTTGCAGGTTCACCGGCCCCGGCTTAGAAGCCGGGTTGGGTTTAACCACATACCGTTTACCGTTTGCGTCTTTATCTATCAAAAGCGCGTTCACCGGGTAACTACCATCCGAGGGCGTGACCCGCTCTTTTAATCGCCAGTGAATAGGGATAGTAACCCGCCGTTTGGAATCAAAGTTCTTCTCTAGGGTTACTTCTAGAACTCCGGGCGCAACCACTTTTACTGATTTGAATGCCGAACTAGCAGATAAACCCGCCTCCACGAACTCTACCCTGCTCGGATCATAGGTTAGACGGATTGTCCCGTTCTTTAACACGGAAGCCCCCGCGTCCCCACCATAGGTAAGGTCGGTACGTAGTTTTTGCCCTATCTCGTCCTCTAAAACATTAGATTCCGGATAGTTACCTTCTGAGTCCTGCGCCTGGTTAGTTAAACGACCAACCAAATCCAGGCGAGCATAGGTTCCGTTATATTCAGCAGGGAGTTTTTCATACCTAAAAGTCAGGTTTTGATCCTCACCGGTCAGGGGAACACTTTGACTGTCCGGAATACTATAGCCCGGGATAACCGGAGGAGTCAGCGTATAGTTATTGTTGGAGTCACCATCTTTACTGCTAACTACCTTGTCCAAATCGGCATGTAGTTTTTGACCATCCGGACCGATATATTCAGCATGAACCTTGGTATCCACCAAGATAATCACATCATTAGCGTAACCTTTAATATTGTCCGGATTCTTGCCGGACTCTGGCCGCAAATAGATAGGTCCGCGCAAACCCGCATAAGTAGCGTTGGGAGGGTAACCATCCCTGCCGTAGTCAATGTCGGAAAGCATCAACACCGCCAGCTCTAAACGGTTAGTAGGATGCTTCAAATCCGAGTTCGGTTTCTCTAAAGGAGTATCCGGAACCGTAATCACCTGCCCAGACGGCATATCAAACGGAAACACGTAATCACCAAGATAAGTGAGCTTACCAATAGATTCAGGCAGGGAAGTTATTTTATTCTTAGCTTTATCGGCATCGATTTCTTTAACTGCACTGTTATAGCTACCCACATAATTGCCGAAGACCGGATAGGGATTGTCACCATCGCGGTAGTAAAACCCGAGGGCGTCAACGTTTCCCCAAGAATCAGGCAGGGCAGTTAGGGCGTTATTAGCAAAAGCGCCAGGCCTTATATCTTTCACATCCCCCCAAGAGGGCGGGAGCGCAGCTATCCGGTTAGCCTGGAAAGAGTTCCTGCCTATCTCGGTGATATTTCCCCAGGAGGAGGGCACAGTAACTATGTCGTTATTTATAAACGCACCCGTGGGAATCTTGCTGAAAGTATCCCAAGGAGCGGTTAGCTGCTTAATCTTGTTATCTTTAAAGCTCTCCGCACCGATAGATTCTACCTGCCCCCAAGAATCAGGCAAACCGGTAATCGCATTGCCCATAAATGCCTCAATACCAATAGTTTTAACCTTGCCCCAAGAAGCCGGTAAAGCCTGAATCTGATTTTCATTAGATTGAGGATTCATACTAGAACTACAACGATAAACATTCTTATCACCTTCATCAAAACGATAGGTGTAGACGCTCTTCCCGTTGAAAGCACACTTCTCTATGGTGGTAACGTTTTCCCAGGAGGAAGGCAGCACTTTAAGTTTATTTGCAGTGAAAGCACCATACTTGATAGTGGTAACCGACCCCCATGCCCGCAAGGCCTCCAGCTGGTTAGAGAAAAATGCCTGTGCACCAATTTCGGTGACACTCCCAAAAGAATCAGGCAGAGAAGCTATCTGGTTATTTTTAAAAACCTCATACGGCAACGAGGTAATTTTTCCCCACGGAGCAGTCAAAGCCGTAATTTTATTATCTTTGAATGCCGCACTGCCCAGAGTAGCTACCTCACCCCAAGAATCAGGAAGCTCGGTTATCGCATTAGTCCCAAAAGCATATTCATTAATTGTGGTAACTTTTCCCCAAGACTCAGGTAACGAGGTTAGTTCGTTGTGGCTAAAAGCTCCATTATCTATAAAAGTTACACTACCCCAATCATCCGGTAACCTGACTAAGTTATTTTTTAGGAACACATTTTTATTAATTCGGGTTATTCTCCCCCAGGAGTTCGGTAAAGCAGAAAGCTGATTATACTCAAACGCACTTTCACTAATGACAGAAACATTCCCCCAAGAATCCGGTAAGGAAACCAGCTTATTATAGGCAAAAGCGCTATTCCAGATACCGCTAATCTTCCCCCAGGAAGGCAAAGTAACAAGCTCATTACGAATAAAAGCATTATCAGTAATTGTGGTAATTTTTCCCCAAGAATCCGGCAAGGAAACCAGCTTATTATAGCCAAAAGCCCCTTTTTTAATCTGGAGGACATCCCCCCAGGAAGCAGGCAGGGAAGCCAGCTGATTAGCCGAAAAAGCCTGTTCGCCAATATAGGTAACGTTACCCCACGAATCCGGTAAACGAGTGAGCTTATTTCTATAAAATACCCGATCTGAAATGACTGTTATTTTTCCCCAGGAAGCAGGCAGAGACGAAATCTGATTACTCTCAAAAACACTAGAACCTATCTGTGATATTTCCCCCCAGGAAGCAGGCAGAGACGAAATCTGATTACTCTCAAAAACACTAGAACCTATCTGTGATATTTCCCCCCAGGAAGCAGGCAAAGACGTAATTTTATTATTCTTAAAAGCCTCTTGCCGTATATAATCCACCTTTCCCCAGGAAGCGGGGAGCTGCGTAATCTCGTTATCTTTAAACGCTTGTATGTCTATTGTGGAGATGTTTTCCCAAGAATCTGGTAGGCGGGTTAAACCTAGGTTTTGGAATGCAGACTGGTAGATAGTTTTTATTGGTTGTCCTTTGTCTCCGAATGCGGGCCAACACCAGGCTTGTTTAGTTTTTCCGGCTTTATGTTTTTCTTTCCCGCTAGCACTAAAACCTCGAAGAATTTCCAGATTCCTGGAATTTAGGGGATCACCGTATACGAAGTCTTTTACTTGCCATCCTGGGCAGATGGTTTGTTCTGGCCAGTCCGGGCCAACCGCGATATTACCCTTAACAGTCTTAGAACGCCCCTTAGCATCAGTAACCGTATAGAAAACCTGGGTCACACCCTCCACCGAAGTATCCACACTCTCCGGAGACACCTTCAACAGGTTAGTTATATTGTGTCCTTCAACGTCCTTAGCCGTTACGCCCTTAAGTAAAGCCGCAGTAGTACCGTCAGCCCCGTTAGCTAAATGCTTATTAACCTCACCAGTAATAGTGGGCGAAAAATCAGTACGCTTATAAACAAACGTAACCGTATTATCCCCACCCACCGTTGGGGTAATCTCCTCGGCCTCCTTAACAGCCGCAAACCCAGCCAAAACTGGAGCCTTAACCGTATTCTTCTGACCCGCAAAATAAACCCCATCCGGCTCCGTAAACTCACTTTGCAAAACCTCAGGGCTACGCAACTGAGCCAGTGAACCATCCGGTTTTTGCTCCATAAACTTAACCGTTATCGAGACCGCATCCCCCGCAGCCACCTGACCAAACCCGGATTTGTACTTTTCGGACTTTACTGCGCTCGGCAGCGATTGTTGCCCATCAGCCTTTTCCAGCACCACCCAACGCTTATTATTCGCAAACACTTCCGGACCAAAATCGGTGACAGTAGATGGAATCTTTACTTTCTCAATCTGGTTACCACTAAAAGCTTCCTGCCCGACTTTCGCCAGCTTAGACGGAAGCGTAATTCCCTGGAGCTGGTTATTAGCGAACGCGCTAGCGCCAATCTCAGTTACTGTCTCTGGCAGGTCCACCGTTTCCAACTGATTATCACGGAAAACATTCGCCGAAATAACAGTAACCGGCGCGCTCTTAATCTTTACCGATTTCAGGTCGTTATCGCTGAACGCGCCCTCACCAATAGTAGTCAGCGTGGAAGACTCAAAAGCGGCGAGCTTATTCTTCTGGAACGCGCCCTCACCAATAATCTTCAAACCCGGCGCCACAAGCCCCGTAATCTCGTTATCGTAAAAGGCACGATCAGCAACCTCAGTCACCGAACCCGGCAACGTAACCTTAGTCAGCTTCAGCCCCGAAAACACGCCCTCCGCAATCTTAGTAGTACCCGCCGGGACAGTCAGTTCTTTATTAGCTTTCAGCGCGGACTTGCCCTTATCAGTCAGACCAGTAAGCTCCGTCCCATTAAAAGTAAAACGATCATCACTAGGACTAGCGCCCGCACGCAACGGCCCCGAAGCCCGCCCAGCAGCACCAGAACCAGCCTCCCGAAAATCAAGCCGCCCGGAAGTTGGACTGTCACCTTTATTAGCGCTGCCCGCCGAACCCTTGCCATTACTCGAAGCACCCGAAGCAGAAGCGGCAGCAGAACTTGCCCCCCCTGTTCCACAGCCGGAGCCGACAAAGGCACAACCGCCAACAAAGTAGAAAACGCTAAACCAAGAACCGAAAGCAACGCCACCGCTTGACGACTAATACGTCCCTTGCCCTTAACAACCTCGGCAGCAGGTAGCCGATGCTTTTCGTTCCTCACGGTAACCTCACTCACGCAAAAGATAGGAAACAGTCGGTTTATCCTCATTAACCGACAACCCTTTTATCATTATTTCGCTCTAAGGAACGACTGTCAAGCGAGATCTAGAAAGTGACCTGCGACCTAAAGGCGAATAAGCCACCCCCCCCCCGCGAAATAACAAACCCACAGCTAAAAGCGATAAATAGCGAACAAAACAGCGACCTAAGTCCCACCAGATTTATTGTAGCGCCATAATGTTGGACGTTAGTGGGCGGGGCTCCCAGAGGGCACGTCTAATAGTCCCTCTCGATTCACTCCCTCCCAATACCGTTCCGCCCTCCCCAGACAAAACCACCCTCCCGATTCAGGCAAAACCACCAAAAACCAGCAGTCCCCACCAAACCCGGAGGGCGATTTTGCACCAGGAGGGTCGTTCTGTCGCCTGAGGGTATTTCCGTCAAACCCCACCAGCAGTTTTAATCAACCACCCAACCATTCCACCCTCCAAATCCCCAACCCAGCCGACCATTCCCAACTATTCCGCCCTCTCGATTCAGGACACAAGCAACCGTTCCGCCCTCCACAGACAGTTCCACCCTCCCAATCCCGCCAAAACCCGCAAAATCCAGCCGTCCCCACCAAACCCGGAGGACGATTCTGTCGCCGGAGAGTGATAACGTCAGGCAGACAGACGCGACCAGGAAAAATGCGTAACAACAACGCCCTCCACAGACAAAATCACCCTCCCTGAACCGTTCCACCCTCCAAATCCCCAACACAACCGACAATCCCCGACCATTCCACCCTCTCGATTCAGAACACAGCAACCGTTCCACCCTCCCAATCCGGGCAAAACCGACGAAAATCAGGCTCTCTCAGTCAATCGGGAGGGTGTTTCGGTTATTGGAGGGTGATTCGGTTGCTGGAGGGCGATTTTGCACCAGGAGGGTCACTCTGTCCCCGGAGGGTGATTCCGCCAAACCCCACCAGCAGTTTTATTAAATCCCTCAACCATTTCACCCTCCACAGACAAAACAACCCTCCCAATCCCCAAGCCAACCAGCCTCGAACCGAGATACAGACAACGGTAGATGTCGGAAACGGCAGGAAGTGCGGGGAGCGGTTTTATGCCGAGGGGTAGGCTCGGGCGTTAAATCCGTAAAAATGACAAAGCATTTTTACGGATTTCGGGGCGCGAGGCAAAAACCGCCCCCCCCCGCACCCAAAACTTCCAGGCACACATCCAGCCAACCACCACCGCCTTAACAACATTTCCACCCTCCCAATTCCCAACCATTCCACCCTCCCGATTCAAAAACACCCTCCCAATTCAGCAATCAAGCCCAAATACCGCCAGATTTATATAAACCGGGAGGGTGATAACGTCACACCGACAAGCACGACCAGGAAAAACACACGCCAACACCACCCTTCCTAGACATAACCACCCTCCCGAATCAAAACCACCCTCCCAGAACAGTTCCGCCCTCCAAATCCCCAACCCAGCCGACAATTCCCGACCATTCCGCCCTCCCCAGACAAAACCACCCTCCCAATCCCGCCAAAACCCGCCGTCCCCACCAAACCCGGAGGGCGATTTTTCACCAGGAGGGCAATTCCGTCACCGGAGGGTGATTCCGCAATACCCCACCAGCAGTTTCAATCAATCACCCAACCATTCCACCCTCCACAGACAGTTCCACCCTCCCAATCCGGGCAAAACCTACGAAAACCATGCTCTCCCAGTCAATCAGGAGGGTGATTCTATCCCCGGAGGGTCATTCCGTCCCCGGAGGGCGATAACGTCAGACAGACAAACACAACCAGCAAAAACACACGCCAACACCGCCCTCCACGTACAAAATCACCCTCCCAATACAGTTCCGTCCTCCACAGACAGTTCCACCCTCCCAATCCGGGCAAAACCTACGAAAATCAGGCTCTCTCGGTCAATCGGGAGGGCGTTTCGGTTATTGGAGGGTGATTCGGTTGCTGGAGGGCGATTTTGCACCAGGAGGGTCACTCTGTCCCCGGAAGGCACTTCCGCCAAACCCCACCAGCAGTTTTAATCATTCCCGCGCCCTCTAGGCTGCACCCTCGCCCGCTTTTTCTGTTAAGCCTTAGGTACAACATCACCCCAGGCTTTGCGTTTAGCCTGTTTACTTGGCTTTTTTGCCGAGCTCCGCTAAGCGTCCTAGGGTTCCTATCTAAGCAAGTGAACTAAAAGAAAACCCGGACAATTCACATTGCCTAAGTTGCGTCAGAATCTACAACTAACGCGGTCGCGTGCTCCCTTAAAAAATCTCGCAAATACGGGAGAGCAAAATCTACTCGAGCACGCCCAGCTTCAACAATCATTTCCGCATCTATCAACCTTCGACGATAGTTGCTTACATAAGAACCGCTTCGACCCAATCTATTTTTAATATCCGAAATCGAAGAAGGACCATCATCTTGCGCCATGTACACCAAAAACGATTTGTCCATGTCAGACAAGTCATCCAAAGCAGGCTCATGAACCAAATATCCTAATTTTGCTTGAGCTTTTTCAATGCCAGCCTTAGCGGCGCTCTCCGTTATGACATTTCCTTCTCTTAGGCGAAACGCCCACTGTCCCACCAGCTGAATCATAAAAGGATACCCATGACAAGCCGCAACCGCCTCAGCAAGCGCTTTTTTATCCCATGAAACACCCGAGCCTACCAGCGGTTCTTCCAAGGCCTGCTTCACGTCCTCGTCCTTAACAGCTGCGAGATTGATCCTTTCTGCCCTCCTTAAAAACGTAACCGGATTGGAACCTTGACCAGAGATAGTTGCCGAAAGTAGCGGCTTAATAGAAGACGGAATCCCCGCCATCACCACCGCTATCTCCCTGCCCTCTCGAACGAGGTGTTGAATCGTTGCTCCGAACTCTATAACCTCATCACCTCTGCGGTGATGCATCTCATCTAAAGTGATAAGCACCCCGGTAGACTCTTGCTTAGCTTTTCGGTCAAGTTCGCCCTTATAAGTCAGGTAATCCTCTAACGCATTCCTGAGGGTGTAATTGTTTTCCCTCGGGGCATCCTTTCGCCAATTAACCCCTCCACCAATCCCCAAAATTGTAAGGTTTATCGACTCTAGAGAAGTTTTCTCCTGGGAAAGTTCTCTAATAAGACTGGCGCGAAGCCTTTCCACAAATCCCGAGGTGGCGGTTTCAGAAAGCACCAGCCAACCCCTATTCCTAGCTTCTTTTTCAAACTCATTGAGAAGAACTGTTTTCCCAATCCCCCTCGGCCCCACCACGAGGGATATTCTCTCGTGAGTGCCAGGGCCTTCCTCTAGGGCGACAGCAAAATTTTCTATCGAATCTTCCCTGCCTACCAGCAAAGGCGGGGTTGCTCCTAGAGTCGCTTTGAACGGGTTGATGCTTCTCGCCATAGCTTCATTGTAGCGCTTCCGTTATGAAGTTTATGAGTTTTATGAAGTTTATGAATTATATGAACTTTATGAATGGTTGTGAGTTTTATAAAATCAATGAACTTTTGACTGCTTGTGAAGCTTATGAACTATCTCCCCACCCCGACCATTCCGCCTTCCCGATTCAGGACATAAGCAACCATTCCACCCTCCACAGACAAAACCACCCTCCTAATCCCGGCAAAACCGCCGAAAATCAGGCTCTCCCGGTCAATCGGGAGGGCGTTTCGGTTATTGGAGGGTGATTAGGTTGCGGGAGGGTGATTTTGCACCAGGAGGGGCATTCCGTCCCCGGAGGTCGATTCCGCAACACCCCACCAGCAGTTTTAATCAACCACCCAACCATTCCACCCTCCCAGAACAGTTCCACCCTCCACAGACAAAACCACCCTCCCGATTCACCTATCAAGCCCAAATAGCGGCGATTTTAAATAAACCCGGAGGGCGATTCTGTCCCCGGAGGGCGTTTTTACACCAGGAGGGTCATTCTGTTGCCAGAGGGTGATAACGTCACGTAGACAAACACGACCAGAAAAAATGCGTGGCAATAACGTCCTCCCCAGACAAAACTGCCCTCCAAATCCCCAACCCAGCCGATTCAGGACACAAGCAACCGTTCCACCCTCCACAGACAAAATCACCCTCCCAATCCAGCCAAAACCCGCAAAACCCAGCCGTCCCCACCAAACCCGGAGGGCGATTCCACACCGGGAGGGCAATTTGGGAAGCAGAAGATGTTTCCCGCGCAGGAGAATCAGCCTGACATTACTGCCAACTTCTTTACCTGGAAGGCTACTCCCAATCCCCTATCCCTAACCCATCGCCCTCCGACCAACTCCTCCGATCCGCCTCCACCGCCCCGCACCCCCCCGCGCTTCGTCTCCAGACCACGTCCTCTTTCCCCTCCAAAAACCAAGATGCAATAGCTCCGAAGACAACAATCCGTAGTAAAACAAAATCAGCTTCGCAGACAAATAGGCGTAAAAAGCTCACTCTACCTGCCAGTATTACTTATCCCCAGAGGTCTATAGCAGAAACTTATCCTTACTAGAAAACAAGAAAAACGACATTTACCCCGAATCACGTCAAGCTACATCCATGCTTCCAGAACTATTTAGTACCCAAGCTTTCAGCAGAAAAGTCCTCAATAAATCGCTAGCAGATGGAACTCTAATAAAAGTCGGTCGAGGCCATGTGATAAAACCTCTGAACTCGCCCGACAAATGGAAAAGAATCCGCCACGTAAAACTCGGGCAAATCGCTTCTCACGCACTACGATGCAACACTCCACCAATATATATTGGAGTTACCGCCGCAATGCTCCATGGTTTAGCTGCGACTTCGCCGCGAACCGATACCGCAATACACACCGCAGGACACCATTTCGAGAAAAAACTTTTACCAGCATGGATAGATTTAGATACCTCAAGCGGACAGCCTATTCGCACGCCAATGCCACCGACACCCCTAATTTGCCACAAAATTGACGTCTCAAAAGACAACACGAAATATCTAGGTCACCATCTGCGCGTCACCGACCTCGCAACCACCACCCTCCACTGCACAGCTTGTCTACCTACGGAAAACGCGCAGGCTATCGCCGATTCGGCAGCCAAAAAGCTGATTACTGGTTGGGAGACGGCAAATCGCAGCAAACAGCAGGCACTACTAAAACAAATCCCGCAGTTACAAGCACAAATGACTAATCTTGGCAACAAATACTGCAACAAAACTGGCGCTGCACAGGCTCGTGAAATCCTGGCCAACATGGATCCAAGATTTGAAAGTTATGCGGAATCATTGCTCCACCTTGCAAGCCGACTCGCGCAGGTAAAAGGGTTAATACCACAATTTGAAGTCAAGGTTTCCGCCGCCCAAAGCTACTACCTTGACGCTGCGATTCCAAAGTTTCGGACAGCTTTCGAAATAGATGGTATGCAGAAGTATCATAGCGCCGACCCTGAACAGACCTACGCGGCAATTCAAGGTGAAAAGTGTCGCCAAAGTCAGCTACAAAAGCTCGGATGGCATATTTACCGTTTTACGTACGAGGACGTGTCGGACGTTTTCGGATTTGCGAACTTTTTGCGCAGCCGGCTGGGTACGGCATGGGATGGAGTATCAATCCCGCCCTGGTATCGTTTAAGGAATTCCAGGCTTAACCTGTGATTACATGAGATTCTTACATGATGTTGCTTATGTGCGCGTGAGGGCTTTTCGAGTCTTTTAGAGCCTTTTGATAGAAGATTGACCGGTGATTCGGTTGCGGGAGGGCGATTCTGTCCCCGGAAGGTAGTTCTGCCGCCGGAGAGTCATTCGACCGTCGGAGGGCGGATTTACTCAAACCGGGAGGGCGATAATGTCAGCCAGACAAACACGACCAGGAAAAATGCGTGACAACACCACCCTCCCCAGACAAAAACACCTCCCAACACAGTTCCACCCTCCAAATCCCCAACCCAACCGATAATTCCCGACCGTTCCACCCGCCTGATTCAAAACCACCCTCCCAGAACAGGTCCGCCCTCCCGATTCAGGAATCAAGTCCAAATAACGGTGCATTTACTAAAACCAGGAGGGCGATTCGGTTACTGGAGGGCAATTCTGTCTCCGGAAGGTAGCTCTGTCGCCGGAGGGTTATTCGATCGTCGTAGGGCGGATTTACTCAAACCGGGAAAGCGATTCCGTCCTCGGAGGGTGATAACGTCAGCCAGACAAACACGACCTGGAAAAATGCGCGACAACAACACCCTCCCAGAACAGATCCGCCCTCCCGATTCAGGACACAAGCAACCATTCCGCCCTCCCCAAACAAAACTGCCCTCCCAATACAATTCCACCCTCCGAATCCCCAACCCAGGAGACGATTCTCGATGATTTCACCCTCCTGATTCAAAACCACCCTCCCGATCCGGGCAAAACCCGCAAAATCCAGCCCTCCCGGTCAATCAGGAGGGTGATTCGGTTGCTGGAGGGCAATTTTGCAACAGGAGGGCGGATTTGCTCAAACCGGGAGGGCGATAATGTACCAGGAGGGCGATAATGTCAGCCAGACAAACACGACCAGGAAAAACGCGCGCCAACAACACCCTCCCCAAACAAAACTACCCTCCCAACACAGTTCCACCCTCCAAATCCCCAACCCAACCAACCATTCCCGACCGTTCCACCCGCCTGATTCAAAACCACCCTCCCAGAACAGGTCCGCCCTCCCGATTCAGGAATCAAGTCCAAATAACGGTGCATTTACTAAAACCAGGAGGGCGATTCGGTAGCGGGAGGGCGATTCTATCCCCGGAAGGTAGTTCTGTTGTGGGAGGGCGGATTTACTCAAACCGGGAAAGCGATTCCGTCCTCGGAGGGTGATAATGTCAGGCAGACAGACGCGACCAGGAAAAACGCGCGACAACACCATCCTCCCCAGACAAAAACACCCTCCCAGAACAGGTCTGCCCTCCCGATTCAGGACACAAGCAACCATTCCGCCCTCCCTAGACATCAACACCCTCCTAAGACAAAAAGGGAAGTAGCTGGAAAGCTGCTGAATCACTAAAAAAGGGGCAGGAAAGTAGCAAAAATGAGTTTGACCCGAGGGATTCCCTCGGGTCACAACCATCAAAAACTATTAAGAATCTATCGGCGCTGCTTTCTTAAGATTACTTTGACGCCACCCACACATGAAAGTGACACATCCAGACCAGCGCCGAATATCAGCAACAGCAGTTACTCCAGCGCGCCGCCGTAGCCGGCAGAAAAGCAGTCGCTACAGGCGAATAGTTTTCCAGGTACCGCGATAAATCGGAGCCACTTTAACTCTGTCGCCAGGCTTGGGGGCGTGAATAATCTTTCCCCCACCAACATAGATAGCCACGTGACCGGGATGCCACAAAATGTCACCGGGCTGCGCCTGGCTAAGAGGAAGACTGGTTCCCATGCGACTAATCGCGGCGGAAGAATGGGGCACTGATTTGCCCAACTGAGCATAAACGTAGCTAACAAACCCGGAGCAATCGAAACCACTGGGAGTGGAGCCACCCCACTTGTACTTAACTCCCCGATACTGCATCGCAATCCCCACGGCAGTGCCATCAGCTTTGCCCAGGTCGCGACCTACGAAAGTTTCAGAAGCCTGTGCGGAGGAACGCTCGGAAGCACGCGAAGCGGAAGCAGCAGCATTAGCAGCTGCGGCAGGAGCAGGTGCACCGGCAACTGTCGCCGCGCTTACCGACTGCCCAGCTTGCTCAACGTTAGATGAAACTGCTTTATTAACAGTTAGTTTTTCGACCGCGCCCTGCGCGAGATGAGCCGAATCTACAGAAGTAGAAACGTGCTTCGCGGCAGTAGCATCTGCGGGAATAGCGGCTGCTGCCACCACTGTTAAGGCAACCCCCGAGCCGGCGAGCGCCGACAAACGTTTTCCATTTTCAGAAGAAAATAGGGATTGGGCAACTTGAGAAACTGGAGTGGAGGGACGGCGCGGTGCGCGATGACGCGCCTGAAGTTTCTGAGAAGTCACGTGTTAGGTCTCCTATTAGGTGTCTATTTCAGTTTGACCAGTAAAACCCTTCGAGAGCTACCCGAGATGCTTTACTTTGCGGTCGGTCGTAACTAAATATAATGCTTCGATAACGAAATGTCACGTTTTGGTTACGAAGAATTTATTTTTTAAGGGCGAGCGCGCCCCCTGTCTAGAAAGACGCGCACTCGCCCTCGTTTCTAAAATAAGAAAAACGACCCGAAAAAACCGGTATTTTTGCAGACCAAAACCAAGCTTAAACAGCGTTAATCTCGTTCAGAGATACCCTGAACAAATAGGTGCTGAGCCAAAGACGTGTCCAGTAACACAGTTTTTTCGGTGTCTACCCCCATCACCGCGATCTGAACACCCTGAGGCTGAAGATTTACCGCTTTACCAGGATAAATAGCTGCCTCAGCGAAGAAACCCAGAATCCTGGTCTCAGCTTGGATAGGTTCACCAATCCGCACAACCTCGGTATCAACGATTCCGCCGTACTGCTCCACAATCTGGGCAGCCGAAGCCCCCGCCCCTATTACCGGACTCGAATCGTCTGGAATCACATTCCCATAAGGATCGGAAGATGGATGACGCAACAAATCGAGTAGACGCATTTCCACCGCACCAGACATCACGTGTTCCCAACGGCACGCTTCATCGTGCACCATCACCCAATCCAAACCAATCACATCTAGCAGCAAACGCTCTGCTAAACGGTGCTTGCGCACCACTTCCCGAGCCAGAGTAGCGCCCTGCTCTGTCAATTCAATCCGGCGATTACCAGCCACATAAAGCAGACCGTCACGTTCCATTCGACCAACAGTTTGCGAAACCGTAGGGCCAGAATGATCGAGACGCTCTACAATTCGCGCGCGCAGCGGCGGAACCCCGTCCTCTAGCATCTCGTAGACGGTTTTCAGATACATCTCGGTGGTATCAATCAGGTCACTCATAAATGCCCCTTACACTGTGTCGTTCGCGGGATGCGACTGCCCCGCCGCTACCTTTCACCAGGGTAACCCGATAAATGAGAATATATTACCCCGAGAGTATGGAACATTGAATATTTAGGACAGATTCGCGGCGATTTATGCACCTGGAGTAACGTTTCTTTTATGGAAAACACAGTTCTTATTCCCACAGATTTGTTGCCCAAAAACCGGAAATTTGGTTCTGGTCCCAGCTCAATAAGAAAAACTTCCCTTGCGAAACTGGCAGACAGCGACTTGATGGGTACTTCTCACCGGCAAGCACCAGTTAAAAATCTGGTGGGTTCGCTGCGCGGAGGACTAAAAGAATTGTTCTCCCTTCCCGACGGCTACGAGGTAGTGCTCGGCAATGGCGGAGCAACTACTTTTTGGGCAGTGGCGGCGTCCTCTTTAATTAGGGAGCGCTCTGCCCATGCCGTGTTCGGTTCTTTTGGCGCCAAGTTTGCCCAGACCGTCAGCGGAGCGCCGCATCTTAAAGACCCCGCGATTGAACTGGGGGGCATCTCGGCGAGGGCGCAGGGGCAAGAAACCGCGAGCGACATTGCGCTGCTGCGCGGCGAGCAGGAGGGAATCGACGCCTATTGCTATCCGGCGCACGAGACTTCTACCGGCGCCCTCAGCCCGATAAAGAGGATCGCGGGAGGATTAAACCTGGTAGACGCGACTTCGATTGCGGGCGGGGTGCAGGTCGATATTTCCCAGACCGATGTCTACTATTTTTCGGGACAAAAATGTTTTGCGGCCGAGGGCGGGCTGTGGGTGGCGCTGGCCTCTCCGGCTGCTCAGGAACGGGCGCAGGAGATTAAAGAGGCTCCGGGGTCAGGGCGCTGGATTCCGCCGGTACTGGATTTTTCGGTGGCGCTGAAGAACTCGGTAAAGAATCAGACTTTAAACACTCCCTCTATCGGCAATCTGATTTTATGGGAAGACCAGGTGCAATGGATGCTGGCAGAGGGCGGCCTAGCGGCTATGGAGAAACGTACCCGCCAGTCCTCGGCGGTGCTTTATGAGTGGGCTGCTTCCCGACCCGAGGTTTGCCCCTATATCTCGAATCCGCTTGAGCAGTCCCCGGTAGTGGTGACGATTGATTTTAGAGATATTGATGCGGATACGGTGATTGCGCAGCTGCGGGCTAACGGGATTGTGGATATTGATCCTTACCGCGCGTTGGGTCAAAACCAAATCCGGGTGGCTTGTTTCCCCAATATCGAGGTCGCAGACACTCAGGCGCTAACAGCTTGCCTAGATTATGTAATCGATCGCCTCTAACCTTAGTGCGGTCTCTAGCACCCTATAGCCCTAGCGCCTGCCGTGTAACTGCGCCCGCTAGGTAAATACTAGGTGTTTATCCTGGGTGCGACACTGTGTCAGATACATATTGATGATGGTTTGATAGGGAACTCCGGTGCGCGCAGCCTCTGACTTGAAATAGTCAATGTTGGCAACATCGAGATTTATGGTCACCGGCTTGCGTAAACGTTCCACATAGGGGTTAGCCCGGCTTTCGCTAAAATCGTATTCTTTCCTCATGATCTGCACTTTCAATAATCATTACAGCTAATTCCGGGCTAGTCCCTACTTCCCAAATAAAGCGTTTATAAAAGTATAACTGGGGGTAATACCCATTCGGGTATTACCCCCAGAAACTGCTAGGCAAATCTAGGAAATATTCAGATCCTGGCTATGACAGCAGGGATTGGATGGGACCTAGGCAGAAGTAGATGATAAACAATACGGAAACCACCCACATTAGAGGGTGAATTCGCCCAATCCGTCCGGAAGCAATCTTTACCACCACATAGGTGATGAACCCGAAACCAATACCGACCGTAATCGAATAGGCAAACGGCATCATCATGATGGTCATGAAAGCCGGAATCGCCACGTCGGCGCGCGTCCACTCGATATCGCGCACATTCACCATCATCAAAAAGCCTACGAACACTAAAGCAGTAGAGGCCGCTTCCGAGGGAACCAGTTCTACCAGCGGGGCAATAAACATGGAAACCGCGAACAACAGACCGGTAACCACTGAAGCTAAACCTGTACGCGCGCCCTCGCCAACCCCGGAGGTAGATTCCACAAAGGAGGTGTTAGAGGAAACCCCGCCCAGACCACCGGCCATAGCGGAAAGCGAGTCAATCAGCAGGATTTCGCGGGTCTTGGGCGGATTCCCATCCTTGTCCAACAAATCCGCACCCGCTCCAACAGCCACCATAGTGCCCATAGTGTCAAAGAAGTCGGCCAGCATTAGCGAGAAAATCAAGAGCACTACCCCAACCGCGGTGGTATGGGGATTGGTGAAGGCTCCAAAGAAATCAATCGCCCCAATAGTGGAAAAATCAGGCAAAGAAATCGGGGAACCCTTCAACTCGGGAACATTGGACGCCCAACCAGACAGCGCCTTTTCATCAACCGCGCGCGAGCCTAAATGGGTCAAAGCCTGAACAATAAAGGCCAACACGGTCGCCCCGATAATTCCAATCAAAATCGCGCCTTGAACTTTGCGAATGTAAAGCACCACAATCGCAATCAGACCAACACAGAAAACCAGCGCTGGCCAACCTAGAAGCGAGCCATTTACCCCCAGTTGCACCGGAGTTCCCCCGGGGCGAATAATCCCCGCATTGAGCAAACCAACAAACGCGATAAACAGCCCGATACCAACGCTAATCGCGGTTTTCAGCTGGGCAGGAACCGCTTTGAACACGGCTTCTCGAAAACCGGTCAGCACCAAAATGGTGATAGCCACGCCCTCCCAAAAGATAAGCCCCATCGCTTCTTGATAGCTGAGCCCTAAAGCCTCGGGGTTAGCCAAAGTAAAGGCAACCACCGCGTTCAAGCCCATACCGGAAGCAACCGCCAGCGGGAAGTTAGCTACTAACCCCATCAGCAGGGTCATTACACACGCCACCAGTGCAGTTCCGGCGGCAATCGAAGATTGACTAATATCTTTAGGAGCTGCCACTCCTAGGATTGCGGCATTAACCACCAGGATATATGCCATAGCGAAGAAGGTAACCACACCGCCACGGACTTCTCGCCCTATGGTCGAGCCACGCTCGGAGATTTTAAAGAAACGATCAAGGGAACTTGCCGGCTTTTGCGCCGTGTCTTGGGATGACAAGATAAGTGTCCAATCCGCCCAAAAGGGCATAGAAGTTACTTACTGCCCTATTATCGGCATATTCCCAGGTTTTTCCCAATCTTGCCCGCTATGCGCAACTTAGTTGCATCTCCCCACGCAATGACTCTAGCTCTTGGGATTTGAGCGCAAGGTTAAATATCGACCTGTTCCACATCCAGTTCATCCAGGCGCGCAGGAGTGGGCTGCCAAGGGGAAGTATCTATCTTCACATCGGTTTCTGAATGGGAGCCGCAGGTGTGATCTACCGAGACTACTCGCCCATCATCAACCGACCATTCATTCGTACATACCCCAAACATGGTGCGCATACTACCCGCCAACTTAAGCATAAAACCACAGGTGGAACAGGTATTTTCTGGCATTTTCTTACGGGTTATTCCCCGGCGGGCAGGTCCTTGTTCAGATTGATACCAACGTTTAGCTGCTTGCTTTCTGCCCACGGCTGACAATACCCGTGCCCGCCCTAGCCCCAGCTCCTCTACTGTGCGCCTATCCAAGTCCTCAGCGCAGGCGTCCTGGTAAGACTGATCTAAACGTTCATCGTCAGGAACATACGGCAGGACGTCACCCCGTTTAACATCTTGAGGACGCAGCCGCTCTGCCCACGGAACCCAGGGGCGAGCCAACAGCGCGTCCTCGCCCGGAAGTAAATCAATCTCACAAACCGTGGCTTTACGTCCGCGCGGAACCCTGGCCAAAACCGCTACCCAATGCCAACCCCGATATCCGGGTTTCAAACATTCAAAACTGTGAGTAGCGAGCCGTTCACCCTCGCTAGTTACCGCTAAATGTTTACCGATTTCTTCCGGTTTAGCAATCGGAGAAAGCCCCTGGAGGGCAATATCAATCGCACCAGCGAGAATCGCATCTACTTTTCCCGATTTCCGTCGATTAGTTTCACTCATATGCGTCTTTCTGATGTAAACGCTCCTAGGCATCAAAATCTTGTGCCACTGCCCGCAGCAGCTGCGCGATTTTTGCCCCGTTATCTGGGTAGCGTCCGTGACGTAAATGCCCAGAGGAAGCATCCAATAATTTAATCAAATCTTCTACTACCGGCACCATGTCTTTCGGTTTGCGCCGCAGATTTTTTGCTACCGAGGGCGTGCGCTGTAATACCTGCACCGATAGGGCTTGCGGACCGCGGCGTGAGTCGGCAACTGAAAACTCTACCCGCGTTCCCGCCGAGGGAGGTTTATCGCCGACCGGTAACACGCTGGCGTGTAAAAACACTTGCGAACCGTCATCCGCAGTGATAAACCCGAACCCTTTATCGGCATCAAACCACTTAACTTTTCCGGTTGGCACTGATTTCTCCCTACTTTTTCTTAATCTAGGTGACATGAGGCAACATGTAACCCACTTCTTTGCATATGATAGTGCAAAGTGGGGATTTAATCTGCTCCGGTCTCGTCTCATAAGTTAGGGAGAAACTTAAATGAGAATAGTTAAAAAGGCTACTTTACTGGCGATAATGCTGATAACGGCGCTTTTTGCCAGTTTCGCTATTACCGGAAATGTGGCTTACGCGGAAGAACCACCAAAAATTTCTAACCATATTTATGACCCAGGAAACAAAATGGGCGCTAAGGCGGAGGAAGTTAAAGAGCGCCTAGCTTCCCTAGATCGTTCGGGACTGCACGTATATGTGGCATTCCCCTCTGAATATTCCAACGACACCGTTAGCAATTGGAACTTGATGGCTCTGCAAAAATCGGGGGCTCCTCAAGGTTCCTATATGCTCTCGGTGGTAGCGGATAACCCTAATCAGACCATGTATTTAGCTTCAGCCGATAATGCCGCAAAACTCTCCCAAGAGGACTTATCTGCTTTAGCTGCCGGAAAAATGGTTCCTCTACTTAACCAGCAAAAATATCCCGAGGCGGTATTGGCTTTCCTAGACGCCCTTTCCGATAAAGCCCCGGAAATGGGTCTGGGGTTATCGGTGACCCCTTGGGCAATGATTGCGTTCCTAATCGCCCTGATTGTGGTGATTGTGGTGCTTTCCCGGGTACTTAAAGCGCGCCGTCGCGCTAAAGACCATTTAGAAGCCAAAGAGAGCCAGGGCACAGCTGCGACTAAAACTGAGGACAACCAGCAAGCAAACAGCAACCCCGCGTATACAGGCGCACCGGCGACCCCCGGCGTAGATTCGGCTGTTACCCCTAACGTAGCTACTGCTCTCGACGGAGAAGATACGGTGCTTGTTAATGCTGCTACCTCACAAGCAACTGACGAGGACGAGGAGCCACGTAAACGACGCTTTGGGCGCAAACTAGGGCGCGGTAAGAAGAAAGATAAATCAAGGCGCAGTGAAACAAAACCGGAGTTAAGTCCCGCCTTGAGTAAAGCGGCTTTGCCGACATCTACCGGTGAAAACGTTTTAGCTTCTGGCAATGCGTTAAAGGACGAGCCGCCCTCCTCCTCGCTATCAGTTACTTCTACCCAATCCCGCAAGGAGTCAAACGCTCCGGCTCCGCTTTCCGCTGCGCCCTCGACTAATGCGCAACCATTTAGCCCGGATTTTAAATCTGAAAACGGGAAAGTTCCTTCTTTAGCAGAGCTAGATCAGCTAGCTTTGGCGCGCTCGGCTGCCGCCCGCACCAATCAGGAAGCAAATATCACGGCACAACCCTCGCCGCAGATACCACCGGTCACTCCGCAAGCAGCACCGCCAGGATTCACCACCCTATCAGGTAGTAATGCCCCATCGGCACGACCAGGGGATAATCCGGTGCAAACGCAGCCGGGAAATAACGCCCAGTCGCTACAGGCATCTCTTAAAGCCCCGACCCTCTCCCCGTTACCGGCAGCTGCCAGCGGTTCTGCGTCCTTACCAACGGTTGCAGCCCCAGTGTCCACTCCAACGGCTCATAGCTCAGTCTTGAACCCGGGCACAACCACTTATCTTCCCCCCGAAGCCAATGATGACGACACCCAGGTCACTTCGGCAGCTCAGATTAAAGCCTATGGTCAAGAGCGTCGCGATGAAATTGCGAGGGCGAAGGCTCGCGCCCAGGCAGCTAGCCGTTTCCGCCAGGAACAAGAACAGCTCAAAGCTGCGGGGCGAACTGAACAGCCTACCTACCAGAGCCAAAATGCCCCTATTCCAGCCCTACAGGGGGCTGCCGGGATGGAATCGACCAGCTCCCTCCCCGCGCAGCAACCAGGCAAACCACGAGCCGCGGAGCAGCCCTTAAATGCGCAGCTTACGCCGGCAGCTACTCCTCATATTGAGAGCCACGTTCGGGCTGGGACGCCCAACCAGCAGCTTCAAACCGAAACTGCGCATCCTGGCAAAGACCAGACCCAATGGTCACCACAAGGTAGCCCCCAAGTGAAGCTCCCGGCGGTATCGCAAGCTGTTCCGCAAGTACCCGTTGCCGCAGCGGCTCAGGCAATTCCCCAACTTAGCCCGCAGCTAGCTATCCATATGAGTCCCCAAATGTCTACGCAAACATCCCGCCCAGCAGCTCCGCTTTCAAAACCCGCGTTAGCTCCGAAAACGCCCCGCCAAAACGAAACGGCTACGCGTCCTCAAGAGCACAAACCAGGGCTAGAAAACCATTTACCCCCCAACCAGCCATCCCAACCACCAGCCAAATCGGTTTCTCAGCAACCCGACTTCACCAAAGGATTGCGACAGGCTGATTCCTGGGTACGTAAAGGTGCCAGCAAGCTGGCGTTGGCTCAAGAACGCTCCGGAAAGACCGTAACCCAACCATTCGCATTAGCGCTGGTAAATGCGCAAGACGCGGTACGGGCAGCTTTCGGCGAGTTCGCGACCGCTCAATTGCAGTCCCGTCCTATAAACCAGCAAATCGTTTCCGCTAACCTGCCTGGTCCCCTGCGGAAACTACGCGATCAGATTACCCATTTCACGAATCTATATCACCAGCAAACCCCGGTGTCACAGATTACTCAATCCTTTGAACGTGAAATTGTAAACTGCCGCGAAGAGCTGGTTAAATGCCGATTAATTGTTGAACGTATCCAAAATCAAGACCCGCAGAAAGCCGCCCGCATCGGAGAAGACGTCATGGGGGCGCACAAGTTACTTTCACGCGCACAAAACCTGATTGAAGACGCAACAGCTATGGACAAGACGGGGCAGGAAAACGAAGTATTAAAAGCTACTGTGCGTACCGAGAATCTTCTGTTGCAGGCACGCAAGATCGTTCGTCAGGCAAGCGCAGAAGAAGCAGCTTTACAAGCAGCAGAAAAAGTCAAAACTGCTTTAACTTTTGAAGAAAAAGTTGCCCCGCTCAGCGAAGAAATCGCGATTTTGATGGCAGCTGTCGATGACTATATCGGGGTGCACACCACCCATGTTGGGGTGGCGGCGCGCACCATGCTAGACCTAGCAAATCGTACGCTAATGCGTCTTGATCAGCCCGGTAGCCATGACACCCAAGAAGCACTCCGCTTGCTGCAACGCGCTAAACAACAAACTGAACAGGCGCAGCGTCTAGCCGAAAATGATGTAGCAAAACAGCGCCTAGGCAGCTAGAACCAGCGAAAACCCTAATATGCTCCCTAGCTAACTAGGGGGCGAGGGCGCTGGGGTTCTTAGTTACCCATGTTCGCTAGTTTGTTTGGTGGCGGGTAGCTAACTGGCATCCCGCTTTTTAGCTTTATCGTATTCCTGCAGCGAACAGACCCCATAGGCGCGATTTCGGGTAGCTTCAATTGCCTGCACTGCCGCTTGGAACTGGGAAATCGTGGTGATAATCGGTTTATCTGCCGAGGTGGTGGCGGTACGAATTTCGTAACCATCCGCCCTCGCCCCAGAGGTTCCCGGAGTGTTAATCACCATATCGATTAGCCCGGCGCGAATCATGTCCACAACCGTTTGTTCCCCGCCCGGACCTATCCCCTGACTGGCCTTACGTACCTCGGTAAGGGGGATTCCGTAACGGCGCAGTAAAGCTGCCGTACCGGAAGTAGCCATAATCGAAAATCCCAGGTCAAACAGGCGGGAGACCGGCAAAGCTAAAGATCGTTTATCCTGGTCAGAGACGGATACGAAAACGGTTCCGGAGGTGGGAAGATTCCCGTAGGCCGCGGTTTGGCTCTTGGCAAAGGCAGTGGGGAAATCCCGATCATAACCCATGACTTCCCCGGTAGAGCGCATTTCAGGGCCGAGGACGGTATCGACTATCCGCCCGTCCTTATCCCGGAAACGTTTAAACGGAAGTACCGCTTCTTTCACCGCAATCGGGCGACCGGGGGTAGCAAAATCGGAATCATCGGCAGGCAGATAGCCGCGCTGTTTCAGCTGTGCAATAGAAGAACCCATCATCACCAAGGCAGCTGCCCTAGCTAAAGGAACTCCGGTAGCTTTCGCTACAAAAGGCACGGTGCGCGAAGCTCTAGGATTAGCTTCAATCACATACAACACCCCGCTGACCAGGGCGTACTGGATATTGATCAGACCGCGCACCCCTACCCCAGCCGCGATTTTCTCGGTCGAGGTGCGAATATGGGAAATAATCGCGTCCGACAGGGTAATCGGGGGCAACACGCAAGAAGAATCACCCGAGTGAATTCCAGCCTCCTCGATATGCTCCATTACTCCGCCCAGGAATAGCTCTTGACCATCATAAAGAGCATCCACGTCAATCTCGACCGCGTCATCTAAGAACCGATCGATCAGCAGCGGTCCGGTCATTACCGTAGGATCAGACAGATTGTAACGATGCAGGTAGGAGTCGAGTTCTTCCCGTGAATACAGGATCTCCATTCCTCGTCCTCCCAATACAAAGGACGGACGCACCAAAACCGGGTAGCCAACCTTTTCAGCCTGTTCAAAGGCTTGTTGCGGGGTAGTAGCAGTGCCATGGGCAGGAGCAGGCAGCCCCGCCTCATCAAGGACGCGCCCGAAAAGTTCACGGTCTTCTGCGGCATCAATCGCACTCGGCGGAGTACCCACAATCGGCACCCCGGCCGCCTGTAGACGAGACGCTAGTGAAAGCGGGGTTTGTCCCCCAAGCTGCACAATCATCCCCGCTACCGGCCCGGATGCGCATTCTGCCTCGTAAACTTCCATCACGTGCTCAAAAGTGAGTGGCTCGAAATAGAGGCGGGAAGAAATATCATAGTCCGTAGACACCGTTTCCGGGTTGCAGTTCACCATCACCGTGTCATAGTCAGCTTGCAGTTCCTGAGTGGCGTGCACACAGGAATAATCGAACTCAATCCCTTGCCCAATCCGGTTCGGTCCAGAACCTAAAATAATCACCGCTGGGCGCTGACGCGGTTTAACTTCGCTGGTCAAATCATAGCTGGAATAGTAGTAGGGGGTTTGGGCAGGAAACTCGCCCGCGCAGGTATCTACCGTTTTATAGACCGGGCGAATCCCAAACGCTTTACGTACCTCCCGTACTAACTGGTCAGATACACTGCGAATCTGCCCAATCTGCAAGTCAGAGAACCCGTGGCGTTTGGCCTCTGTAAGCAGCTGCGGGGTGAGCGCTTCGGCGCTGTGAAGTTGCTGCGCGACCTCGTCCAGTAAGAACAGTTGATCTAAGAACCAGCGATCAATCTGGGTAGCTTCATACAGTTCCTCTAGGCTCGCCCCGGCTCTAATCGCGTCCATCACCTGAATCAGGCGCTGCTCCGTAGGTATCTTTACCTGCTCTAATAACTCCTCTTTAGACGAGGAAAGCGGCAAATCCCAACGGAAATAGGTACCCGCTTTATCAATCGAAATCATCGCTTTTTGCAGGGCTTCAGTAAAGTTGCGTCCCAGCGCCATCGCTTCGCCTACCGACTTCATAGCGGTAGTTAGGGTGGGGTCTGCGGCCGGGAACTTTTCAAACGCAAAACGCGGCACTTTGACCACTACATAGTCCAAAGTGGGCTCAAAAGAAGCCGGAGTCGAGCCGGTAATATCGTTGGGAATCTCGTCCAGGGTGTAGCCGAGCGCCAATTTTGCGGCCAGCTTCGCAATTGGGAAACCGGTAGCTTTCGAGGCCAGGGCAGAAGAACGAGACACCCGGGGGTTCATCTCGATGACTACTACCCGGCCAGTATCTGGGTGAACCGCGAACTGGATATTACACCCGCCGGTATCAACGCCGACTTCCCGGATAACGTTAATCCCGATATCGCGCAGATTCTGCAGCTCCCGGTCAGTTAGCGTAAGCGCGGGAGCCACCGTAATGGAATCGCCGGTATGTACCCCTACCGGATCCACATTTTCGATAGAGCAAACCACGACCACGTTATCGGCTTTGTCGCGCATCAGCTCTAGTTCGTATTCTTTCCAGCCCAGAATCGATTCTTCCAGCAGAACCTCGGAGGTAATGGAATCAGCCATTCCTCCCCCGGCGATGCGAATCAAATCCTGCTCGTTATAGGCAATCCCGGAACCCATACCTCCCATCGTGAACGAAGGGCGCACCACCAGTGGATATCCCAACTGTTCGGCAGCTGCTCGGCAGTCAGCCAGGTTGTGAGCAATGAAAGAACGAGCCACTTCCGCTCCGCAGCGGTGAACTACCTGCTTAAACTCTTCGCGATCTTCACCGGCGTTGATTGCCTTAGCACTGGCACCAATCAGTTCTACCTGGTATTTTTCCAAAGTGCCATCTTGAGACAGGGAAATCGCAGTGTTGAGTGCGGTCTGTCCCCCCAAAGTAGGCAGCAGAGCGTCTGGGCGTTCCTTTTCAATAATCGACGCCACCACCTGCGGGGTTATCGGCTCAATATAGGTAGCGTCCGCCATTTGCGCATCGGTCATAATGGTTGCCGGGTTGGAATTAACCAAAATGACCCGCAACCCTTCCGCTTTGAGCACGCGGCAGGCTTGGCTCCCGGAATAGTCAAATTCGCAGGCCTGACCGATTTGAATCGGCCCGGAACCAATAACTAGGACGGATTTAAGATCAGTTCTGCGTGGCATGTTTTTCCTTCGCTTCCTGCATCATGGTTAGGAACTTATCAAAGAGATATTGGGCATCGTGGGGACCAGCTGCTGCCTCCGGATGGTACTGTACGCTGAAAGCCGGCAAGTCGAGGGCGCGCAACCCCTCTACTACCCCATCATTTAGCGCCAGGTGAGATACTTCTACCCGCCCATAGCGTCCGCCATCAAAAGGTGCCACCGAAGGATGTTCAGCCGGGGCATCTACCGCAAAACCGTGGTTATGGGCGGTTATCTGCACTTTCCCACTTTCGCGATCTACCACCGGCTGATTTACGCCGCGGTGACCATAGGCGAGCTTGTAAGTTCCATACCCCAAGGCGCGCCCCAGGATTTGGTTCCCGAAACAGATCCCGAAGAAGGGAAGCCTGGCATCCAGCACCGCCCTCGCTAAGGCTACTTCGTGGTCTGCTGAGGCCGGGTCACCCGGGCCGTTAGAGAAAAACACCCCATCGGGATTCACCGACATAATGTCGGCAAAGTTAGAGTGCTGCGGAAACACATGAACCTGGATTCCGCGCAACGCCATCTGCTCGGGAGTGCGCGCCTTAATCCCCAAATCTAGAGCCGCCACCACCGCTAAAGGTTCTTTACCTACATATTCACCGGCGGGCTCCACTACATATTTTTCCGGGGTGCTCACATCGGCAGCCAACGCGGCTCCGGTCATCACCGGCTGGTCGCGCACAACCGACACCAAAAGGTCGCGGGTAGCCTGGTCAAGATAGGCAGCCCCCGCCGGGAGAGCATCACCAGAAAATATTCCGCCCCGCATGGCGCCGGCTTCGCGCAAATGCAGGGTGAGGGCGCGGGTATCTACCTCGCAAATACCCACCACGTCCTGGTCTTTGAGTAGGTCTTCCAGGTCGCCGGTAGCGCGCCAATTGGAGGCCCGTCGGGCGGCATCTCGCACCACGTATCCGGCTACCCAGACCTGGCTTGACTCTGGATCAACCTCATTTACGCCGGTATTGCCGATATGGGGTGCGGTTTGGACAACTATTTGCCGGTGATAGGACGGGTCGGTCAAGGTTTCCTGGTATCCGGTCATGCCGGTCGCGAACACTACTTCCCCCAGGGCGCGTCCCCGCTTGCCCCAGGCTTTGCCTTTCGCGATAAAGCCGTCCTCCAGCACGATTAAGGCCAAATCCGAGGAGTTCTGCTGCATACGATTACTCCTTTTCTACGCTTGAGCCTTGCGGGCGAGGGCGTATAGAAAAATTGCTCGCACCAAGGGGGCGCGAGCAAATGGTTAAGAGTTTCACTGCCCCTAATAATAGCGTACCCATCCGCCCAGAAGTGATTTTTGTCCATGCGGGGATTGAGGCATCCCAACCACAAATCTGTGAGAGCGATTTAGTCCTCGGAGGGCGATTCGGTTTCCGGAGGGTACTTTCGTCAGGCAAGAGGAGAAAAAGCGGGTAATAGCGCCCTCCCCGGACAAAATCACCCTCCAGCGCGGTAAAAAAGACCCGGTTCTAGCGACTCCAACACGACTCGGGAGGGTGGTTTCGTCGCGGGAGGGCGATTTCGTCAGGTATCAGGAAGAAACGCGAGCAAAAGCACCCTCCATAGACAATAACGCCCTCCACAAACAGAAACACCCTCCACAGACAAGAAAAATACGAATTATCCACCCAAAAACACCAACCCCGGAGGGCAATTCTGTCGCTGGAGGGTGGTCTTGTCCCTTAAATACGTGGTGCCGGGAAAGTGATTAGGTTACGGGAGGGTAACTCGATTCTGGGAGGGCAGGTTTGTCACCTGAGGGTATTCATATCGCGGGAGGGTGATTCAGTCAAAAAATCGGCAAAAAAAGCCAGC
>NZ_JAQEVU010000007.1:29510-129102 GCF_027694345.1 Varibaculum timonense
ATTCAGTCAAAAAATCGGCAAAAAAAGCCAGCAAAACCACCCCCATCAGACAAAACCACCCTCCCTGGAGGGCGATTTCGTCAGGTATCAGGAAGAAACGCGAGCAAAAACACCCTCCCTGTTCAAAAGCACCCTCCACAGACAATAACGCCCTCCACAAACAGAAACACCCTCCACAGACAAGAAAAATACGAATTATCCACCCAAAAACACCAACCCCGGAGGGCAATTCTGTCGCTGGAGGGTGGTCTTGTCCCTTAAATACGTGGTGCCGGGAAAGTGATTAGGTTACGGGAGGGTAACTCGATTCTGGGAGGGCAGGTTTGTCACCTGAGGGTATTCATATCGCGGGAGGGTGGTTTTGTCCCTTAAATACGTAGTGCCAGGAAAGTGATTAGGTTACGGGAGGGCGATCTTGTTTCCGGTAGTAAGTTTCGGTAACAAAAAGGGGCTAATGCCGAGCTAATGCCCTTTTGGGTATTAACCCGGCATTAACCCACGAAAAGCGCAAGAAAAAGGGTAGCCCTGGCGGAAAATCCGCCAGGGCTACCCTTGAATCTTTAGGTAACTAGCTAAACAGCAGAGTTACTTCATCTTGGTGCCGACCGAGCCGAGGCGTTCACAAGCCTCAACTACGCGCGCCGCCATACCAGCTTCGGCAGCTTTGCCCCAAGAACGCGGGTCGTACTGCTTCTTGTTGCCGACCTCGCCGTCAATCTTCAGCACACCGTCATAGTTCTTTAGCATCCAGTCAGCTACCGGACGGGTGAAGGCGTACTGGGTATCGGTATCTACGTTCATCTTGATAACACCGTTGCGAACCGCAGTAGCAATCTCCTCGGCAGTAGAGCCAGAACCACCATGCATTACCAGGTCGAACGGCATTTCTTTACCGACTTTAGCTCCGACCTCTTTCTGGATGTCGCCTAGGATTTCTGGGCGCAGTTTAACGTGACCGGGCTTGTAAACACCGTGTACGTTCCCGAAGGTCAAAGCGGTAATGTAACGACCCTTCTCGCCCAAACCTAGAGCTTCAACAGTCTTTAGACCATCTTCAGCAGTGGTGTACAGCTTTTCGTTGATTTCCCCAACAACGCCGTCTTCTTCGCCACCGACAACCCCGATTTCAACCTCTAGGATGGTGTTGGCTTTAACGGACAGCTCTAGCATTTCCTTGGCGATTTCCAGGTTCTCTTCTAGCGGTACAGCCGAGCCATCCCACATATGAGACTGGAAGAAAGGCAGACGCCCAGCCTTTACTTCTTCAGCTTCCAGTTCCATTAGCGGGCGAATCCAACCATCAATTTTCTCTTTCGAGCAGTGGTCAGTATGCAGTGCCACGGTAACGTTGTAGCCCTTGGCGATTTCACGAGCATAAGCGGCCATAGCCAGGGAACCAGCTACCCGGTCATTCACAGTGGAGCCCGACCAGAAATCCGCACCACCGGAGGAAACCTGGATGATGCCGTCAGATTCAGCTTCGGCAAAACCGCGAATCGCGGCGGTCAGCGTTTGGGAAGAAGTCACGTTAATCGCGGGATAGGCGAATTTGCCTTCCTTAGCGCGGTTAAGCATTTCGTTATAAACATCAGGGGTTGCGATTGGCACTGTGGCCCTCCTTTTCTAAAGTTCTTACGGGTCTCATTCTCTCACAAGGTCAGGCTTAGTGCAGGGTCTTGTGTCCCACGGTTTTGTTATGTTGAATCACCCACGCCCACATGGCAACGGCGGCAGCTGCTCCTACATTGATAGACCGGGTAGATCCATATTGGGTAATCTCGTAAACTGCGGCACATTCCGCAATCATTTCTGGGCTCAAACCGTTCGCCTCAGAGCCAAAGACCAGGCAACAGCGCTGCGGTAACTGCGCGCCCTCTAGAGGCTGAGAACACTCAACATTGTCAATCCCAATCAAGGTAATCCCGCTCTGCCGCGCCCAATGCGCAAAAGAGGAAGCGTCCGGGAAATGGTCTACATGCTGGTAGCGGTCAGTTACCATCGCGCCGCGTTTATTCCAGCGGTGTACCCCCACAATATGTACCGAGTTAGCGCCAAACGCGTTAGCAGACCGCACAATGGATCCGATATTGAAATCATGGTCGAGGTTTTCGATAGCCACCTGGAACGGGAAACGTTCACTGTCTAGGAAATCGCGAATAGCATCCCGCCGCCAATAGCGGAAACGATCTTCCACATTCCGGCGGTCGCCTCCCGCCAGCAAATCCGGATCCCAATGCTCGCCCTCTGGCCAGTGTTCCGGCCCTCCCGGCCAAGGTCCAACTCCGTTAGCCATACCCTAGACCCGGAAACGGTCACGCTGGAGGTAACCGGTGAAATGGCACACCAGGGAGCGGGGAGCTTTCCAGGTTAGGAAGCTCATCAGCTTAAAGATTAGGGAAGGCACCGAGATGACCTTGCCACGCGCCAAGTCATTCAAGGCCTGTTCCACCACGTAGTCCGGGGTTAGCCGGGCAATAGTGGGCACGTCCTCGATTTTGGTAGTGATTTTACTGAAGAAGCCGGTATCGGTAGTGCCGGGCTTCAGCGCCATTACCTGTACTTCACTGCCACGCAGTTCCTCGGCGAGGGCGCAACTAAAGATTTCCACCCAGGTCTTATGGGCAGCGTAGGTTCCCATCGCAGTACCGGAAGCTACCGAGGACACATTCAAAATTGCGCCCCGTCCACGCTTGCGCATCCGAGAGGCCGCGGTTTGTGACAGCAGCATTACCGCCCTCACCATCACGTTTAGCCCCCGCACCTGTTGGGAGGCGGACCCGTCCACAAAATCTTCTGCCAGGGCGAAACCAGCGTTATTAACCAGCAGCGAAATCGGGCGTTCAGAGGCAGCCAAGCGGCGCGCAACCGCTTTAAGCCCCGGTTGGGTAGCCAAGTCTGCGGGTAGAACCTCGCAGGTAACCCCATAGTAATTCTCGATGCGTTGCGCCTCGGTCACCAAAACATTTTCCCGGCGGGCAACCATCACCACATTGTGTCCGCGCCCTGCGAGCTGGTTACAAAACTCTAGCCCTAGCCCACTGGAAGCCCCAGTTACTAAAACCCATGACATCTTTAATCCCCCTCGATTCCTAAATCTGCCAAATCCAGCGCCGCCAGATATTTCCAGCCAGCCTGATTAACCTTTTGCTTCGCTACATCACCGCGGTCTACCACTACCGCCACGCAGAGTACTTTAGCACCTGCTTTTTCTGCCGCCTGAGCTGCTTGAATAGGAGAGCCGCCGGTAGTGGAAGTATCTTCCACGATTACCACCTGTTTGCCCGCAATATCTGGGCCTTCAATCTGGCGTCCCATTCCGTGATCTTTAGCTTCTTTACGAACCACAAACGCATCAATATCGAGTCCGCGCGAAGCCGCCGCTTGCATAATCGCGAAGGCCACCGGATCGGCTCCCATGGTCAGCCCGCCGACTGCGTCAATATCCTCTGGCAGAAAGCCGGCTTCTTCTAGCAGGTCAAGTAATACATGCCCGATCAGCACTGAAGCCTCATGATGCAGAGTTGAACGCCGCAAATCAATATAGAATGAGGATTTTTTGCCACTGGCCAGCGTGAAATCGCCGTATTTAACAGATAGCTCTTTGATTAAGGAAACCAAACGAGCCTTTTGAGAATCATTAGCGGTCATGACATTCAGTTTATCGGTTTTGTAACCGATATGGTTAGCACATGAGGATTGCAACTTGGAACGTTAATTCCATTCGCGCCCGATATGAGCGGGTAAGCGCATTTTTAGAGCGGGAAAACATTGATGTTTTGGCGATACAAGAAACCAAATGTCGCCCCGAACAGTTCCCTTATGAACCTTTTTCCGCTGCCGGATACGAGGTCGCGGCGCATGGAGCGAACCAATGGAATGGGGTGGCGATTATTTCTCGGGTGGGTCTTAAGGACGTGCAGCGGGATTTCTCTGGGCAACCCGCCTACGGCAATCCGGGGAAGGAACCGGTAGTGGAGCCGCGCGCAATCAGCGCAAAATGTGGCGGGGTGCAGGTCTTTTCCCTCTATGTTCCCAATGGGCGGGAGCTTTCTCACCCTCACTACCGCTATAAGCTCTCCTGGCTAGAGCGGCTCCGCGAATATACGTCCTCGCTGTTAGAGGTGGATTCCCAGGCACAAATAGCACTGATGGGTGACTGGAATATCGCCCCCTTTGACCAGGATGTGTGGGATATGGAGGTGTTTGCAGACTCCACTCACGTGTCTAGGCCGGAACGGGAAGCATTTTTCGCTTTCGCAGATGCCGGTTTCACCGAAGTTACCCGCGACCTGTTTGATCAGTACACTTATTGGGACTATAAACAGCTGCGTTTCCCGCGAAATGAGGGAATGCGGATTGATTTTGCCTACTGCTCCTCTGCCCTGGCAAAACGGGTCACGGGGGCGCAGTCTTTGCGCGAGGAACGTAAAGGCAAAGGGGCATCTGACCACGTACCGGTGATTTTAGAGGTGGCTCCCAAGATCCATTAAGCGGTTTGGGCTACTTCCCGCAGGGCACGGTTTAGCTTCGGCCATAGCTGCTTGTGGAGGGCGCCGAAAGGCTCTTGCCCTAAAAAGACTGCTCCCAAACGCGAGGTAGGGTCAATCCACAGGAAGGATCCGGATTGCCCAAAATGGCCGTAAGTATCCTCGCTGGAGCCAGGCAGCGTCCAGTGTGGGTCTTTGGCGCCGCGGATTTCACAGCCCAATCCCCAGGCATTGTCGCGGTGAAAGCCATAGCCAGGCACTACCCCAGGTAGCTGCATCCCATCACTGCGCGACCAGGCAGCAAACAGCTTTGGGGAGAGGAAACGCGGGCAGGCGGCCTCGATAGCAAATGCCAAGAGTTCCCGGAGGTTCCCGTGCATTCCCCAGGCGGGCGATTCGGACAGTTGGCGTTCTATTCCCAGGGGTGAAAGCACCATTTCTTGAGCCCAAGTAGTGAAAGGAATCCCGGAACGCTGACTGAGTAGTTCACCAAGAATCTCATATCCAGAATTGGAATACACCCGGCGCCTACCGGTCGCGCGGGTAAACTCCCGTTTTTCATGACCCAGGCCGCTGCGGTGCGCGAGCAGGTCAGCAACACTTACCGGGCGGGACTCGCTTACTCCTGTTAGCTGTGGCAGAGGCTCGCTCAAGTCGAGGACACCGTTTTCTACTGCCCCCAAAATAGTGCGGGAAGTTACCAGCTTGGTGACCGACATCCAAGGATAGACTTTATCCTGGTCGCCCCAGCTTCCAAGCAGCTGACAGCTCCCTGGCAAAGTTGCAGATTTAAAGGAAAAAAGCGCGCAGGAAACCGGAAAAGGAAATTGCGCTAGGACTGCGGCTACGGGGTCAAAAGCCATAGCGGCATTATCCTTAGAAAGGACGAGCAGCCATAACTGCGGTAAGTGCCGCCACCGCTTCACGCGGCACGACGCCAACATCCGCCAAAGTGTTGTATTCCTCGGTTTCGAGAACGCTGTTGATAACCAAACGCCCCAGCAAGTCGATACTGAGAGCCTGGTTTTCCTGCGCGTATTCGAGGTCGTTCGCGTTTAGAATGCCGGAACGAACAATCTTGTCCAAGATTTCTTCCGGTACATCCGACAGACCGTATTTCTCCATTTCCTGGGAGGAAAGACTGATGTAGCCCTTTTCCAACAGGTCTTCCAAAGTAAAACCAGCAGCCTGTTCGATAGCGGCCATTGCGGAGGGGGTGGCAAAACCGCTGGACATGATGGCGCGCAGTGCCTTGGGGTTGGACAAGTCTACCTGGTTAATAATCAAGTTAGTGAGGGAGGCGACTACGTCTACCCCGTCACGGTTATAGAGCCACTGAATATGCAGCCCGTACCATTCGGCTAACAGGGAATGACCAAGTGATTTAGGATCTGCATCCTGGTTGATAAGCTCATCTTCTTGTAGCTGAGTAAAAGCAGAGGTAAGTACCTTTTGTAGCCCTTCAAATCGGGCTGCGAAGTGATCATGTGCCGGGTGAACTTCGTTTGAGGCTTCCACCGAGAGCATACATTCCATTTCCACGATTGTGGGATTGGAGCTGAGCTCGGTAGATAGCTGGGTGAAGGCGTTAAACACTTCAAACGGCTGCATATGCCGCATTGCTTGAATATCGAAATGGGAGCGATCTTCATAGCGTTCAATAACCGCCATGAGTAGGGCTTCTTTGGAGGGAAAATGGTAGATAACCCCAGGGTGAGAAATGCCGACCCGCCGAGCCACGTCGCGCATAGATAAACCGTGGTAGCCGACTTCCGTAATCATATCTACGGTTGCGTCAAGTATGGCTTCACGGCGAGCCACGCCACCGGCGTACGACCCGCGTTCCCCGCTCTTATGTGCTGGTTTGGGCACCTGGGCATCCCCTCCCTTCACTTCACCTAGTACTTATGTCCTATCCATCGCTTACATAAGAATACCTAAGCTTTAACCAGGATACAGTCTTTCCCCGAAAAATACATAACGAATTAACAATTTTTTTAATTTTTACTTCTGGGTACAAGAACTTACCCCCCCCCCGAAAATCTGTTCAACCTGGATAAGATAAACAAATAACCACCATATTTAAACATTTGTTTTACTGACCCCAGATTAGACATCGAGACATAACCCTCAAGATTTCCACACGGACTGTCATCAAATTATTTGAAGATTAAAACGAGCTGAGTTGGGGATAACCGATTCCGGAACTTTCACCGTAAGCTCGGAGCCATCTTCCCACTTGCCCGCCAACAATCCTTGCGCCAATTGGTCGCCAATCTCACTTTGAATCAGGCGACGCAGCGGACGAGCCCCAAATGCCGGGTCATACCCGCGGTTAGCTAACCACTGCTTCGCTTGCTCACTCACATTCAGTTTCAAACGGCGCGAAGCCAGACGCTCCATCAGCTGTCCCAACTGCAAATCCACGATTTTAGCGAGTTGAGCCCGGCTGAGCGGCTTAAAAATCAAAACCTCATCTAAACGGTTCAGGAACTCGGGACGGAAATGATTCTTCACCGCTTCCTTAACCAGCCGCTCTTTCTCTGCTTCTGCCAGGTCTTTCTCAGTCAAATACTGCGAACCCAAGTTAGAGGTGAGCACCAAAATTGTGTTGCGAAAATCCACCACTCGCCCTTGACCATCCGTAAGGCGACCATCATCTAAGACCTGCAGCAACACATGGAAGATTTCTGGATGCGCTTTTTCGACTTCATCAAGCAGAATTACCGAATAGGGACGCCGCCGCACTGCCTCGGTGAGCTGCCCGCCCTCTTCATACCCCACATATCCAGGAGGCGCCCCGATTAGGCGCGATACCGAGTGCTTTTCTCCGTATTCGCTCATATCGATGCGCACCATCGCGGCAGGATCATCAAAGAGGAAAGCCGCTAAGGACTTGGCAAGCTCGGTCTTCCCCACCCCGGTTGGCCCTAGGAACAGGAAAGATCCCGTCGGACGATTAGGGTCGGAGATTCCTGCCCGCGAGCGCCGCACCGCATCAGCAACCGCCTGAACTGCCGGTTCTTGCCCGATTAGTCGTTTACCAATCTCGGTTTCCATATGCAGCAGTTTTTCGGTTTCGGTTTGCAGCATTTTCCCGGTAGGAATCCCGGTCCAGGACTCCACCACTTCGGCCACTTCGGTAGGACCGACTTTTTCGACTACCATTACCGGTAAGTCACCGCTTTCCTGCTCCTGCTTTTCCGCAGCGGCAATCGCGGCCTGGATTTGCGGAATTTCTCCGTTTTGTAGCCGGCCAGCCTTTTCCCAGTCGCCACTGCGCATTGCCCGCTCTAGCTTGGTGTTTAGCTTATCGAGTTGCGCGCGCAAATCCCCCACTTTATTGCGGGAGGCTTTTTCAGATTCCCACCGTATATTCAAGTCATCCAAGACTTGTTGTTCCTTGGCGATTTCCGCGCGCAAGTCTGCTAGCCGGGCTTTGCTCTGCTCATCTAGGCCTTCCCCTTCGGAATCTGCCAGGTAGGCTGCTTCCATTTTCAGTCGGTCTACCTGGCGACGTTTTTCGTCTACTTCCACGGGACTGGAATCTAGCTCCATTCGCAGCCGGGAAGCGGCCTCGTCAATCAGGTCAATAGCTTTATCTGGCAGGTTACGTTCGGTGATATAACGGTCGGATAGTTTTGCCGCCGCCACCAGCGCCCCATCGGTAATCGTAACCTTATGGTGTGCCTCGTATTTGGGGGCAATCCCGCGCAAAATCGCTACCGTATCTTCTACGCTAGGTTCGGCTACGAACACCTGTTGGAAGCGGCGCTCTAACGCCGGGTCTTTCTCGATATTTTGTCGATACTCGTCCAGGGTGGTGGCTCCCACCATCCGTAGTTCGCCGCGCGCCAGCATGGGTTTAATCATGTTGCCGGCATCCATCGCCCCCTCAGAGCCACCCCCAGCCCCTACTACCGTATGCAGTTCGTCAATAAAGGTAACCACTTGTCCATCGGCATTTTTGATTTCTTCGAGGACGGCTTTCAGGCGTTCTTCAAATTCGCCGCGATATTTGGCGCCCGCGACCATCGCCCCGATATCTAGGCTAATCAGTTTCTTATTTTGCAAGGATTGGGGAACGTCTCCGGCTACAATCCGTTGCGCTAGACCCTCTACCACTGCGGTTTTACCTACCCCGGCCTCTCCGATTAGCACCGGGTTGTTTTTGGTGCGCCGCGAGAGCACTTGGATTACGCGGCGAATTTCTTTATCGCGTCCAATTACGGGATCGAGTTTGCCGCTACGGGCTACTTCCGTCAGGTCACGACCATATTTTTTCAAGGCCTGGAAGGAGGCTTCCGGGTCTTGCGACGTGACCGGGTCTTTGCGAAGTTCTTTGAGTTTGGCACGCAACGCCTTCACGCTGGCTCCGGCAGCATTTAGCAGCCGGCTAGCCCCAGTTTCCCCCTCGGATTCATCGGCGAGGGCGATTAACAGGTGTTCCGTGGATACGTATTCATCGCTGAGTTCACGCGCCAGTTCGCTGGCTTTCTTGATAACGCGGCGCATAGCCAGGGAGGTTTGCACTTCTCCGACGGAACTGCCGGTGACGCTAGGCAGTTTTCCCAGCATTTGATGGAGGGGCGCATTAATCTGCTGAGTGCGATTTGGTACTAACGTGTCCAGAAGCGCAAAGGCTATCGAGTCGGTTTGTCCCAGTAACGCATTCAACAGATGTTCTGGTTCTACCTGGGGATTGTTATTTACCTGCGCGGTTTGTACCGCATCCCCTAAGGCAGCTTGTGATTTAACAGTAAGTTTGGTTTCCATTTTTTCCTCCCATGTTCCCATCCGGGTGGGATGGGGTGTTGCTATTTAGTCCAACACCCTGAAAGTTGAGTTTATTCCACTCAACTTGCCTATTAAGTCACGCTCACCTCTCAAAGCGCTATTCGCCCTCCCCGCTTTCTAAAACATCAAGCCCAGGCAAAAGCGCAGAAATCAACCCAGAAAAGAGATAGCAATAGAGGATTTAAGACTTAAAACCTAGCGTGAACCCTCACGTCAGCTAAAAAAGATAGACGAATCCTAATATTTAAGAACCCTAACGATAATAAGAGGCGGTAATCAAGGCTTGGCGATTATCCCTGCCCCGTTTAACCGTCCAAACAATCCCCCAAATCATCAGCCCCAAACCGGCAAGCCCGATAAGAGTAGGAATCCCAAAAACCCACCCTAGGAAACCAAAAGAAAGATTAGGAATCAAACCGATAGACTCGATTTGAGTATTGGACGAAGAAGTGCAATCAACCTTAAGTTTGCCCGAACCACTAATCGCATAGGAATACACGGCAGACCCATTTTTGTCCTCTTGCAAGGATTCAGCCAACGCAACCCCAAACGAATCACCACTTTCAGGCTCTATAACCTCGCCATTAAAAGTAGCTTCACATTTAACATCCTTGGGGTTACTAGCTTCGACTATCAGTGCAGTATGTCCCGAAAACTCGTCTACCCGCTCGATACTGTTTTTACCCTCAAGCATGTCAAAATCAGAGACTGTATCGGTAGCCCACCCAATTATCAGACCAAAAAACGCGAGCGGAGCAGCAACTAGCATCATTACAATCCCAACAACCAATACCGTAATCGGTACGGCGCGAGATTTCACCGGGCGAGGCGGATAGGAGGAACCACCCCCTAATCCGGAAAAACTGCCTGCCGCCATATTTCCCGGTCCCGGCGTAACTGGCATTCCCGCTGGTGAATTAGTATTCCAAGAGTAATCGCTGTCTGGATACCTGGGGGGAATCGGTAAAGGAGCACCGCCATTACCTGCTGGCTGCGAAGGAGTAGCGCCACCTGCTGGGAAAGCTGTAGGCAAGGGCGCAGCGCCATTGCCGTTTGGAACACTAAAACTAGCTTCATTTACAGGATTTTGCGAGGGCGATACAGTATTTGATACCGAGGGCGCATGGTCATTCTTGCCCACCTGCGCGGGATTTCCCGAATATAACTGACCATCAAGCACCCACTGCTCCTGATCATTTGAGTTAGCTCCAAATTGATTCGGGGTTTGTCCCATTGTTCCTCCCATAAAAAGATTTATCCCCATTGTAAAGGCTAATAACGCTTTCCACCCCAAAGAACTATTTGCCCAGGTAAATAGGGCACAAGTTCCTGACCAACTGGAGCGCGAGAAGTCGGAAATTTAGTTAAGGGAGATACTTCCCCATTGGGACCGGCTGAAAATACCCGTCCTCGTCCTCGTTCATAAATAGCTAGCCGTTGCCGCAGCTGCTGATTTTCTGCCACCAAGCGAGACAGGGCGCGTTGCAGCTTGAGCACCTGTTTAATCCCCGCCAGATTCATCCCCTCTTCCTGAGACAGGCGCTGCACTTCCCGCAGCTCCGCAATATCTTGCGCGCTGTAGCGACGCCCCCTGCCCTTGGTACGCCGCGGAATCACCAACCCAATCCGGTCATATTGCCGCAGCGTTTGCGGATGCATACCGGCAAGCTCGGCAGCCACCGAAATCACATAGAGAGTTTCTATACCGCCAGACATTAGCGTCCCTCAAGATGACTGCGAGGATTAAAGTCAGGGTGATCTGCGGCAATCGCACTCGCTAGCTGCTTCGCAATATCAACCACCCGATTAGAGGGATAGGCAGGATTAACGATTTGCACCCTGGCCACCACATCTAGACCGTCCAGTCCTTTACCCCGTAATCGGAGTTTGGTTCCACTGTCAGCTCCTGCCGGAATCTTAATGGTCGCTTGTTTGCCTCCCAAGAGCGGGATTTGTACTTTCGCACCTACCAGCGCCTCAGCAGCAGTGACCGGCAGCTGCATTTGCAAGGCTTTCCCATCAAAGGAATACACCGAATCCGGTTTGACGTGTACCGTTACCACCAGGTCGCCATTACCCGCTGGCCCTGGTCGCCCTTTCCCGCGCAGACGCAGCTTCTTGCCGTCACGAATCTTGCCAGGAATGCGTACGGTCATAGTTTTCCCGTCCACCCCAAGTTTCATCGTGCTGCCGGACATAGCGGTAGCAAAATCTAGAGTGACCTCGGCAGCTAAATCTTGACCTTTCTCACGCCCAAAACCGCCACCAGCTCCAGATCCGAAACCTCCGGGAGCGCCATAACCGCCGCGCGTTCCGCCGGAAAATAGCGACCCCAGCATAGAACCCAAATCGCCTTCGCCCAGGTTAAACCTAGCGGAGCCGCCCCCCGGAGCGGTTCCTGCCCCAAACATAGAGGCGAACACGTCTTCGAAGCCTCCGGCCCCACCACGACCTGAAGTGGGGCCGGCGCTGAAACGGGCACCACCGCCCGCCATAGCGCGAATCGCATCATATTGCCGTTTTTTTTCCGGGTCAGAAAGCACCTGGTAGGCTTCGCCAATCGACTTGAATTTTTCCTCGGCGGCTTTATCACCAGGGTTTTGATCGGGATGATATTTACGCGCCAGTTTCCGGTAAGCTTTCTTAATCGCGGCCTGATCTGCTTTTTTTGACACCCCGAGGGCAGCGTAGAAGTCTTTATCTACCCAATCCTGTCCTGCCATGAATGCTCACCTCCTTAATCCCTAATCAGGGTTATTGACTATTACTTTGGTTGCCCGCAAAACGTTTTCGCCCACTTTATACCCGGGCTGGAGTACCTGGGCGATACTGGGTTCGCCCTCCCCACCGCTTTGCGCCATCAAGGCTTCATGCACGTTCGGGTCAAATTCTTCCCCAACGCTGCCGTAGCGAGTTAGCCCAAAATTGGTTTCCAGGGTATTTTCCATTTTCTTTGCAATGGCTTCGAAAGGACCTTTCAAATCCCCGGCATCACGCGCTGCTTGCACATCGTCCAGGACGCTTAGCAGAACCTGCAAGACCGCTTTCTTCCCCGCGGCATGATGGGCAGACATCTCAGTTTTGCTGCGCTTAACATACCCAGAGTATTCCTGCTGCAAGTTATAGATTTCCGCTCTTGAGCGCGCCAGCTGTTCGTTAAGCTCTGCCACCTGGGCTTTAAGTTTTTCTATTTCTTGGTTAGGGACGCTATCCGCATCTGATTCACCCGCGTTAGCCACTTCTTCAACTGGCGCGTCTTCATCATTGATTTCTTCCCCCAAACGTGCAGCCAAATCCGCAAAAGTCGCGTTCTCATCTGGGTTTTCAGTTTCCTCAGCTACCGGTGCATCTCCTGGCACGGCAGCGGCGCTATCTTCGAGGTCACTGCAACCGTCTTGCGAGGACGAATCGGCAGTGTTATCAGCATTTTCCGCTGCGTCCGGTGCTACCTGAGGGGTCGAACCCTGCTCTGGGGAAGAATCCCCATTATTTTCTGTATCTGGAGTCGAAGCCGGATTCATTGGATCTTTCACCTTAATCTTTATCCTCCGTTTCCCATTGTGCTCTTCCAAACTGTTTCCTCCTGCCCAGGGGGCGCCCACTTTCGCGAGCGCCCCCGACAGTTTGAGAGTAAAGAATTACTTGTTTTCGTCCTCGTCATCGACAACTTCCGCATCGATAACGTCATCTTCGGCTCCCGCTTCACCGTTTTCCGCAGAGGATGCACCCGCTTCAGCTTGGCTTTGCGTGGCCTCTGCCTGGGTCTGGGCGTAGAGGGTTTCCCCAATCTTTTGCGACTTGGTGTTTAGTTCTTCCATCGCTGCCTTCACGGCCTCGATATCCTCGCCTTCCAAAGCTTTCTTAACCTTGTCGGATGCTTCCCGCACCTCTTTAGCGATTTCCTCGGGGAGCTTTTCGGCGTTATCTTTCAGCAGCTTCTCGATTGAGTAAACGGTTTGTTCCGCCGAGTTACGCAAATCAGCTTCTTCGCGCCGTTTCTTATCCTCTTCCGCGTGCGCTTCGGCCTCTTTAACCATGCGGTCAATCTCGTCCTTAGAAAGAGCCGACCCCCCGGAAATGGTCATTGACTGTTCCTTATTGGTGTTTTGGTCTTTCGCGGAAACGTGCACAATCCCGTTGGTGTCAATGTCGAAAGTAACCTCAATCCGCGGAACCCCCATCGGTGCCGGCAAAATCCCGGTGAGCTGGAAGGTGCCCAGCGACTTGTTATCGCGAGTAAAGGTGCGTTCCCCCTGGAACACCTGGATTAGCACCGAATCCTGGTTGTCCTCAGCAGTAGAGAATATCTCTGAATGCTTGGTAGGAATCGCGCTATTGCGCTTAATCAGGGTAGTCATTACCCCACCCTTGGTTTCGATTCCCAGCGACAAGGGAGTTACGTCAATTAGGAGGACGTCGTTGCGATCTCCCTGGATAATTCCGGTTTGTAGGGCGGCACCGCTGGCTACCACTTCATCGGGATTAACCGACTTATTGGCTTCTTTTCCACCGGTCAAAGTCTTTACCATCTCGGCTACCGCCGGCATCCTGGTCGAACCACCAACCAGCACTACGTGATCAATGTCAGAGACCTGAATCTTGGCATCTGCAATCACCTGCTCGAAGGGCTTGCGGGTGCGTTCCAGCAGATCCTGGGTCATTTCTTCAAAGTGGGCGCGGGTGAGACGCTCATCTAGGTGCACCGGACCGGACTCGCCCATTGACAGGTACTGCAAAGAAATCTGGGTAGAGGTCGCAGATGAGAGTTCTTTCTTGGCTTGCTCGGCGGAATCACGTAGGCGCTGAATCGCGATCTTGTCATTTGACAAATCTACACCGGTATTAGTTTTCACCTTGTCCACCAGCCATTTCACGATGCGCTGATCCCAATCATCACCACCTAGGTGATTGTCTCCGTTAGTGGCGCGAACCTCAATGGTCGAGAATCCGTCCTCGTCTTTCATTACTTCCAGTAAGGAAACATCGAAAGTACCACCACCAAGGTCGAACACCAGGATAGATTCGTCCTTTTCGCTCTTTTCTAGCCCGTAGGCGAGGGCGGCCGCAGTGGGTTCATTTACTAGGCGCAGTACGTTTAGTCCCGCAATTTTACCGGCATCCTTGGTGGCCTGACGCTGCGCGTCATTAAAGTAGGCCGGCACGGTGATTACTGCATCTTTAACCGAGTCCCCGAGATATTCCTCGGCATCTTTCTTTAGTTTACCCAAGATAAATGCGCTGATTTGCTGGGGATTGTATTCCTTGTCGTCAATTTCTACCGTCCAGGAACTGTCCCCCATGTGACGTTTCACGGACGCGATTGTCCTATCTACGTTGGTCACTGCCTGACGCTTGGCAACTTCACCTACCAGAACTTCCCCGGCCTTTGAGAATGCCACTACCGAGGGAGTGGTGCGCTGACCTTCCGCGTTGGCAATAATAGTGGGCTGTCCACCTTCTAGAACCGCAATCGCGGAGTTGGTGGTTCCCAAGTCAATACCTACTGCACGTGCCATAGTTGTTGTCCTTCCTAATAATTTAGTTTTCAGTCTCGTTGGCTCGGGTTCTCACCTAGCTAGCGAGCGTTTCAACATCTGCCCCGCTTTCCGCTTCAAGCAACCTTGAGCCTTACACACTCAAGGCTACCAAATCTCGGCGAAACATCAAGCTGTAACCCAAAACCTGAGTCTACTTAGCTCAACTCTTAAGGACTGGTTTTTATTCCCCTTTTCCCTCTCTTTTTGCCTCAATTAATCTAGATTCGGCTTCAACCAGGGAAATCATCTTGAAAATCAAAGGGAGGGAGGGACTTTTCAACTAAAAAATCCCCCACCCCCAAATATCTCTTCCCAAATTGCGCTTGCAGCATATATCTTTTCTAAGTAGCAACTTCCCGAAAACCCGGAAAAGGAGAAATCATGGCAGTAGAACTGGTCGAAGAGTTCAGTGAGGAACTCCTAGAGGCATTTTCCCGCCTTATCCCCCAACTATCCAGTTCTGCCCAGGCGCTAAACGCCCAACAGATTAAAGAGTTCTGCGAACAAGAAGGGGTTTATCTCTTGGTTTTCCGTTCCGAAGAGGGCAAGATTTTAGGGATGCTTTCGTTAGCAACCTTCAAAATCCCCACCGGAAAGCGCGCTTGGATTGAGGACGTGGTGGTAGATTCAGCAGCCCGCGGTCAGGGAGCAGGTCAGGCACTGGTAGAAGCGGCGGTGCGCCACGCCAAAAAAGTAGGGGCAAAAACCGTAGACCTTACCTCCCGTCCCACCCGCGAAGCCGCTAACCGCCTATATCGACGCTGCGGATTCAAGCAGCGACAAACCAATGTTTACCGCTACGCCGATAACTAGCCGCTACGCCTTGCTTTCAGTAAGCGCGCGGATGAGCTAAGGCAAGAGATTACCTGCCCGAGCTCATCCTTAGGAAACATCGCGTCTTTGCGGAAGCTTAGGTTTTAGGTTAGATGCAAGATAAAACACATCACCCATTTATTAACCGTTTACCCAGGTTAAAAGATTTTATTTTGCCAAAATATCCCCTTAGGAAAATCTTGGACGTGAGTTAAAAAGCAATTACCTGCCAAAACTAGCTCAAGAGAGTAACAATGGTGGCAATAGCAATCGAGAAATAAGGATTAGTTTTTATGAGCACCCCATCTATTCCCACTTTGGAGCTTTCAAACGGATACCAGATTCCACAATTTGGGTTCGGAACCTACAAAATCTCCGCTGAAGATTGCGTTGATACGGTTAAATACGCTTTAGATTTAGGGATTCGCCATATTGATACCGCGCAGATGTATCACAATGAGGCCGAAGTGGGACGTGCCATTGAAGAATCCGGAATTCCCCGCGAGGAAATCTTCCTCACCACCAAACTCAACAATGATAAGCATCTGCCCGAGGACGCGCGTCGCTCTTTCGCGCAAAGCCTGGAGGATTTGCGCACCGACTATGTGGATTTATTCCTAATCCACTGGCCATTACCGACCCTTTACGGCGGTGATTTCGTGCAAACTTGGCGCACCCTATTAGAGTTCGAGCAACAGGGACGGGCACGCACCGTCGGGGTATCTAACTTCCAGATACCTCATTTAGAGCGTCTGATGAAAGAAACCGGGGTAATGCCCGCCGTGAACCAAGTGGAGATTCACCCCCATTTCGCTAATAATCAGCTGCGTTCTTTCCACCTCGAACACAACATCTTGACCGAAGCCTGGTCACCGCTAGCCCGCGGGACAATATTCGGAGATGAAAAAGTTATTTCCGCCGCTAAACGCCTAGGGAAAACCCCTGCCCAAGTGGTGTTACGTTGGGGGATTGAACGCGGAGACGTCCTCTTCCCCAAATCGGTTACTCCCGATCGCATTAAAGAAAACCTGGATATTTTTGATTTCCAGCTAGATGAACAGACTAAAGCGGATTTAGATTCTCTAGATAAGGGCGAGGACGGACGCACCGGTTCTCACCCCGACACTATGGCTCTCCTCTAACCCCCTGTATCCGCCAACAACGCGAGTCCTGGACTTTTCCTCCCACCTGACGAACAGCCATAGCGGTTCCCCGGGGGGATTGGTGCGGTAAAAGCGCTCGGGGCTCTGGTGAGCCTTGCTTCGCTCGGCTCAAGTCGCCTCTCGCATCTTTTACCGCACCAACCGTAAGACCTGCCTATATGGTAATACGTGCGCGTATCGGCGCAACATAGTAATCAGGTTGGTTCCAGCTGTGGGCGGGGGTAGATTTTATCCGAGTGGGTGCGGTGGGCATAAGAAATAGGGGAAAGACTTCCGTCTTTCCCCTATTTCTTGGGCGGGAGGAAAAATCTACCCCCGCCCTCCAATAAACAACGCTGAAGGCTAGTGTTCGCGATTGGCGTGGTAGTAGTTGATCAACGCTTTAGTCGAAGGATCTTGTTGCTCCAGAACCTCCCGGTCACCGGCGATTGCGGGAGTGAGCGCCTTAGCGAGCTGTTTGCCCAGTTCTACGCCCCACTGGTCGAAGCTGTTAATCCCCCATACGATCCCTTGGGTAAAGGTGATGTGCTCATAGAGGGCAATTAACTGTCCCAATACCGAGGGGGTTAGCCGGGAAGCCATAATCGAGGTGGAGGGCTTATTACCGGGGAATACCCGGGCAGGGACGATAGGTTCTGGAGTGCCTTCGGCACGTACCTGCTCGGCGGTTTTACCGAAAGCTAGCGCCTGGGTTTGGGCAAAGAAATTACCTAGGAACAGCTCATGCTGATCATTGTCTGCGTCTTTAAGCGGCCAGGTGGGGTTGGCGAAAGCTATAAAGTCGGCGGGAATCATTTGAGTTCCCTGGTGGATTAGCTGGTAAAAAGCATGTTGCCCATTAGTTCCGGGTTCTCCCCAAAAAATCTCACCGGTATCATAGCTCACTGCCTGCCCGTCCCAGCGCACGGCTTTACCATTTGATTCCATGGTTAGCTGCTGCAAATATGCGGGGAAGCGATGTAAATACTGAGAATACGGAAGCACCGCGTGGGTAGGTGCGTGCAGGAAGTTTCGGTACCACACGTTGATGAGTCCCATCAGAATCGGAACGTTCTCGCTGAGCGGAGCCGTCCGGAAATGCTCATCCATAGCGCGCATACCGGAAAGGAAATCAGCAAATCCTTCTTTACCAATCGCAACCGCCAAGGCAGTACCGACTGCGGAATCTACCGAGTAGCGCCCTCCTACCCAGTTCCAAAAACCAAAGGCGTTATCGGGATTGATGCCAAAGTCGGATACGGCTTCCAGATTGGTAGACACCGCTACGAAATGCTTTGAAATCGCTTCCCGGGATTGGGAGGCGTCTAATTCTTGGGGATTATTTTTGCCGTCCCAAACCCCATTAGCGACAAGTTTTTCAAGCAGCCAGCTCCGAGCAGCGCGGGCGTTAGTTAAAGTCTCTAGGGTGGTGAATGTCTTGGAAGCGACGATGAATAAGGTAGTTTCCGGGTCTAAGTCTTTAACTTTTTCACACAAATCTGTGGGGTCAATATTGGATACAAAGCGGCACTGTAAGCCCGCTTTTACGTAGGGCATTAGTGCTTCATAGGCCATAGCCGGACCTAAATCCGAACCGCCGATACCGATATTTACCACGGTGCTAATAGGTTTCCCGGTGATTCCTAGCCACGCTCCGGAGCGAACCCGTTCAGCAAAATCGTAAACTCGCGCTAGAACCTGCGCCACGTCCTTAGAAACGTTTTGCCCATCCACCTGGAGATTATCTTCTGCGCTGCCCCGCAAGGCGGTATGAAGCACGGCCCGGTCTTCGGTGTTGTTAATATGCTCACCAGCAAACATGGCGTACCGGTGAGCTTCGACTTTGGTTTGGGATGCTAAACGCATTAGAGCTGCTAGCACTGGCTCGGTTAGCAGATTTTTCGATAAATCAACGTGCAGTTGAGCGGCAGTGAAACTAAGCTGTGTTGCTCGCTCAGGATTTTTGGCAAACCATTCTGCTAAGTCGGGGTTAAAACCTTCAGACAGAGCCTGTAGCTCTTTCCAGGCAGGGCAGGTTGTCGGGTCTAAAGCAGCGTTCATTTTTCTCCTATTCAAATGTTTAGCTTAGAGGTCAATGATTGGTAGCTGGGAGACTTCAATATCCCATTCATCACGCGAAACCACCGAAATAATAGCGGTCAGCGGTAGCCACCATTGATCAAGAGGACGACGCACCTGGGTATCTACCTTTTCTTGCATTTGCATTAGCCCGAAAGGTTCAATCCCGTTAGCGCTCAACCCCACGGCTAGGGGGTCAGTCCGTTGTTGGGCAAATTGCGTATTTAGCTCTTGAATTGCTACCCGTACCAGGCGGGTAGCGAGAATACGGTCAAATGGGGATGGCTCTCCACCTTGTTGGAGATGTCCCAGGGCAGAATGTCTGACATCGAACAACCCTTTTGATTCTTGCGCAAATACGGAGGCAATGAACTCACGATTGTAACGACCACCGGCTTCTTCGTTATGTAACACCAGACAGAGGCGGCGACCTTCTTGGAAAGAATCGCGCATCATTTGCACATCATCGGTTAAATCTTGCAAATCGTAGGGATTCTCGTCAAGGTAAACCAATTCGGCTCCCGCAGCAATACCGGACATGAGGGACAAATACCCACAATGCCGTCCCATCGCGTCAGCGACAAAGCAGCGCCGGGAGGCAGCCGCAGATTCTCGAATCCGGTCAAGTGCCCAAACCGCATTATTTAGCGCTGAATCGGTTCCAATAGAGATTTCCGAACCCGGAAGATTATTGTCAATAGATGCCGGTACGCAAATCATTGGGATTTTGAAAGCCGGGTAGCGAGAGGTCTCTTGCCTCATCTGGTTAATCGAAAGATAGGCGTTATATCCGCCGATTACCATCAGGGCATCAATGCGGTGTTCTTCTAGGGCTCGACCGATTGCATAGTATTCTTCGACGCGGGGAATCTGGCGTAAAGTACCCAGCTCTGCTCCCCCATCAAAGCCCCATCCTTCAACGTCTTCCCAGCCTAAAGGCTTAATTTTTCCGGACATTAACCCTTCAAAAGAGCCGTAAATCCCCAGCATTTCGTGTCCGGCTGCGATTCCTAAACGCACGGCAGCCCGAGCCGCGGTGTTCATACCGGGAGCAAGTCCACCTACGTGCATTATCGCTATTCGTTTCGCATCTTTCTTTTGCGGTTCTTCTGTTGGTGGAGCCGCCATTACTTCATTAATTTCCAGCATTTCCGCAAAGGAGCGTCCCCGAGCCTGCACAGCTTTACCGTATTCTTTAGCCTTGGTGAACTTGGCGACTGCCCGGGTTTCAGTGACGGCTTTCATCAGGGGCAGACGAGCCACTCGGTTATGCCGAGCACCAATAATCACCGGCTGGGAGTCCTCGTCTTGATTCAAAACTTCATAAACAGCCGCATATCCCAGGGCGGTAGGCATCCACCGATCATAGGCAGAGGGCGTGCCGCCGCGTTGCACGTGCCCCAAAATGGTTAGGTGAGGACGCTCCCCCATTTCTTGTTCGAGAGCATCACAAACATCATTAGCGGTGATGGGGTTGCCGTCATGGTCGATAGCTCCCTCTGCTACCAGCACTATTGATTCGCGCCTACCGGCTTGCCGCCCGGCAGCAAGTTTTTGGGCGAGGGTGCTTTGCCACCCAACTTCGGGGGGCGCTTCGGGAATGAATACATAGTCACAGCCACGAGCGACCGCGCTCATCAAGGGTAAATATCCACAGTGTCTGCCCATGACCTCTACTACGAAAGTACGCCGATGGGAGGCGGCAGTCGAGGATAATTCGTCTAGTGCAGACAGGATTCGCTGTAAAGCAGAATCGGTGCCAATAGTCATGTCGAAGCCGACTAAGTCGTTATCGATTGAGCCGACCAGCCCCGCTACCCGCAGTTTTTCATGTCCAGCTACCTGCTCAGGGGTGAGTTCACCGGAGGTAACCAGTTCGTCTAACAGGCTGGGCCATTCTTCTTGGAACTCGTTGGTTCCGGCTAAGGAACCGTCTCCCCCGATTGAGATTAGGCGATCTATTCCATTTAAGAGGAGGTTCTTGGCGGCTTTACGCAGCCCAGAACGTTCTCGGAACTCTTTACAACGGGCGGTTCCGATGACAGTGCCACCTTTGTTTAGGATGCTGGAAACATCCGACCAGCCCATCGGCTTAATCATTTCGCCACCGGTGACAGCTCCCTGCCAACCTTCCAGGATTGCGTACGGCTGAGCACCCATTTTCAATGCAGTACGTACCACAGCTCGTACCGCAGCGTTCATTCCCTGGGCATCGCCGCCCGAGGTTAAAACTCCTAGCCGTTTTGGCTGCGGTTTTGCGGAGTCGGTCATTTTCCCTCCCCTTAAAGACTGGCTCCTAGGCGCTTCCCCGGGCTACCAGCGTCATTATTTTATCTACCTCTTCTGGATTAGGCGCTACTACCTTTTTTCCAGACAAGTATTCGCCGAGCGCTTGGGCATAAATCCGTCCACTGGCATCGGGATTGAAATCAACTGATGTGAGGGGCGGATTAAAAAGTTGCCCTTCGGGGGCATTGCCTACCCCGATTACTGCGCAGTCATTGGGAACCATGCGACCACACATTCTTAGGGCTTGGATAACTTCCATTGCCAAGAAATCATTGTGACAGATAAACCCATCGATACCAGGATTTTTAGAAAATAGTTGCACCAATTCTCCCGATAGGTTGGGAGAGTTATATTCGGTGGTCAGCATAGTAGGGGTGGGACAACCCCCAAGAATACATCCTTGGAGTACCCCCGCATAGCGCAGTTGGTTCAGGTTTTCCAGCAGGGAGCTGGAAGAACAGGGGTAAACCAAATTGCGATGCCCCGAGGAAACCATTCGGGAAGCCATTGCCCGTCCGGATGCACCGTAGAGGGCAGCTACCACTGGATATAGGGGCGAATCGGTAGCGAAAATTGCTTTCTTTACCGGCGCTCCCAGCGCTTCTAGCTGGTTATTCTGTTCTTTACTAAAGGAAACTAGAGGAAGAATCGGACCGATTTCTTTCGAGGTTTCAGCCAGAAAGTCTAAGTCTATCTCGTCGCTTTTCAGGAGGATGGGAACCAGTTCAAACCCCATCTTGGCACTTTCAAACAACACCCGCAAAAGGGTAGTAACCAGTGGAGAACTGTGCGGCATCGGCGGCATTACAAACAGATATCTTTGGGTATCTGCCTGCGGATTCTTTGCCACTATTTCCCCTCCTTGCCAGAGTTCAAATCTTGAGTTTCTCTTGAACTCTTAGTTCATTAATCAATACTAGCCTATTTCCGCCAAGCAACCAGTGAAAAAGCGGGGCGGACGCTTTATTTTTGCGTCCGCCCCGCTTTTGATGTTGAAAGAAATGATTTCCTAGCGTATTCCTGCCAAAAAATCAGCACTTTTCCGGCTAGTATTTAGGATTCTTGCCTTAAACGCTGCTCCAGATTTTCTTGCAATACATTCATGAAAGCATCGGTATCTAGCCAGGGGTGGTCGGGCGCGATTAGGCAAGCTAAATCTTTGGTCATTTGTCCGCCCTCGACAGTAGAGATTACGACTTCTTCTATCGTCTTTGCGAAGTGGGTAACTTCCGGGGTCTTATCTAGGGTTCCGCGATGTGCCAAACCGCGCGTCCAGGCGTAGATTGAGGCAATCGGGTTGGTGGAGGTCTTTTCTCCCTGCTGGAAGCGCCGATAGTGGCGGGTTACGGTTCCGTGAGCAGCCTCGGCCTCCATAGTGCGCCCATCGGGGGTCATAAGTACCGAGGTCATTAGCCCTAGGGAACCAAATCCTTGCGCTACGGTATCGGATTGCACATCACCGTCGTAGTTCTTACAGGCCCAAATATATCCGCCTTCCCATTTAAGGGAAGAAGCCACCATGTCATCAATCAATCTGTGTTCATAGTGCAGACCGGCTTTTTCATATTGCGCCTGGAACTCGGTAGCGTAAATGTCGGCGAAGATATCTTTGAACTGTCCGTCATAGGCTTTCAAAATAGTGTTTTTAGTGGACAGGTAGACTGGATACCCACGGAGCAGACCATAGCGGAAACAGGCGCGCGCAAAATCCTTGATTGACTCGTTAAAGTTGTACATCCCCAGAGCCACTCCACCGCTGTCAGGATATTCAACCACGGTATGTTCAATGGGCTGAGAGCCATCTTTAGGCTGGAAAGTTATGGTTAAGGTGCCGGCACCAGGGATCTTGAAATCGGTGGCTTTATATTGGTCACCGAAAGCGTGGCGGGCAACTACGATAGGTTTTGTCCAGCCTCCAACCAGTCGCGGCACATTAGCCATAATGATTGGTTCTCGGAAGATTACCCCACCCAGAATGTTGCGGATAGTTCCGTTCGGCGATTTCCACATTTTCCGCAGCCCAAACTCTTTTACCCGGGCTTCATCGGGGGTAATGGTTGCACATTTAACCCCTACCCCATGTTCTTTAATCGCGTTTGCGGCATCGATAGTTACCTGATCACTGGTGGCATCCCGGTTTTCTACGCTCAAATCGTAATAGCGCAAATCCATATCTAAGTACGGAAGGAGTAGTTCATTTCGGATTTTCTGCCAAATAATCCGGGTCATTTCGTCGCCGTCAAGTTCCACAACCGGACCAGCTACTTTAATCTTTGCCATGAATAACTCCAAAATATCTCGTTTTAAGTCCTTTACATCAACTTTACTTGACATCGAGATAAATTGGTAACATCTGGAACTGCCAGTTATTAGGTGATGATTTAAATTAGCTGTATGCAAATCCAGATTGGCACTAGCGCCCCGGCTCAACCCACCCCCCTAATTTGGCTGGAGGCAGGGCTGGGAGGGTCGATGCAATCTTGGAATCTGACTTTTCCGATTCTTTGTCGCGCATTTTATTGCGCCCGCTCTACCCGCTCAACTATTTTGAATCCCGGTGAGAGTGAGAACGTAAGTTGGAGAAGTCTAGTAACCGAGATGCGCGAGGGCGGAGAAGAAACTGCGCTTCACCTTGGAGCCACATTCTCTAACCCCCTTCCAGTCATACTGGTTGGACATTCCTATGGAGCGATGTTGGTGCGCGTCTGGGCTGCGCAGATTCTCAAAAGTTCCAGTCCCTCCCGGATACGACCCGTGGGAATCGTCCAGATAGACCCCTCTTTTGAGGGCAATAACGAGGGCGCCGGGCCCCTTTATCAAAAGTTGGAACAAAAACTATTAACCTGGCTTTACCAGGGGGCAGCCCGCGAGCAACCCTCCTTTTATATGGCATGGAAAGATTTGCAAGAGATAGATTTGCTTGACGACCAACTTCCGCAATTGGTTATTTCTGCCGCCCATCGCAAAGGTGGAAAAACCTGGAAAGGTCTGAAAGCGTTTGCTCGTGCCATTGATGCCCGCCTGGTACGGGCAGATTCTTCCCGTCACCTATTGCAGGTGTTTGACCCAGTTACGGTCGCCAGCCAAATCATAGAGTTCACGGCGCAAATAGGCGCTGAAATGAACCGCAAAGCAAATTAACTACCACCACTTAGGGGCGAGGCAACCCGTGTGAAACAGCGAGGGTGGGGACGTAGCCAGGCTACGTCCCCACCCCCATAACGGCTAGCTAATACTGCTAGTTAGCGTCATTTACCACTTGGCTCTCGCCCTCAATCTGCCGCGAGCCGCGTTGTACTGTAATTTTGCGCGGTTTAGCTTCTTCTGCCACCGGGATAACCAGCTTGAGCACCCCGTCCACATACTCGGCTTCAACTTGGTCAAGAGCCACCCCATTACCCAAGGTGAGCTGGCGGGCGAAAGTACCGAAAGGACGTTCGTGGCTTAGCCACTGCGCTCCCTCTGGCGCTACCGCTAGCCGCTCGGCGCGAATAGTGAGGGTGCGGTCTTCGATATCAATATCTACACTGGCCGGATCTACCCCCGGTAAATCGAAAAGGGCAATAAATTGCTCACCATCTCGGTACAAATCTAGGGGCATGGCTGCCCGGGAGGGACCTTGACGCATAGCATCATCAAAAATTGCTTCCATCTGGCGGAATGGATCATACCTGCGAACCATGATTACTCCTTACCCCCACACAAGGCGGGAAATCTATTTACCGAGTATTTCTCGGCTTCACAACTCCCATTCTGGCACTCCTACCTTTTAAGTGCTAGACAATTATTCTGGAAGCGAAAACCTTAGCCGCATTGACTCAACTTTATACTTCTAACATTTTCCTATTTTTAACAAAACAAAAACAGCCCATGAACAGCAAAAACAGATTTCCACCCCCGCTATCTTCCCCCAGACAGAAAAACGCCGCCCCAAAGACGCCCTAAAAGTCAGCGCTACTGAGAAAATAAAGACATGAGCACGCGATACCTACCTTTATTTGTCTACGGAACCTTAAAACTCGGTTCTCGCGGCTTTGGCTCCAGTCTGAAGGCCGCGGTAACCGAATTCGCCCCGGCATATCTACGGGAAGCCTCCCTATACATCGGTGCGTCCTATCCAATGGCCATCCGCTCTATCGGCGGCACCGGAATCCACGGACAGATACTACTAATTGAGCAGCGCCTATTTGAAGAAACCCTAGAAGAACTCGACGAATACGAGGGCTACTTAGGTGAGGGCAACCCCGATAACATGTATATTCGCCAAACCGTGCGAGTAGAAGTATTCCCCGATGAAGAAAGCACCTGGGAAGGCCCCACTCAAGACGTTAAAGCCTATGTCTATATGGCTCCGCCAGAGTCTTTCCGTAACCATCGAGCCGAATTAGTGCTCTCCCCCAGTGGGGATTGGGAAAACCACGAAGAAGAATGGGAAGAGCTCTCCCCCTCCCTAGACGACTTCGACGACCCCAACTATGACGACCGATTTACAGAGGATTAACCCCCAGGATTAATCGGAGTAATCCCACGGCAGGTTAAACGCTAAACTACTTAGCTCCTTTAGCCCCTCCAGCTTGAGAGTTCCGGTACTGCATATCCACCTTTTGTTGGGAATCTTGAGCCGCCAAAAACCAGCGTCCATCAATCATTTGCCACCCCATAATTTGCAGCGAAGTACCTTTCTTATCTTTGATTAACACCGCTTTCACCTGGTCAATATCACCGGATTTCTCCAAAGAAAAAACCAAATCAGAAAGTTTAATAGTGGACTTCCCTTGCGCCCCGGCAAAGGCAGTATTCGCAGCTTTAGCGCATTCCTTAACGCTAACCTCGCCCTGGGATTGAGCATTATCCGATTGCGACTGGTTAATCGCCGCTACCAGTTCCCCACGCGCAGCCGGAGAACTAAGAGCACACAGAGATTGCGCATCCTTGTCTATTAGCGCTTGATAATAGGATTTCGCCCCCTGGATAGGAGAATCTGCTCCGACAACAGTAAAAATAGTCTGCAATATACCACTGGCGTAAACAGCAAACCCCACCACTAGCAACGTTAATATCGCACCCAAAACATAGAAAACACCCCTGCGCGAACGCGAACTAGACGGGGCATCCGTTTTCTTTACCGAAATCTTGGAAACATCAAAAGAGGCATTGGTTCCCACAGTTGAAAGATGTTCCGTATCTACCCGTCCACCAGCCTGATTACCCCACACTCGCTGAGCGTCTTCCCCAGCATCCTGCTGCTCGGTTGACTCGTCCTCGTGCCCCATCCCGAGAGGCAGGATTTGCGGAATCTGAAACTTTACAGCTCCATCGTCCGTGCCCTCCTCACCGCTACTATCAGTATCTTCGCGGGCAGAATCTAGCTTTTCACCCTGGGAGCTAAGAACACTGGAGCTTTCCTTAGTTTCCTCAGCGTTCATTCTCGGCGAAATCGCCCCCACCCCTACGGAGCTAATATCGGCAGCATCAAAGCTGCCAGCAGCTTTTTCTTCTTCATCTTTCCCAACAGACATGAGCTGATTCTACCGAGAATAGCCGCAATGGGCGCATCTGAACTACCCGAAAAGTCGCGCAGCTCACTAATAAGCGTTATGGTCTAAATAGAGACATAGCTACGCCAGCGAAGCATTTATGTCCAAACAAAACACAATAATTAATTCAGTTACGTTAAAGGAAATGAGTATGGCTAACACGCAGAAGACTAAGAAAAATACCACCATCGTGCCCACTAGCGAAGAAGCTAAAGAGCTGATTCCAGAAAACAACGTAGCTGAGAATCAAGGACAGGGACTAACCACAGTTGCCGACCAAGTAGTGGCAAAAATAGCTGGTCTAGCCATCAAAGAAATTCCAGGGGTCTACGACCTAGGAAATTCCGCTGCCCGCGCGCTGGGAGCACTGCGCTCGAAAGTCGGAGCCTCCGAAAGTATCACTCAAGGAATCTCGGTTGAAATCGGGCAAACCCAAACCGCCCTAGACGTAGTACTAATTGTCGAATACCCCTACCCGGTACACGAAGTCGCCGATAAAGTGCGGGACGCTATTTTCTCTGCTATCGAGGGGCTGGTTGGTCTGGAAGTTACCGAAGTTAATATCAAAGTAACGGACGTACACGTACCCGATAGCGACGAAGAGGACGCAGACAAAGACAGTAAAGACCTCAAGTAATACCGCTAGAAAGGGAAGAAATGACAACCATAGCCGGTATTTTTAGTGGCGCCTTTCTAGCCTATATGGCAGTTGCCCACGGATTCTTTGGGTTCTTAGTTTCCATCTTATTTATGGCAATAGGTGCCATCATAGGTAGAGCAGCATCTGGCAAGCTAGATTTGAAAGGCGTTGGTGAAGCCCTAATCGGCAAGCACACCACTACCTCCGATTAACAAGGAGGAAACAAATGCAATCCGACCAGGAAGCAAGCAAATTCACCGGAATCACTACGGTGTGCGCCAAAGCTATCCAAACTATTGCGATAGCAGTCGTTACGCAACGCATTAGCGTTCCCAGGGAGCACATCAAAGTTAGCACCCATGATGACCGGGGATTATTGGGGATAGATATTTCCTGTCCCGTAAACTCCCAGGTTTTAGAAATCATAGCTAAAAATCCAGATACCTCGATATTTTCCCTAGCCGAGCAGGCAAGAGACGATATTGTCCAACGTATCAGCACCCTCGCAGGTCTAAAAGTAGGGCGGGTAAACCTACGGCTTTGCGGACTATACCGGCATCGGGAGGGGAGAAAGCTGAAATGAGCAATAAATCCAGAAAATCCCGCCTCCGGGTTCCCTACCTGGTGCGCCGGGAGACCCATTCGGCGCGAGCCCTGCTTAGCGTTAGCGTCGCATTCATTTTGATAGTGGCTTTGGGGTATTTAGTTACCGAGGGGGTACTCGCTTTATCTGGACAAAATCCGCTGATAGCTACCCCAGAAAATATCTGGAAGCAGTTCTATAGCGACCTAAACAATGATTCAAGATTAGTCCCGATAACCGTAGGAGCATTATTGAGTCTCTGCGGGGCACTACTGCTAATAAAATCACTGTTACCTGGGACTTTAAGCAAACACGCCCTCAACGATAATCGCGTTGCCTATGTAGTTGATGATGCGGTTATTGCCTCAGGAGTTTCTCGTTTGGTACGAGAAAAAATAGGTCTGCCCCAAGGAGCGGTAAGTACTGCCGTGAGCAAGCACCATTCCTTGAGCACAATCACGCCCAACACCGGACAAGAGATTAACCAAAAGGAAATCCACGATTTCACAACCGAAAAAGTTACTTCCTGGAATTTACATCCGAGGCTAACAGCCCGCATCAAAATAAACACAGAGGGCAGGTTAGAAAAGTGAAGAAATTACCTCGCGCCCTCAACCGGATTCTATTGTTTATTCTGGGGCTACTATCGTTAGCCAGCGGAATTCTACTGATTGCGACACCGCTGTCAGCGAAAATCCGGACTCAGGTTCTCTACTACGGCGAGCGCCTTCAGACGCTTTTTACGTCTCTAAACCATAGGTCACGATTCCAAATACAGGGCTGGGAAAGCTCTGGGGTACAGGTAGGGACGCTAGCGATTGCAGTAATCGTTATCGTCGCTTTGCTAATCTGGATATTTGTTCAAGGGGGCGGCAAGATTCGTTCCCTTGCCCTAAATAAAATCGGTAAAGATACCCAAAAACAGGGTGAAATTACTGCCGAACTAGGGCTTATTAGGGACATTATAGAGGACGAAGTTTCAGCTAGCCGCTGGATTTCCTCAATGAAAATACAGTCTTGGGAAGTCAAGAAACGACCGGGGCTATTAGTAACCGCAGCGGTATATAAGGGAGCAAACCCGCAGGAAATAAAGACGGAGCTTGATAAAGCTATCGCAAAGCTCGATCAAGTTTTAGGAATAAAAATGCCGGTTTTAGTGCGCGTAAGCACCAATTGGCGAAGCAATATCGGATCTGCCAATCGCGTGGATTCATAAACAAATTAAAGGAGAAGAAAATGAGTTTAGAAGACAAGATTCAAAACAGCGCCGAAGATCTAGGTGGCAAAGCCAAAGAACTAGCCGGGGACGTTAGCGGTGATAAAGACCTTAAAGCCGAAGGCAAGGCCGACCAGGTAGGCGCGCAAATCAAAGACAAAGTTTCCGAATTTACTGATAAAGCTAAAGACGTGGCCGAAGAAGCCGGCGCTAACCTGAAGGCTGCTGCCGAAAAAATCAAGGAAGGTTTCTCTTCCGACAAGTAACGCCCCTTTCCCTTTTGTGATTTAATGCCGAAAGGTTAGGGCGGAAAATAGGGCTAAAATCGGGAGGCAAATGCCTCCCGATTTTTTTATATCCTCACCTGAACAGATAAAACTCCAACCAGTCCCCACTTCTAAGCCTGCCCCCCTCAAAGAAAGGAAGTCACGCCCTCGCCAATAGCAGGGTAAGCACCCCTAATCTAAATCACTGGTAAGAACCTTGGTTTCCTCCCCGATACGCATATCAGCAATCTTCCCGGCAGCGCGCAGCTCTTTTAAGCGGGGAACTATCCGCTTATAGATTCCCCACGGATCAATGGTGTTCAAATATATGCGAGTACCGCCCTCAAATCCTGCCAAAGTCGAAATCCGCCATTTCAGCAAGATTCTCCAACGCATCGGAGTGGAAATCGAAAGTGGACGGTGATACCACTCTTCATTACAGGGAACGTCGGCTCCGGTAGCGGCGTGAACGGCCTGCAATATATCGGAGACCGCCCGCATTTTCCGCTCTCCCACATCCCACGGATTACCCGCCTGACCCAAAGGCCAAACCGCAATCGTGGGATAACGATGCCCTACCCCCGCCATGGCTATCGCATCCTCGTTTTGTGCCAATATCAAGCCGCGAGTAGCCCGAATTTTCAAAATAGTATGGTAAATATCAGGTTCTTTACGCACCCGTTCGCGTTCTTGAGAAATTTGCACCGGATATTCGTCAATCGCCACCAGCTGCTTGTGAAGATGATCGAAACTAGCACCCGCCGGTTTTAACCAGTTTTGGAAAGTCGCCACATATTTTACTGCCGGATTCAAATCGTAGAGGTCGCGAAGCGTCCGGGCAGTGTAGGCAGTATAGGCATAATGCTCATCGGGGGTAAGCGTGCCCGCCGAAGCCAGTTGGGAGGAATCAGTAGCACCGGGAACGAAATGACGATTAGCCACAATCAAATCATGCCCGCCAGAAAAGAATGAGCTAGCTTGTCCGAGCATCTCCGATTCATTCAAAGCATCAATCTCGGCATCCTCCATGCCGTATTGATGGAGTTTGGCACGCACTACCCGCAAAATATGGTCATATCCAGTTCGGGTAGAAAGGTATTCAGCCATATGCTGACGTTGCCTATCGGAGGGCTCGTGACCATAGTTTAAATTCCAGTATTGATAGGAAACAATCTCAAATAGGTTCGGAATCCGGCGAAAATCTGCCGGATATTTATCTAGTTCTTCGGCACTAAGCCCCTCTAAGATACGAAAACCCTCGGCGGTAACAGTTTTGGAGGGCGGCAGTTCGCCACTGCTCAAAATTACTCGAGATTTTTCCGGCGGGGTCTCTAGGTAGCGATCAGAACAGAAAGCACAGGTACAGGTATAGTCTTTGGCAGTAATCGGAGTCGGGTTAATCTGTGGCTTCGCTAGCGGGCGATGTCCGCGCCCCGGAACTGTCCAAACCTGAGTTCCAGTTAATTGGTTGCGTTGTTTGACAGTTCCATCTGCCAGTTTCACTAGGGCGCGTGCGGCTTCTGCTTCCTCTTTTGCCATACTTCCACCCTAGTTGCTGACGGATATTTTTGGGTTACTACGAGCGCGTGTAAGTAAGATGCTAAAAAAGACAGGTAGCTGGTTTATAGTGAGCGTCAGGGAGGGAAGTTGATTAAATATTTAGGGTCGAAGCGGAATCTGGTTCCCGCCTTAGGAACTATTGCCCAGGCTGCACAGGCTAAAACTGCTCTCGATTTATTTTCGGGTACTACCCGGGTTGCTCAAGAATTCAAGCGACGCGGGATTTTCACCACTGCCACCGACCTTGCTTCCTATAGTTACCAATTGGCTCGTACCTATATAGAAACAGATTCCGACCTGGTCGATTATGATTCTTTGCGGCAACATTTAACGACTATGAGCACCCTGAAAGGAAAAGAAGGATATTTCACCGAAACTTTTTGCCGACAGGCCCGTTTTTTTCAGCCTGATAACGGTATGCGCATTGATGCCTGCCGTGACTATCTGATGGATTTGGAGGACAGTCCCCTATTCCCGATTTTGCTCACTTCCCTAATAGAGGCAGCCGACCGGGTGGATTCGACTACCGGAGTGCAAATGGCATATCTAAAACAGTGGGCTGCGCGCTCCTATAATCCCCTAGAACTGCGGATACCGCAATTGCTTAGCGGGAAAGGACAGGCTTTACAAGGCGACGCCCTAAAGCTGGTTAATCAGGTTGCCCCCGTCGATCTCGCCTACCTCGACCCTCCCTATAATCAGCATCGTTACTTCACCAACTACCATATTTGGGAAACTCTGGTACGCTGGGACGCTCCCCAAACCTATGGGGTGGCGCGCAAACGCATAGATGCCCGCGGAGACGAGCATCGCTCTGTCTTTAATTCTAAACGCACCATGGCGACCAGCTTCTTTTCCCTCTTGGCGCAGGTTAAGGCAAAGACCCTGGTAGTTTCCTACAATGATGAAGCCTGGATAAACGAGGACGAAATGATTAGCGCTATTAAAGAAGCTGGGTTTGCCCAGGTTAAAAAGTTTGGTTTTTCCCAGCGGCGTTACGTGGGGGCAAAGATAGGAATCTATAATTCGCGGGGAAAGAAAGTTGGAAAACCGGGGGCTGCCCACAATACAGAAAATGTCTTTATTGGAGGTAGCGCAGCGGTATTAGCGCGCATCAGCCAGGCTTTAGAGAAATGCTAGACCTGCCTATTACCGACAAACGCTAGCGACCGTCCTATTAGGACGCTAGTACTGTACCCAGCCTTTTGCTTGCTGAGATAACTGCTGCAATAAAGATAGGGCTTCTGTTGCCCGCTCTGCCGGTACCATCAAGTGATCATGATGTAAACCGGATAATACGTTACAGGGAATTGATTGACTGGCTAGTTGCGAGGCGACAGTGAAAGTCAGACCAGTTTCTTCTAAGGAAACATCACATTCCAAAGTGATACGGCGATAAATCTTTTTACCCTCGGATACTCCCGCAGCTTTCGCTTGCTCTAGGGGAACGATTACAGTGAGTCCTTCTTCCTCTTTTATCTGTGCAAACGGCTCTAAACCCGCAGGTAGACCATCGCGAGCCGACAAGAACACATACTTGCCATACAGATGCGGATGGAGCTTAGACAACGCCAAATCAAAGTCAGAATACGAACTCATGGTTTTACGGTATGAGCCTTGGGGATATCCGTGCTCGCTAGTCTCACCTATCGGTCGGATAGCTAACAACCAAACAGATTATTGTTAGCACATTCTCTGATAGACACTCATTACCGCCCTAGCTACTGCCGAGGGCGCCTCCAAGGGAACCAAATGCCCCGCCCGCGGCACCGACACCACCCGAGTACCTAGCGCCTTAGCCATGGCTTCCGCCTGAGCCGCAGTAGAGTTAGTGTCTTGTTCCCCCCGCACTACCATTGCCGGAATCTGTGCTCTCTCCAAGGTTTCCAAGCGACCGGGACGGGTAGCTAAAGCCCGCTGCGCCCAAGAAATCGCCTCCCCAGAAGTTTCATTAATCCACTTTTCCATCAGCTGTGGGATTTTGGGGAAATCTGCAACAGTTTCTTTCGCTAGCATAGTGGGAATCCCCTGCACCAGCTGAGAGTGCGCTCTGCCTACCAGGGCAGAAATTGCCATCTCGGTACGTGCTGCCCGCGCCTGAGGAGTGTCAATATCAGCTTTCGTACCCACTAGCACCACCCCGCCTACCAGACGCGGATGACGCTCAATCATGGCTTGCGCGGTATATCCCCCCATAGAATTACCACAGACCAGTATTTTTTCTGCGCCCTCAGCGCGCACCGCCTGCGCTACATAATCGGCATAAATCTCCAAGGAAGGAGAATTTACCGGTAGCGGAGAATGCCCAAATCCAGGCGGGTCAATCGCGATTACCGGAACCCCCTCGAAACGGCGAGCTACCCCCTCCCACATTCGATGATCATATGGGAAAGCCGCCAATAGGACTATCGCCGGAGTGCTCCCCATTCTTTGCGCATCCCGCGTAAAAATCGCCACATCCATACCTATATTTTTGCACAGCCACTCGCCTAGCTTGAGATAAACCGGCGTAAGAGTAGCGATTAGCTTTTGAACGTAAACCCCCTAATGCCCTCAAGCTTAGCTAAAAGCCACGTTCAAAGCAGAAACGATGCCAATGACGGCGCTGTTCAAGACCAGAACGCTCCCCAAAAAGGGAATCGGTACGCCACGCTACCACATGCGCCTGCCCGATATTTATCTGCTGATTACACCCCGGACACAAGTAAACCTTTCGCGCCTGCGAAAGATACTGCACCTGATAATCACCATCGGTGCGAGAAACCGAGCGGGGCATCGAAGCCAAAGAATCCATCCTTAAGGGACGATGCTCACCCCAGGGACGTTTACGGGAACGTCTGGTCACTTAAAAAACCACAACTCCCCGTTTGTAGACCCGCATAGGATTCAAATCGGCATCAGTAACTAGCAAATCTGCTGACTTTCCGGGCGCGATTTCTCCCAACTGGTCATCACCTAGAACTTTTGCCCCCTGATAGGAGGCACAATAAACGGCATCGACCAGAGGGATTCCAGCTTGATGCGCTATCTTGACCTGTTGGATTAGATGAGAAGTTCCCCCTGCCTGGCAGTTAGAATCGGCTGCCAAAGTCGCCAGCCCATCTTTTACTTCGACCGTTTGCCCCCCCAAAAGATAGCGTCCATCTCCCAATCCGGTTCCCGCCATCGCGTCAGTGACAAACACAATCTGTTCGCGTCCTACCAATTCATATACGTTGCGAATCAGGGAGGGAGCTAGCTGTTTTCCATCACAAATAAGCTCTACAATTACGCCTCCACCAGCAGCGTCAGCTAAAATCTCGGGGATTGGCCCGGGGTGTAGAGGCTGCATCGGAGGCATCGAATTAAACAAATGGGTGACAGTGGCATGAGGACAGCGCGCTCTGGCGGAATGAGCCAGCATTTGCCGAACCTCAATCAGGGCTTCACGCATCTTTTCCGAATTGGTATCGGTATGACCAAAGGAGGGAACAGCACCCCCCGCAATCAAAGTGTCGGCAACCCCAGATGCTCCCATAGCATAGGGCTTTTCCGGAGCAAAAGTCATAGACACCGCATAGCCGCGGCTGGCTATCAGCAACTCGCGCACCAACGGCGCATTGGGAGCCTGAATATGGCTAGGGTCGTGCGCCCCGCAGTTCCCCTGGGCTATAAAGGGACCTTCAAAATGGATTCCCGCCAGTTTCCCAGCCGCGCACATTCCTGCCAACATTTCCGCTTTTTCCCGCAGAACCATAGGAGAATGGGTCACCAGCGAAGCTACCAGAGAAGTAGTCCCCCAGCGTAAATGCTCGGATATAGCCCCCAGGGCTTGTTCTTCAGTTTGAGCATCTGGGAACGATACCCCTTGCCCCCCATGGCAATGAACATCAATCAAGCCGGGCAGCAAATAGCGGTCATCACTGGGAGAAGTGGCAGCCAAAACCTCATCCCCAAATCCAGCGGCTTTCGCGTCAGGAGCTTCACCTACCCACACGATGGCATCCCCAGAAATTACCACCGCTCCATCGGTAATAATTCTATTAGAGGTAACAACTCGTCCCCGTAACGCAAAAACTTCAGTCATAACTGCAATACTCCAGCCCGGTCAAGTGTTAATCGCAATGCTTAAAACAGGCGCGATTCCGCGTCATCTACCCCTCGCATACTATCGTAATCCAAGGTAAGACAGCGAATTCCTCTATCTTCTGCGAGAGTTCTAGCCTGAGGTTTAATCACCTGCGCGGCAAAAATGCCGCGCACTTCCGGCATTAGCGGGTCACGAGAAAGCAAATCTAAGTAACGAGTGAGCTGTTCCACCCCATCAATCTCACCGCGACGTTTAACTTCAATGGCGACATGGTTAAGCTCCGGATCGAAAACCATTAAATCCACCGGACCTACCGGAGTGGGATACTCGCGCCTGATTAGCTCCCAGCCCGAACCTAAGATTTCGGGGATTTGCGCTGCCAGTAACTCTTGCAAATGCGCCTCTACCCCATCCTTTTGCAACCCGGGATCAAGTCCCAAATCACGGCTAGTTTCCGAGAATATCTCTCCGATTCTTAGTTTTAGCTGATCGCCGGTTTTTGCCGACTGCACGAGCCAAACCTGCTGTACTCCTGCCGCTTCGTCCTCGGAATTAACCTGGAGTTGCTCAATACTGGCTGGACCGGCCATCCAGTTAAGAGGCTTATAAGAACCGCCATCACAGTGAATAAGCACCGAAGAATCGGCCTTTACCATAATCAATCGCGGAGCCATCGGCAAAAAAGAGCTGAGACGACCGCTGTATTCAACAGAGCAATTAGCGAAAAGGACGCGCATGAGAATCTATTCTAAAGGATTGGAATCTACTACCAAGATTCTGGTATCTCGCGCGGAGGGGCAGCTTCAGCCCAAGAGACCAAACCCGCATGGTCATCCTCGGATAGGAAAAGCCAAAAATGCTGAAAATCTACACTAACCGAAACCGCCACATTGCGAACCCCATTTTTTGACAGGTAGTTATGAACCTTGCCCAGTTTAACCTGTCTGCGCGACCAAGATTTATCAGGACGAAGAAACAGTCCCGCTGCCTTGTACCAGTTTAAGGATTCGGACTCGTAAACGGCACACCCCTCACTCCAACCAGAGGTTACATCCGGACGATACGAACACAAAAAGGCTCCTTGCCGGCGCAGATGGTTCATCCGCCACAAGAAAAAGGCAGCCATCAAAGCCAGCAAAACTGCAATCAGTAAAATGATTAACAGGAAAACTTTTAGCGCCGTCATGTCCTAACTATAAGCCTTAAAAATGATTATTTTCGGTTTATAGTCCATCAACGATAATAGTCACCTGGTCTTGGTCTACAGATACAAACCCCGGAACCACCTCAAACACTTGGGCATCGGGATCGTTTTCTTTCTTGCCGACCTTAACCTGCCCCTTGCCAATGGTAGCTAAAAGAGGCTGATGACCTGCCATAATCCCGATTGAGCCTTCGGTAGTGGGCAGGGAGACAAAGCCTGCCTGCCCACTAAACAGCTCCCCAGAGCGGGTAACTAACCGAACCGAAAGCGCGCTCATTAGGCAGATTCCTTCTGAATCTTCGCCCAATTGCGTTCCAAATCTTCGATACCACCGATATTGAAGAACGCCTGTTCTGGAACTTGATCGTATTGACCTTCGCAGATACGTTTAAATGCCTCAATGGTTTCAGCCAGCGGAACCGTAGAGCCAGCAACCCCGGTGAATTTCTCGGCCATATAGGTGTTCTGGGACAGGAACTGTTGGATTCGGCGTGCCCGGTTCACGGTGAGCTTGTCTTCTTCGGAAAGCTCATCCATGCCTAGAATCGCGATAATGTCTTGCAGTTCTTTGTTCTTTTGCAGAATCGACTTTACCTTGGTGGCAACCTGGTAATGCTCTTCGCCCACATAAGTGGGATCTAAGATGCGCGAGGTAGAAGCCAAAGGATCAACCGCCGGATACAGACCACGGGAAGCAATATCACGCGAAAGCTCGGTAGTGGCATCTAGGTGCGCGAAAGTAGTCGCCGGAGCGGGGTCGGTGTAGTCGTCAGCCGGTACGTAAATCGCCTGCAGCGAGGTAATCGAGTGTCCCGCAACCGAAGTAATACGTTCTTGGAGCAGACCCATTTCATCGGCCAAGTTCGGCTGGTAGCCTACGGCCGAAGGCATATGACCCAGCAGAGTGGATACCTCTGAGCCAGCCTGGGTGAAACGGAAAATGTTGTCGATAAACAGCAGCACGTCCTGATGCTGCACATCGCGGAAGTATTCCGCCATGGTTAGACCGGTTAGCGGAATACGCAGACGAGTCCCCGGAGGCTCATCCATCTGTCCGAATACCAGTGCGGTCTTATCAAAGACTCCTGCCTCGTCCATTTCGTGAATCAGGTCGTTACCCTCACGGGTACGCTCGCCCACGCCCGCAAATACGGACACACCGCCGTGATCTTGGGCAACGCGCTGAATCATTTCCTGAATCAACACGGTCTTGCCTACGCCTGCTCCGCCGAACAAACCAATCTTGCCACCCAGCACATAGGGGGTGAGCAGGTCAATAACCTTAATCCCAGTTTCAAACATCTGGGTTTTGGATTCCAGCTGGTCAAAAGGAGGAGGGTCACGATGGATTGGCCAACGCTCTTTTACCTCTAGGGTTTCCCCCTCTTTCAGGTTCAAGCATTCACCAGTAACGTTAAATACGTGTCCCTTGGTAACGTCACCTACGGGGACTGAAATGGGAGCCCCGGTATCGGTAACTTCTTGTCCCCGAACCAGCCCGTCGGTGGGCTTTAACGCTAGACAACGAACTACGTCGTCGCCTAGGAACTGTGCCACCTCTAAGGTAAGTTTATGGGCGGGAGTGTCCTCGTCCACCTGAATCATGGTTTCCAAAGCGTTATACATCTCGGGAAGATGATCTGGCGGGAACTCCACGTCCACAATCGAGCCGATCACCTGGGAAACCCGTCCCACGCCCGTAGTCCGTTCGGTATCACTCATTAGAGTCTCCTTATTTCTTTGTTTCCTCTAGCGACCAGCGGCCAGGGCTTCTGCCCCACCGACGATCTCTGTTATTTCAGTAGTAATTTCAGCCTGACGTGCATTATTCGCCAGACGAGTATAACGCTCAATCATGTCCTGAGCGTTGTCATTTGCGGTATGCATAGCGGTTTGTCTGCTGGCCAGCTCGCTGGCAGCTGCCTGTAAAAGAGCAGACCGAATCCGCGAGCGCACATACATGGGTAAAACCTGTTGTACCACTGCCTCAGGATTGGGTTCGAACTGATAAAGAGGTGGAACGGGCCCGGTAGGTTTCCCAAGATTAATGTCCATCTCTTTAGCTTGTTCAGGGGTTACTACCTCTAGAGGTAGCATTTTGCGCACCTGGGGAATCTGACTAACCATATTTACGTAGCGAGTAAAGACAATATAGACCTCGCAAACGCTGTTGGTCGGATCTTCACCCAAAAAGTCTGTGGTTAAGGTATCAGCTATTTCATATGACTGTTCAATGGTAGGGGAATCCGAGTTACCCGTCCAAGATTTTTCTACCGCAATCCCGCGGAAACGAAAATAGCTCTCTGCTTTGCGCCCATAGCTGTAAAGAATTGGCTCCTTGCCCTCTTCTTTTAGCTCGCTAACCAGTTTTTCGGTTTCCCGCAGAATCGAAGCTGAATAGGCACCCGCCAAACCGCGGTCAGAGGTTACGCACATTATCGCAACCCGCTTGGTATCGGTACGTTCTTTAGTGACGGGATGATCAAACTTCGAGTGCGCAGCCAAGGCAGTCAAGGCCTGGGTAATCGCGGAATCAAAAGGAGCCGCTTGGGTGGCTGCTTTCCGCGCCTTACCAATACGTGAAGCCGCAATGAGCTCCATCGCATGAAAAACTTTACCTAAAGTCTCAGTAGCGTTAATCTTCTGCTTGTATATCCGTTGCTTACCGCTCAAGGTTATTCCTTTTTACTGCTACCGGTTGAAGCACCAAGAACCAATTTTTCCTGACCGCGTTCTACTTCAGTTTCCTCTTCAGCTAGATTAACTTCTGCGCCTACCAAACCCTGGTCAGATAGGAAACCACTGCGGAATTTCTCTACCCCAGCCTTAAGTTCCTGCTCGGTTTCACTGTCAAAGAGACCAGTCTGTTTAATTTTAGCGGGAACACCGGTATGGGAATGCAAGTATTCAAGCATTTCGGTCTCGAAACGATGCACATCCTTAACTTCGATATCGTCCATATAGCCGTTAGTGCCTGCCCAAATAGAGCAAACCTGATCTTCGACCTCAAAAGGAGTAGCCTGAGGCTGCCGCAGCAGTTCCATCAGCCGCGCACCCCGAGTGAGCTGCCGCTTAGTGGTGGCATCTAAATCGGAAGCGAACATCGCGAAAGCCTGCATATCCCGGTACTGCGCCAAAGTAATCTTCAAAGTACCGGAGACTTTCTTCATCGCCTTGACCTGCGCGTCGCCGCCTACCCGGGAAACTGAAATACCTACATCCACGGCCGGACGCTGGTTAGAGTTGAACAGGTCAGACTGCAAGAAAATCTGCCCATCGGTAATCGAAATAACGTTGGTAGGAATATAGGCCGACACATCATTGTCTTTGGTTTCAATCAAAGGCAATCCGGTCATCGAGCCTCCACCCAGTTCATCAGAAAGCTTGGCGCAGCGTTCTAGGAGACGAGAGTGCAGGTAGAACACGTCACCGGGGTAGGCTTCGCGCCCCGGCGGACGGCGTAGCAATAGGGAAACGCTACGATAGGCTTCAGCTTGCTTGGAAAGATCGTCAAAAATGATGAGGACGTGCTTACCCTGGTACATCCAGTGCTGACCGATAGCGGAACCGGTGTAGGGTGCCAGATACTTAAAGCCGGCGGAATCAGAAGCCGGAGCTGCCACGATAGTGGTGTACTCCATCGCGCCAGCCGCTTCGAGCTGCCCACGGACGCTGGCAATAGTAGAACCTTTTTGTCCGATAGCCACGTAAATACAACGAACCTGCTTGTTCGGGTCTCCACTTTCCCAGTTCTTACGTTGATTTAGAACCGCATCAATCGCAATGGCAGTTTTTCCGGTTTGGCGATCCCCAATAATCAATTGGCGCTGGCCACGCCCAATCGGAATCATGGTGTCGATGGCTTTCAGACCGGTCTGCAAAGGCTCGTGAACCGATTTACGCATCATTACCCCCGGAGCCTGTAGCTCCAAGACACGGCGTCCTTCCAGATTGGAGATTTCCCCCATGCCATCAAGAGGACGTCCCATGGGATCGACCACACGCCCTAGATAACCATCACCAACCGGCACCGATAGCACTTCCCCAGTGCGACGTACTGGTTGTCCCTCCTCGATACCAGAGAAATCTCCCAAAACAATCGCGCCAATAACCCTATCTTCCAGGTTCATGGCTAAACCGGTAGTGCCATCTGCGAATTTCAGCAGCTCGTTTGCCATTACTCCCGGGAGACCCTCAATACGGGCAATCCCGTCCGCTGCCATTACCACGTGCCCTACTTCTTCTTCAGTAGAACGTGTCGGCTCGTAGGAGCTAACGAAATCCGCCAGAGCCTCGCGAATCTTTTCCGGTTGGATTTGAAGTTCAGCCATGAATCTGCCTTTTCTTAACGTTCCGGTCTTTAACCGACCAATTTCTGTTTAGTTTTATTAATAATCGTAGCCAGGGAGCCGTCAAAAACTTGGGAACCAACCCTAACTTTTATGCCACCTATCAGCGAAGGAAGCACGCTAACTTGTAAATAGATATCTTTGCCGTATCGCTGAGACAAGATTTTTTGCAAGCGCTCTGCTTGGCTCGGTTGCAACGGGGTCGCGACCTGTACGGTTGCCACCAGTTTATCCGCCGCCTTTGCCAACTCCCGCCGCAGATGCCGCAGGGCAGAGGTCAAGGAAGTCACTTCCTCGATGTTACGTTGCCGATTAACCGCCTTTATTACCCGCGATATTAAGCAGAAAGCCGGTTGAGAAAGCTTATCCCCAAGCAGCTGCTTTAAAAGACGAATACGGTTATCTGCGTCTCGGTTGCGATCAGATAAAGCTGAGCGAACATCGGGGTTATTGCGGACAAACTGCTCGAAAGCGAAAATCTCATCCGCTAAGGCTATAGCCTGCTCATCTTGCATTGCTCCCAAGCGCACCGCATGAAACCCCAAGTTTTCAAAAACACTCGCAATTTCATCTTGCCTAGAAAGCGTGTTTACAGCGACTTGAGCAGCCTCTTTTACCTCGGAAGAGAGCTGGGGAGCCACCGCCGATAACAGAGCCGTTTTGTCATCGACACTTCGAGACGGATCGGTGAGCGCAGCTGCCAGTCGCGCGGAGGATTGAACCAAATCAGAAAGGTTGAACCACTGATTTGCCCAGTTGTAACTAGTCTCGCTATTGGGACTGTGCGCTTGAGCAAGAGAGTTTTCTGCCTGTTCAAGAGCTGCTCTACTGGAGGCACGCATTAGTTACTAACACTTTCTTTTTCCGACGAGACTGCTAACTGATCTAAGAAACGATCAACTACCCGAGCCGATAGCTCTCTATCTGTCAATTGCTCACCAACGATTTTCTCTGCTAGTTCACTGGCAAGTAATCCCACTTCGGTTTTTAGGGATATTTCGGCTGCTTGACGGTTAGCTTCTACCTGCCGGTTAGCATTGAGACTGATTCGCTCGGCTTCTTGCTCGGCTTGTTCTTTTGCCTTTGCAATTATCCGGCTCGCATTCGCGTGCGCATCTTCACGAATCTGGGCGGCTTCTTCATGAGCTGCCTGTATTTCTCGTTGGGCTTTAGAATCAGCCTCGGCTATTTCCCTTTTAGCCTTGTCAGCCATTTCTAAACCGGTACGGATAGTGTCGGCTCGTTCCTCAGTGAGCTGCCGGTACTTTGGGTATACGAATTTTAAAACCACCAAGAAAAAAATGGCAATGATGATGGCAGACCAGATTACTTCCGGTAATGCCGGCAGCAGAATGCTGTGTTCTTCACCGCCCGAGGCTGCCTGTATCATCTGTAACATTTAATCCGCCCTCTATTTGAACAGGAAGCCGGCAACCAAACCGATTAGAGCTAGTGCTTCTACGAAAGCAATACCAATAAACATATTGGTGGTGAGACGACCACCCAGCTCTGGCTGCCGTGCCATAGATTCTTGGGTTTTGCCAATCAAAATCCCGATACCAATGCCAGGTCCTAGGGTGGCCAGACCATATCCGATAGTAGCTAGAACGCCCAAACTCATAATATTTTCTCTTTCTTTTCTTGTTTTCCCCGTATCCAGTTCGCTTTGATACGGAAGTCTTTTAATGTGCTGGGTGAACCGAAAGGTTCACGTATACCGATGACAAAATCGCAAAAATATACGCCTGTAAGAACGCCACCAATATCTCAAAAGCGGTACAGGCAATTGCGGCTACAAAGGTAACTAAAGAAATAATCTTCATTCCGCCGCTGGCCCACAATAAGAAGTAGTTAGTGGCCAGAATGGTCAGAGCTAACAAAATATGTCCCGCAACCATATTGGCCAAAAGCCGCACAAACAAGGTAAAAGGCCGAATAATGAACGTGGAAATAAACTCGATTGGAGTTAGTAACACATACAGAACTTTGGGAACATTCGGGGGAAAGAGGGAGGATTTCATGAAGCCCCCAAAGCCCTGCGCCCCAATTCCGGCAGCCACAAAAAGTACCCAAGAAAACAGTGCCAATATCAAGGGAACTCCGGCCACAGATGAACCCGCGATGTTAAGCCCCGGAATCACTCCCGCTATGTTCATGAACAACACCGTGAAAAAGATTGCGGTGATAATCCCGTTATAGCGACGTGCATATTCCTTGCCCATAATGGCTTCCGAAATGCTTTCGCGACAAAAATCCAAAAGATATTCCATCGATGACTGCGCCGTACCTGGAACCAACTTTGCCCGACGCACATAAAGGAAAGAAACCAGCAAAAACAGGGTCAGCATTACCAGACGCACCAACACAATCCGGTTCAGTTCAAAGGGAGTACCGGCAAACGCAATCACCGGGGGGAAGAATTCATCAATGGTAGGTGCCTCGAAACCGCTTTGCGGTATCAGGGTGGTTAGCCCACTGAGCATTGGTGACACTGTCTGTTCCCTTCATTTCTGCCACGCGATTGAAACCTGTGTTTCAGGCTCTATTCTAACGCCTTAGTTTTACTTCAAGAACCCGCTCTAGAATATCTAATGATTAACTTAACATAGGACTTGCGTCCCCGAGAACTTGGGTTTTCTTTATGAAGATTTTAGCTTCACTAGATTCTCCCGATAATTAACCTATTGGATTTTGATACCACTGCGGCTTCACCAATAGTGGTTAGTAAAATCGCGATTACCAGAACCAAGAAAATCGTAGGGTTATCCACCTGGGATATAGGTCGCAACGCCGCAACTGCCACCAAAACTATGAGCAGTTTCACTAAATAAGCCCCAAATACATAGGTTGTAGTGCGCAAAGGATTACGTAAAACCAGCTGATTGGCACCAATACCAATCGCCGCAACTACCCACATGATCGCCAATGCGCAAACCGCCCCCAAAACTCCGGAAAAACCTCGTATTAGACCCGCCGGCGGAATCGCCACCACCGTCAAAAAAGCCAAAATGATAACCACCGCACGATTGCCTTTACGAATTGCCAAGCGCGCCCCATAGCGATTTTCAATCGCAGAAGAAGTAGCTACCTGGTCTTTTGTAGCTGCCAGTTTTACGGGTTTGCCCCGCTTTACCGTTACCTCTCTGTCGGAACCGCACGATGCGTCCTCTTTCATAACTCGTCCTTTTCTAGTAAGTGACGTGGATAAGAGCCCGTAAAATAATAGCTACGCAAACCTGGCAAATAAGAAATGGTGACCAGCAGACAAAGCACTCCCCCTCCCAGAGCCAGCAACAGCTCGGGCAGCCAGTTCAGTTTCAATAGACAAACCGCGAGCAGCGAAAAGTATAGTGCCCAAAGATACATCACCAGAACTGCACGCCGATGGGAATGACCCATTTTTAATAGACGATGATGTAAATGCTGACTATCAGGCTTAATAGGGGTGTCTCCTCGGCCTACGCGACGAATTACTGCCATGATGGTGTCCAGGAATGGCAAAATTAATACGGCAACTGGTAAAAGCAAGGGAATCGCGGCCGGTAAGAACTGGGAGCCACCGATAGAGGCGGGGTCAATTTGCCCGGTAACCACGATAAACATACAGGAAATAGTGAGCCCCAGCAGCATTGAACCCGAATCCCCCATAAAGATGGTGGCGGGATGGAAATTTGAAAACAGAAATCCAAGACAAACCCCCACGATTACTATCCCAATCATGGCAGCAAAAGAGGCATAGCTTTGGGCATTGGTAAGACGAATTAAAAGATAAGAGTAGACAAAGAATGCTCCGGCTCCAATCAGGGTGATTCCGGCTGCAAGTCCGTCAAGACCATCAACAAAATTTACGGCATTGATTGCAAACACGATTATCAACACCGTAACCATTATCGACATCCGAGTAGACGGGATAGTGATACCAAAAACTGGGAAAGATATGACTTGAATACCCTGCCAAGCCACGGCAGTGGCAATCAGGATTTGTCCCGATAGTTTAGTCCACCAGGTTAAATCGTAAATATCATCCACCACCCCCAAAAGGGTGATAGCGAGGGAACCAAAAATCAATGCCCAAACTTGCGGATCAGCATAAAACTGCGAAAAATAGGGCATTTGCCGAGAAATCAAAAACGCTCCCACCATTCCCAAAAGCATTGCAATTCCCCCTAAACGGGGGGTCGGAACGGTGTGGACATCACGTTCACGAACCGGAGTTACCACATGGAGGGCTAGGGAAATGCGACGCACTATTGGGGTCGCTAAGAAAGTAATCGCCATCGCAATTACTCCCAGCAACAGATAGGCTTTCACGGTTCCTCCCTAGTCATTGGCTACTTTTCCAGCTACTGCCTTTAGCTCATCGACCCCAATCGCCCCCATACGCAGCAACCAGTAGTCGCCTCCTATAACTTTAATGATGGTTGAGGGTTTCCCAATCGGGCTTTTCCCAGCATCTACATAATCTGCGACTTTATCCCCGAAATAGTCTCGTGCTTGGGTTGCCGATTGCGCCGGGGAACAGCCATGTAAGTTAGCGGAAGTAACCGCGAGCGGTCCGGTTACCTCCATTAATTCCAAGAGATCTTTTTGATTTGGCTGCCGGATTGCTACCGTACCTCCAGTTATCCCCAAATCTAACGATAAATCTTCGCGAGCAATGAGCACAATAGTGAGCGCTCCAGGCCAGAAGCTATTCATAAATTTTTTAGCTAGAGGAGGTATCTCGGGGACTAAAGATTCTACTTGCGAAATACCGCTAACTAATACCGGGGAGGGGAAGTCGCGCCCTCTGCCTTTAGCGGTTAGCAATTTATCAACCGCAGAGGACGAAAAGGGGTCAGCCGCAATTCCATATACGGTGTCGGTGGGTACCACCAGCAGTTTCCCGGATTTAATCTGGGTGTTTAGGTGGGCAATATCTTTATTATTTAGCGGAGTGCGCATACCTGCATACTAGCGTTTTTGCTGCGTTCACGCGCGTAGGTTACTACCGCAGTGCCCAGCCAAATACACAGCAAAGAGCTTCCAGTGAGCCAAATATCGCGCTGCCCTCCGGTCTTCGCTAAGTCCGGAGGACTAGCCGGGATAGAGGGAGCAGAATCGGGGGCGTTTTCTGGAGGTTTACTACTTTGACTTGCTGGTTCTGTATTTTGAGGAGTCTGGGTAGGAGCAGACGAAATACTTGCTGGCGGGGCAGAACTACTAATGGGTTTATCGATAGGGGCTTCCTTAAAACTCAAGGAAGCGTTGGGGGTAGGGTCTACGGCAAAAGCAGAGGACGTGAAAACTATAGGGAGGAAAGCCGCAGCTGCTACCGCTACTGCCGAACGCTGCCACGACCTCATTGACTACTCTTTCTCCCATTTGCCAGCCACTTTAGTTAAAAGATTAGCATTATCTCAGGTGGGAATTAAACTTATTTCCTATTTTTTTGCGAAAAGATATCGATTACGACCAGTAAGGTCGCGCCGCGTCCTCGCCTTAGAAAATCCGATACCGGTGGCATAGCTATTAAGCTGTTCCCCTTGGCTAGGGTCATGTTCCATTGCCAATACTCCCCCGGGCCTTAGCAATCGAAAAGCCTGTTTCACGGTTCGGGTGGGAATCAGCAACCCGTTTTCTCCCCCACCCCACAGGGCTAGCGGGGGGTCACGGAGAGCTTCAGGCTGGTCTATAGCTCCCTCAGGTACATAGGGCGGGTTGGATACGATGAGGTCAAAGCGTCCAGCTTGCTTTGCCCACAACTGCTCATCAGCTACATCTGCACAGGTAATCTGGATTCGTTCGCCCTGTCGGGGATAGCGGTTGAGATTCTTTTTTGCCACCCCTAACGCTTTTTCACTAATCTCGACCATGAACACTCGACAGGAGGGAAGCGCGTGCGCGAGAGCAAGGGCAATCGCGCCAGACCCAGCACAAAGATCGGCGACCAGCTGCGCGCCTTGAGCCGCCTCGGTTTGTAACGCCAGTTCCACCAGATACTCGGTTTCGGGGCGCACGATGAAAGCATCGGGGCTAGAAAATAGGCAGAAAGAACCAAAATACATTTCTTTTAATAGATGTTGTAAAGGTTCATGATTGCAGCGCCGTAAAACCAGGTCGCGAAAGGTTCTCGTTTGCGAAACCGTTAATTTTTCGGGCGCAAATAGATATTCCTTAGCCTGACAAACGGCACAGTACAATCGTTGAATTTCTTGAGCCGGAACTATTTGAGCCTGAATATAGCGACTGCGCGCCCAACTATAGGCTTGTTCGCGGGTGAGGACGTCCTCTTGGTTCACGGGAAATAATAGCCAATCCTATTTGTCGTCCGATTTTCCGGATAACTTGGCGAGTCGATGCTCTTCATCAAGTTTAATTGCGGAGTCAATCACTGGTTGCAACTGTCCGTTCAGTACCTGGTCGAGGTTATATGCCTTGTAACCAGTGCGATGATCTGCGATTCGGTTTTCTGGGAAGTTGTAGGTGCGGATACGTTCAGAGCGATCAACGGTACGTACCTGGGAATGTCGCTGCTCGGCGGCTTCGGCTTCCCTTTTGGCATCCTCTTCTGCTTTCAGGCGCGCCCGGAGCACCCGGAATGCAGCCTCCCGGTTTTGGATTTGAGACTTTTCGTTCTGCATACTGACAACGATTCCGGTGGGGATATGGGTTAGACGAACCGCAGAATCGGTAGTATTAACCGACTGTCCACCAGGACCAGAGGAGCGGAACACATCTACCCGCACATCATTTGGATCAATCTCAACTTCACCGGTATCTTCTGCCTCGGGCATAACAAGCACTCCTGCCGCTGAAGTGTGGATTCTACCCTGAGACTCAGTAACCGGCACTCGTTGAACCCGGTGAACCCCACCCTCGTATTTCAGATTTGCCCAAACTCCATCCTCGGGAGCAACATTCCCCTTGGCTTTAATCGCGATTTGGGCATCCTTAATCCCACCCAGGTCATTCAAAGTAGAGTCCATAACCTGCACAGTCCAGCCTTTATCTTCGGCGTAGCGCTCATACATTCGCAGTAAATCTCCCGCGAATAGGGCGGATTCATCCCCGCCCGCCCCGGCTTTAATCTCCATAATCACATCCCGAGCATCATCGGGGTCGCGCGGAGCCAGAATCTTACGTAATTTGTCGAGGGCTCTTTCTTGAGCTGCTTGCACAAGGGGAAGCTCCTCAGCGAATTCGGGGTCTTCCTTAGCTAATTCTTTAGCGGCTTGCAGGTCTTCTTCCGCGTCTTTCCAAGCCGTATAGGCTTTAGCGATTTGGGATAGTTGCGCGTGCCTACGTCCAATCTTGCGGGCTTTAGCCTGGTCTCGCGCCACGCTGGGATCACCCATTTTCATTTCTAACTCAGTTTTTTCAGTAATCAGCGCTTCAATAGCTTCCTGATCTACAGGTGATGACACGGGTACTCCTAGGTTTTCAATAATGACCAATTCCCAGTCTACGTTCTTGCGCGCCAGGAATAAACTACAAGCTAGCTTTCAAGGGTAGGCAATCAGTTTCAAGTTCGGGTGCTTACCATAGCTAACTCTTAGCGAGTCAGATAAACGATTACTGATAATCGCTGCATTTGCAAGGATAGAGCTAGCTATTCGCAAGCTAGCAAAACTCTTCGGACGGTATCTGAAAGATGTAGTAGATACCAAAAGGTGTGGTCGATTAGTAATCGACCACACCTTTGATTAAAACTTATTTGTTGCGGTTGCGTTTTCCGTAACGAGCCTCGAAGCGGGCTACCCGTCCTCCGGTATCCATAATCTTTTGCTTACCGGTGTAGAACGGATGGCAAGCCGAGCACACATCTACCCTCATAACACCAGAGGTAATAGTGGAACGGGTTTCAAAACTGTTTCCACAGGTACAAGTAACCGTGGTAGGGACATATTCGGGATGGATTCCCTGCTTCATGATTTCTCCTTGGATTCTAAGAGCCCCGGGTCCAAATGTGGGTTACAAACGGTGAACCGGAACCGGATTAGATTATGCCACCTTTCACGCCGATAATGCCAGCTAGAAGAACAAAATGTGTCCGGGGCTACCTTTCAGCGCTTCCCTATCTGCGCCATGTTCGTTATCCGAAAAAATTTTCTTATAACAATCTCATAACAAGAGATGGTCTTGACCAAGGTTACCGCAGGTCAAGCGGGTAGGAATACCTATTTACCTGCACTGTGAGCATACTTACCTAACCTTGAGGTAGCGAACCTAATAATCACAGTTAGGATAAAGATGTTGTTTTGATTAGCCAGTTTGGAAGCATCGGTATAAATGTCTAAGAAAGCAAAAATCTCAATCGGTATTGTCATTGGCGTGCTAGTGGCATTGATTGCAGCCTTTGCAATCTACGTCTCTTACTACGCTGTGGGGAAAAAGGCTCTCCCCGGCACCACCGTGGGGGAAGTTAAAGTATCAGGAATGACTGCTGCCCAAATTCAGCGGCAGCTAGAAAAAACCCAAACCAGCGGTAAAGCCACCTTCTCCGGCAAGGGAATCCAACAAGTATCTTTTACTCCCCAAGAAATCGGCTACCGGGTTAGCGCTGCTTCCACCGCTGAAAACGCTACTGCTCGCAGCAGTGTTTTTGACTATGTGAGCAGCCTATTTACTTCCCGGAAGCTACCAATTGCTCACACCGTAGATCCCGCCATTACCAATGCCCTATCGCAAGAAATATCAAAATCAATAAAAGATGCTAAACCGGCTACCGAGCCCAGCGTAAAAGTTAATAAAGACGGAACCGGATTTGAGACGGTTGCCGGAAAGGACGGTTTCGGAGCAGACACTAAAGCACTGCTAACCGCTGCCGAAAAAGTAATGAATACCCAAAAAGATCAGGCTATAGAGATAAGCGTGGGGGCAGTCAAACCACTAGCCGACCTGGAAACCGCTCAAAAGCTAGCTGAACTTGCTACCAAAAACCTGCAAACCAAAGTGGCTATTAAAGCCGGAGACAAAGAAATAACTGCTGACCAAAAAACCAAAATTAGCTTCACTCAAATCCCCCCCGTAAGCAAAAACGCTAAGCTGCAGGCAAATGAGAAAGCGGTGAACGAGTGGGTAGAGGCGAATAAGAAAGCCGTTGAAGTCAAGAAAGTTGATGGAAAACGTTTCGTTAATAGTGGCGGTAAAGTACTAAAAACCGAGGTAGAAGCAAAAGATGGGGTTACGGTAAGTAATATCGATAAAGTAGCCCAGGAAATCTCCAATAAATTCCCAAATGGGATTGACAGTTCTCCCTCATATGAAACCAAAGTTGAGAAAGCTACTACCAAGGATAAAACCGTTGCTGATGGCGCAGAAAAGTTAGCCTATATGGCAGCTCCCGGTGAAAAGTGGATTGATGTAAATCTTTCAAATTACACGGTCACCGGATACGAGGGAGCTACTGTAACTAAAGGACCGGTATCTATGGTTCCTGGCGCTCCCGCTACCCCAACTATTCAGGGTACCTTTGCTATTGACCGCAAGTATCGTTCTAAAACCATGCGCGGTTTTAACATTGACGGAACCCCGTACACTACCCCGAATGTACCCTACGCAATGTATTTTTCAGGAGGATACGCCCTGCACGGCGCTCCTTGGCGTGGCTCTTTTGGGTGGGGTGGTCCTGGTGGATCCCACGGCTGTGTAAATATGCCGGTATCAGCAGCCGGTCAGTTCTATAACTGGGCTCCGCTAGGTACTGTGGTTGTTTCTCACCGCTAACCAGCGGTCTGGATAAACCCTCAGGCGAAAGCATAAAATCCCCTCTAACCTGGGTATCCCCTAAAATCTAGCTACTGCTACTACTGCTAGGGGAAACTACCTACCCTAGTTAGATAACAGCCAGGAAATAATCTGGTTTCCGCTGGCACGCAGCCCGTCGTGGTGCAAATCCTCTTTCTCCAAGATATTGGCTCCCATAACCCTGCCGGTATTTAGCGATAGGGCGCGGGGAACGAAAATGTCGTCCCGGTAAACCACTGCATGTATCGGAACTTGGTTTTCCGCCAATTTCTGCGGGTCATAGAGTACCGGCCACTCGGTTTCCGCCGCCAAATCATCTGCCAGTTCCGCTAGGGACTTGAGCGCAGGATCGCGGGTAAACACCCAGCTACCAAAATGTTCCCCAGTAAGGTAATAGGGTTGAGACTTATCGAGGGGATCGGAATCTTGGGCAAATCCGGGAGCCTTTTCGCGAATCCGATCTGCCGCCCAGGCAGTGGGTTCCACTTCGCTTTGTTCAACCGCGTTCCCGTAAATAGTTTCATGCAAGAGGGCGTAGAGGGGATCCAGAGCAAAACTGACTCGTCCTCCTACCTGTCCTAAAAATTCTTGGGTGAGGTGACGTTTACCCCCAATCTGCACAAACGGCGCCTCGAACAGGTAGCGCAGATTTTCCAGGCCAAGCGTGCGTCCCAGCTCCAGACCTACCTGTCTAATCCGATTGGGGGTCAGTTTTTCTCCATTAGGTAGGTATTCATCGTGTTCTAGCACGTGGGCACAGGTTTGCCGAACCGCTTCTTCCATACCGGGCAGGGCGTAGAACTCTTGGCAACGCCGGGCGGTGGCCGCGAAAGTTTGCTCGTAAATCCGGTTTACCTTGGTCAGCCCCGGCAGCCCCCCGGTGATATAGGCTTTTTCGATGGCCTCGGGAAAGCGAGACAGATAGGCGGTAATAATAAAGCCCCCGAAACTTTGCCCCATCACCGTCCATTTCTTTATCCCTAGGGCGCGGCGCAGTGCTTCGGCGTCCCCTACAATCTGGTCGGCGCGCATCAGTCGCAACCAGGCTCCGGCGCGGTTTCCTAGAGCAGGAATAGTGACATTATCGAGCGGGGTGGAGCGCCCAGTTCCCCGCTGGTCAAGCATGATTATCCGATATTTTTCCAGGGCAGCGCCGAACCAGGGAGCAGACCAGTCTGCCGGACGAGAGCCTTTACACCCCGGGCCGCCTTGGAAATAAATCAGATAGGGACGGTTTTCGTCATCATCCAGGGCGATTTCGCGGGCATAGATTTCGATATTGGTTTGCTTGATTTCCGCATCGACCCAGGGAGGCAGGAACTGGCTGTCTGGTGTCGAAATATCAAAGTTTCCCTGCGCTTTTGGCCGGGTTTGTTCGCCGGGAGTAACCGCAAAAAGCTCGCTCTGTACCCCGGTGTCCTGGGTATGCGCCCCTCGTTCCAGGTTTACCACCGGATTTTTCGCCGAGTCCGGGAACAGGTTTAACGCTACTTCCGGGTGGTAGAGAGGAACCGTGAGGACGTGTTCGCGGATTAGGTAACGTCCCTGACGATATTCTTTGGGGTTAGGATTTTGCTCTAATTTCGGGTAGAGAGGGCGCGCGAGGGCAGCTGCCGGAGCGGCAGGTTTTTGCTGACCGTTAGTTTCGCGGCAACCTTTCATCTTCCGCTCTTGTATGAAACTATCTGCGCTACCACCTGCGGTATCGGGAGCTATCCCACTGGCATTCTCCTTGCTGGTATTCCAGCCTGGCCCAAAATCCGCCTCCCGAGGAGTCCCCGTCTGGTATGCCTTTGCAATCGCCTGGGCATGAGAGTCTGCCTGTTCATTGAGGGGATGCCCGGCGTGCCCCTTTACCCATTCGAAGCTAACTTTCCCCCTTCTGGCTGGGTCAGATAGTAACTGATCTAGGCGTTTGACCAGTTCCAGGTTGGCTACCGGTTTGCCACCGCCAGTTTTCCACCCCTTTTTCTTCCAGCCGAACCGCCATTTCGTCAAAATATTAATCACGTACTGGGAGTCCGCCTGGATCAATAAATCATCATTCATACCCGCAGTTTCGGTGAGTAAATCGGCTACTGCCATCAGTTCTGCCTGATTATTTGTTCCGAGCGTGAAACCACCAGCACGCCAACAATCAGGAGACAGATACCAACACCAGCCGCCTGCACCGGGATTTCCGAGGGAGGAACCATCTGTTGCTGCGATAATCATCTTCGCTCTCCTAACTGCACACCTGGAAAATTAATATAACCTGGGGACGCCTCCCGGCGTCCCCAGGTTATCAGTACACAATCAGATTAACCGCTACGGCAAAGCATTTATTAGTTAGCCCGATGCTGCATTCATCGCCTCTAAAACTCGCGATTACCTAGGCGCTATCCCCGACTTAGCAGCCTAGTGCCAGAAATGGCGAGTACCGGTCAAGTACAAAGTTACGCCGGCTTCTTGACAGGCTTTGATAGTGTCTTCGTCGCGAATCGATCCACCGGGCTGCACAATGGCTTTCACCCCTGCCTCAATCAGGGATTGCGGACCATCAGCGAAGGGGAAGAACGCATCGGAGGCAGCCACCGAGCCGCGTGCCCGCTCGGGGGCAGCTTCACCTTCCGGCGCCTGCCCCAAAGTATTTGCCCGTTGAATCGCCAGAGCACAAGAATCTACTCGGTTCACTTGCCCCATCCCGATACCGACAGTGGCCTGTTCTTTTGCTAGCAAAATGGCATTTGACTTCACCGCCCGCACTGCTTTCCAGGCAAAAGCTAAATCTGCCAGAGTGGCTTCATCAGCTGCTGCGCCCGCCGCTAAAGTCCAGTTTTCCGGATTATCGCCCTCGGCCTGCAAGCGGTCGCGAGTTTGCGCCAACATTCCCCCACTGATCTGGCGGAATTCCCACTCCACCGGGGCGTCTGCGTCAATCCGCAAAATCCGCAGATTCTTCTTGGTCTGTAGCAGCTTTAAGGCTTCCTCTTCGTATTCAGGGGCAATAATTACTTCTGTGAAAATCGGTTTCACCTGCTGCGCCATCTGCAAAGTAACCTCACGGTTACAAGCAATCACTCCGCCATAGGCCGATAGTGGGTCGCAACCGTGCGCCAATAAGTGCGCCTTCGCTACGTCCTCGGCGACTGCAATCCCGCAGGGGTTAGCGTGTTTGATTACCGCCACGCAAGGCTCGCTATGGTCGGTGGCTGCCCGCCAAGCCGCATCGGCATCGGTGTAGTTGTTGTAGCTCATGGGTTTGCCGCCCAGCTGCTCTGCCTGCGCCAGACCGCCCTCTTCATCGGTGAAACGATAGACCGCGGCCTCTTGATGCGGGTTCTCCCCATAACGCAAGCTGTGTAGTTCTTTGAGCTGTGGTTTCCACTGTTCTAAGTTAGGCAGGGCGCTGCTAGCGGTAGCTTCGTCCTCGCCCTTTAGTTGCTTCGCAAACCAGGAGGAAATCTGGGTGTCATAAATGGCGGTGTGGTTGAAAGCCGTAGCTGCGAGTTCGCGGCGCTCCGCAGCAGTGAATCCCCCACGTTGCAGGGCAGCAGCTAAATCGTCGTAGGAACTGGGATCCACAATCACCGCTACATCGGCGTGATTCTTGGCGGCTGCCCGAATCATTGACGGCCCCCCAATATCAATTTTTTCGATACAATCCGCAAACCCCGCACCGGAAGCTACGGTGTCGGCGAAGGGATAAAGATTACAAACCACAAGGTCAATAGGGGTTACTTTAAGTTCTTCTAGCTGGGCAACGTGGGCAGGAAGCTCCCGGTTAGCCAAAATCCCGGCATGAATCAGAGGGTGCAGGGTTTTTACCCGCCCATCGAGGCATTCAGGAAACCCGGTTACCTGGGAAACTTCGGTTACCGGTACCCCGGCAGCGGCAATCACTTGAGCTGTAGAACCGGTGGAAATAATTTCAACCCCAGCTGCCTGTAGGTTTTTCGCCAGTTTATCGAGGCCGGTTTTATCATAGACGCTGACCAGAGCACGTTTAATGGGTTTTATTTCGCTCATGACGTGGGAATCCTTTTGTTGCATTCTTTGTCCAGCCCAGGCGAGCGACTGTCCTTTTACGTTCCCCAGTGGTTATCCACTTTTTTCGCCAGTCACGTTAAAACCAGTCTACCCTGCTGGCTTCGGTGGCGAAAGTTAGTCTTGGTCGGGAATTTCGATGGCTTGGGTGGAAGTGTCGTCAGCGCCGCGCCGCGGTTTGCCCGCACGCAAGCGACCTCGTTTGAAAATTGAACGTTTTATTGCTGGCCGCGTCAGTTCTGCTTCCGGGAGGCGCTGGGCAGAAGATTTGATTTTTTCCAATTCCTGGCGTTCTTTCGCAATAACTTCATCGGTTTTGCGCTCTGCCCAATCGGTGGCCAGGTCTTTTATTTCCTCGGTATCTACCGGCAGGGCTCCCCTAGAGCGCGCAAACTTTTCTTCCGGGCTCTGCCGCGGGGCAGCTGGCTTAGCCAACTGGTCAGCTTGCGATTTTTCGGTAGTTTCGAGGGCGTCCTCGCTGTCTTTACCGACAGCTTCAGTCTTTTTACCCGACTTGGCTTCGCTATCATTTCCTTCACCAGCGGGGACAGTTTCCGAATCTGTCATCGGAAGCTCTGACGGTGGCGCTACTTGTTCAGTTTCCGTCACCTCATTCGCAGCTGAGGGCACTTCCTGCGCCTCACTATCTCCGGTCGCCTGCGGCTTCGCGGAACTATCCTCTCCGCCTGTTTCCTGCGTATCGGCTTCCGCGTCCTCATCCGTAACCGCGCCCTCGGCGCTCAGAGGATTTCGGGAGTGCAGTTCTTTCGCTTTTTCCTTCGCTGCTGCTATCCCTTGGCGACTAACGCGCAAACTCGCCCTCCTCGCCCTAAAGAAATTATCTGCCAGGTAGGCACGAGCACGAGGGTGCAAAACCACTCCTACCAGTACTATCGGCAACCAAACTAGGATAAACCCCATAGCGGCAGTAGCCAGCGGTTGCGCCCCCCAAACCGACATTCTCCCCGTCCCTATAGACCCGGAAGCTAGGAAACAGAACCAAGCGGTGAGCACTGTAAAAGAAAGCGCCCCAACCAGGAAAGACGCTATATGAGAAAAGAAATCAACCCGCGCCATCGAGGTGTAAAGCCCATATCCAACTACGAGACTACCCGCTACGATTAGCGCCAACACCCAGTATCCGGGAGTTTGATTTGGCAGCGCCCCCAAAATAGGGACTGCCGGAATCGGTCCGGCTTTCACCTGAGTGAGAGAGCGGACAGTACCAGTCCCCTGCGCAAAACCCGGACCTAACACCCAGGTCAGCGCCCAAGTTTGCACAGTAGGCAGATACAGCAATTGCGCCAGCCAAATCAAAATCCCTGCCCCTAGGGAAACTCCGTAAAGGTCATAGATTTTATCAACCGCCGAAAAATGCGAAAACACTTGAGTGAGCACCAGAATCAAGGTGATGAAACCGAAGAACACAAACACTTTCCAGCCACTGCGAACTCCGGACACCACCCAACCGGGAACCGTCCAAGTGCTACTGGCGCCGTCCCAGCTGCGCTCGTCCCGATCAATTCCCAGACGGCGGTTTTCTAAATCTTGGCTATATGCGTAATCGGGATTGACAAGGCGCGCCCGCAAGGCTCGGCTTTGCGCATTCAAATAATCTAAACGGTATTTCAGACGCGATTTAAAGTTACGCAACGCAGGTTTAACTTCTTTAGGGCGCTGCTCTCGGTCAAAAAGATAAAAAGCATAGCCGACAACTATAAAACCATGAAGCAGTGCCCAAAAGAACAGTTCACCCAGGCTATAGGCTCCTCGCACCACCAAACCCACCAGGGTAGCTACCAGTGCTTGCGCGAAAGGATATACCCAGAGGATAGTTTTACTTTCGAGGACGAGACGGTGCGCGAGATGCGCCCCCAACCATAGGTACGCAATCCACAAACCGAGGGGTATAAGCGACATGGTTGCCGCTTTCCCTAGAGTGAAATGCAAGGGAGTAGCGAACCCTAAAGCCCAAATACTAGAACCCACCGCCAAGGAATCTGTCCAGACAATATCTACTATCCACGGATTTGAAGAGGTAGAAAAATAAACTCCCGCGCAGCAAGCCAAGATAATAATCCAAGGAAAAACGCAGGTGATGAGGGCAGCTGCCACCATACGGGTAATTCCCGGTTGAATCCTAACCGTGAAGGTGCGTCGAGTTTTTTGCGAGGTAGCAACACCCTTTTCCCCCGCCTCTGCCTTTAGCGGCCGTTTTGGATTCTTGGGCTTAATCGTGGAGGTACGGGTAGACCCTTTCCCCGCACCCGCAGGTTGCCGAAGAAATTTTTGAAAATTTAAACGCCGCACCATCTCTACTATTGTCCACTTTTTCAAAGAAATACCGCTTAGGCACACCGCATATAGTAGCTGAGAATCCAAAATCGGTCAGGGAGATACCGCTAGGTCGCCCTCCCCCACAGAGTTTTTTTAGGTAGGAGAATCCGGCTATCGGATGCCCATATCTTAGCTAACCGGCAGATAGCAGGTTTGCTGCTAGTGGAGCGCGTTGAATGCTTCCCGCACCAACTGGGCAGTTTGAGAGGGAGTCTTGCCAACTTTGACGCCCTGAGCTTCCAGAGCTTCCTTCTTCGCCTGGGCAGTGCCTGCCGAACCGGACACGATAGCTCCTGCGTGCCCCATGGTTTTACCTTTAGGAGCAGTAAAGCCCGCTACATAAGCGATTACCGGCTTGGTGACATTAGCGGCGATATAGTCGGCGGCGCGTTCTTCCGCGTCCCCTCCGATTTCACCAATCATTACGATTACCTTGGTGTCGGGGTCATTTTCAAACGCCTTTAGCGCGTCAATATGGGTAGTACCAACCACTGGATCACCGCCGATCCCCATACAGGTGGTGAAGCCAATATCGCGCAGCTCAAACATCATTTGATAGGTCAAAGTACCGGACTTGGATACCAATCCGATAGGGCCGGAGCCAGTGATATCGGCCGGGGTAATGCCCACATTGGACTGTCCCGGCGTAATAATGCCCGGACAGTTCGGACCGATAATCCGGCATCCCTTCTCCAGGGCGGCATTTACGAACTCGGTGGAATCCTGTACCGGAATCCCCTCGGTAATCACCACGATCAGCGGCATCCCGGCCTCTACGGCTTCTAGTACCGCGCCTTTAGCGAAACGCGGGGGAACGAACACTACCGAAACATTCGCGCCCTCTTTTTCGATGGCTTCTTTCACGGTGCCAAATACGGGCACCGAAACTGTTCCGGCTTTTACGCCCCGTTTTTTGGCGACCTCACCCAGGGGAACAATATCGAAATCAACCGTTTGCCCTGCTTTCTTGGGGTTAGTTCCCCCTACCACATTAGTTCCAGCTCCTAGCATCAGCCGGGTGTGTTTACGCCCCTCCGAACCGGTCATACCCTGTACGACAACCCGGGCTGCGGAATCAAGAAATACTGACATATTTGCTTCTCCTTATGCTTTTACCGATTCTTAACAGCCAGCAGCGAGTTTAGCTGCCTGGGCGGCGCCAGCATCCATAGTTTCCACCATGGTCACCTGCTCTAGGTTCGCTTCCTCTAAAATCTTGCGACCGGCCTCTACTGAGTTGCCGTCTAAGCGCACCACCAGTGGCTTAGTGGCTTTATCGCCCAAGATTTCGATTGCTTTCACAATCCCGGTAGCCACCTGGTCACAGGCAGTTATCCCGCCGAATACATTTACAAATACCGACTTGACCTGAGGGTCGCTGAGAATCACGTCCAGTCCATCAGCCATTACCTGCGCGGAGGCTCCGCCCCCAATATCCAGGAAGTTTGCTGGTTTCACCCCGTATTCTTCACCGGCATAGGCCACTACGTCCAGGGTGGACATCACCAGACCAGCGCCATTACCGATGATTCCCACTTGCCCATCTAGGTGGACATAGTTCAAGCCTTTTTCTTTAGCCTGGGCTTCCAAAGGATTTTCTGTGCGTTTATCTAGCAGTTCTTCATGAGCGGGATGACGGAAATGGGCATTATCGTCCAGGTTCACTTTTCCATCTAAAGCGATTATTTCGCCCTCTACCGTAGAGACCAGGGGGTTTACTTCTACTAGAGTAGCGTCCTCGCCCTGATATACGTTCCAGAGCCCTTTAAGCACCGCGGTGGCTTTAGAGATGAGTTCCTCGTCCTCGAAACCGGCTTCTTTGAGGATACTGCGCGCTACCGTCTCGTCGATTCCGGTGGCTGACAGAGGTACTTTCGCTAAAGCATCCGGACGTTCCTTGGCTAACTGCTCGATCTCCATCCCTCCCTCTTTGGAGCACATGGCCAGGTGGCGGCGGTTAGAGCGGTCAAGCAGAATCGAGAAATAATATTCGCAGGCAATATCGGCGCCAGCTGCGATTAGTACCTGACGCACAGTGTGACCTTTAATGTTCATCCCCAAGATTTTTTCGGCTTTTTCACGCGCCTCCTGAGGAGTGCGAGCAAGTTTAACCCCGCCAGCCTTTCCACGACCACCCGTCTTTACCTGCGCTTTTACCACCATTAGGGGGTGAGCGAGTTTTTCGGCAGCTTTTTGAGCTTCTTCGGGGGTTTCGACCACGATTCCAGGTAGTACGGGAACCCCGTATGCTTCGAAAAGATTGCGAGCCTGATATTCATAAAGATCCACTTGCATGTCCTCTCATCAAGTACCTCGACATCAAGATATAGGACTATAGTACCAAAGAGTTCGATAGCTTTTGCTGGGATAGGCGACTCCAGATTTAAGAGTTAATAGCATCAACCGTTTAAATTAGGGGAACTAGAAGAACCCCCAAGGTTTCCTACCGAGACTACAGGGTCAAAACCTTCAAGTTAGTCAGCTCAGGGATTTTGGGAACCGTGGTCATAGAGACACCCCACCAAGGCCCACCTCTCAGACAATCCGGCGAGATTATTGCCGTAAATATTGTCGAGTTGTTTCTGACAAAAGTAAAGGATAATCACCGGTCTTTACATAGTCGTCCTGTAGGGCGACTAGCTGTTCGCAAAGGATTTCCGGTAGTTCAATTTGTTTCTCAAAAGCGAGTGAAACAATAAAATCCAGATCCTCACCCTCACCGTATTCATAATCTTCTATCAATTGTTGCACTGCGGGATTAGCGGTTTTTTCGAGGTGACGCCGCAGCTTTTTATATAGCCCTAGGTAGGTTGGCACGAAATAATCCTATCTTTAGCAATGCTTATATTTATCGCTTCCCGATAAAGATGTGCATCTGTCTAAAGAGAAAACTTTCCGGTGCTAGGAGTAAATTCTTTAACCGCGAGGACTATCGATTAATCGTATTCCGGGAGACTATCTAACGCCGCCTTCCAGTCAGCGATTTTTTGGGGCACTCCTGGCTCATCTCCAAGAAACAGGTCAGTAAAGAACAGGATGGAATCGACGAAACCAGCCCCATCGCACTTTTCGTGACTGTCCAGAAGGGCTATTTGCTTAGGGGTAGCACGAGCTTCGAAGAAAGCACGCGAAGTAGCGTAGAACTCATCGTAGGTCATAATAAATCCACAAAAAAGCTGGCAAGCGTCACAGTACCGCTCAGCATAACATTTATAACTGCAGACTAAAGAACCATCCCCGCAGGTGCAGGGCATTTCGTCGGTTTACGATTTTCTGCACGGCTGCGTAGGGATCATCCCCGCAGGTGCGGGGCATTTCTAGCCACGACCTAGACACAGAAATTGCCACTGGGATCATCCCCGCAGGTGCGGGGCATTTCTCCTTTAGGTGTTGTGTAGGACTTTTACTTTGGGATCATCCCCGCAGGTGCGGGGCATTTAGCAGGTTTACGTCTGCGGTTAGGGTGTCGTAGGGATCATCCCCGCAGGTGCGGGGCATTTCGGAGTATCAAGCCCCTGCACAACAGCCTTGCCGGATCATCCCCGCAGGTGCGGGGCATTTTTCTACCGTTGCGTTTACCATTTTTATTGCTCCGGATCATCCCCGCAGGTGCGGGGCATTTGCGTGGCATTAGCGCACACTCCTAAAACACTTGGGATCATCCCCGCAGATGCGGGGCATTTCCGATTTGGCATAGACCCATGTATCCTAGCGAGGGATCATCCCCGCAGGTGCGGGGCATTTTGGTTGTCCACGGGGTTTTCTACTTCGTAAGTGGGATCATCCCCGCAGGTGCGGGGCATTTCTAGATTCCCTCCACGTCATGGATAAATCCCCGGGATCATCCCCGCAGGTGCGGGGCATTTACGGCGGGGTTATAGCTGAAATGCAGCGTCTTAGGATCATCCCCGCAGGTGCGGGGCATTTAGGGGCAGCAAAAGGCGCGATAACAAGTATCGGGGATCATCCCCGCAGGTGCGGGGCATTTATTACGTATTTGCCCGGCGGTCGCGGTTATTTCGGATCATCCCCGCAGGTGCGGGGCATTTTATTTGCTCACCGCGTTTGATGGCGTAATCAACGGATCATCCCCGCAGGTGCGGGGCATTTCGGCAGCGTGAGCTTTAGGGGTTTCACTAGTGGGGATCATCCCCGCAGGTGCGGGGCATTTAGACGCCCGCATTTTGTCTTTCGATGTCTCTTAGGATCATCCCCGCAGGTGCGGGGCATTTGCGGTGTTAGATAGAACTGACCTGGGTAACCTGGGATCATCCCCGCAGGTGCGGGGCATTTTTTCGCGGGATTTTTCCCAGGTTTTTTACCCTGGGATCATCCCCGCAGGTGCGGGGCATTTCAACACGAGGGCGGGCAGTTCGGCGAATGGAATAGGATCATCCCCGCAGGTGCGGGGCATTTAGCTAACCCTCACCGCGCCCCAATATGCGCCCGGGATCATCCCCGCAGGTGCGGGGCATTTACTCGTTGAGCTGGAATATCGATCCAAAATATCCGTCTCTAACGCAATCCTATAGGTAGCTACCTCAGATTTTTAGAATTTACGTTTACGCATTTTTCTACGCCTGGCAGCTATCGACCACCCATAGCCTTTAATATCACTAGTTTTCCCTTGCGGACATCCCGGTTCTCGTCTCTGCCTATCCCCCGCTGAACTATCACTTTTGATTCGCTCGGGTTGTTGCAACAATGTCATCCCTTCGAGTTCGATTGGATTCCATTTATGTCCAGCCGAGCGCACAGCATAACCTTGCTCATCGTTAGTGCTATATATCAGCAGAGCCTTACCCTGTTTCCGCTCCGCAACCACTAAATCCCACAGGTTCTCCCTCACCCGGGCAGACAATCTCCCCACGAATACTCCCGGCGAGGCCTCTAACAGCCAGCGAGTTATGTATCCGCGCAGCCCCGGAGGGCAGGCCGTCAAGACTAAAACCATCAAAACGGAGCCTCCCCTGCCTCTGCCGCATAGTTAGAGCCGCCCCCAACATTTCCTTGATAGTAATCCCACAACCGATTGCGGTTCTCCCGAACTTCTACCGAAGCATCTCGCTGGCCGGTAAGCAAAAAGATAATATCTTGCGTGCACCGTTTCAGCAGTCCCTTTTGGAATACCTGGTCACGCAGTTTAATCCGCATTCTGGTGGCAACATCTTGCTCTCCCTCAGAAACAATCTGGAATGCCAGTGGAATCACGAATTCAGCCTTATATAGGTCAGCAATATCAAACACAAAGGAGCGCGAATGCCCAGTGTGCACTATGCCGAGTCCCGGCGAACAACCTAGAGCACAAATAGCCGCATGGGCAATCCCATACAAAGTCGCGTTTACCAGCAGACAACGCCTGGTTAACCGTATCTCCTGCCGAGAAATCTTGGGAATCAAAAACTCTACCTGCCCAAGGAACCCTATATTCATCCGCCCAGCGCCGATACGCCTTTTTCATGCGGTGCCCTTCCCGCCCCCGCAGCTGCCGCATGGAGAGCCCCTCCACGTCCTCATCACCAAAACGCATTTGATACATCGCCCTGGCTACTTTGATTCTTTCATTTTGCGAGGACGAGCAACGCGCTTGCAGCTGCAACAAAGCATTCGAGTCAGCCAAACTACGTCCACTGGCATAGAAGCGCACCCCGTTTTCACCAACCCAAACCACGCTCACCCCACATTCACCTAAAAGGCTCATTGCCTGGTGAGAAATCGTAGATCCCGGTCCCAGCAGCAGCGATGAAATCGTCGCCGCCGGGACATGCATCGTTCCCTGCTCATCTCGCAGGGTCAAGGCATTTTCTGCACGATGCACTATGCAGCGTTCCGCATAGAGGAATGACCAGCGGTCTTCCACCCGCGGCAGTGATTGCCGCGGGACGGGCTTATTTGCGAGACCACCGCTCATTGCTAAACTACCTAGGAGCTAAGGTTAGCAGCCCGCATCCGTACGCCTTCGCTGCTCCTAAGCCATTTAGCATGGCGCTGCGCAGCAGTTCAGGATTTTTTACAGTCAGAATTCCTTCGAATGCTACCCGGTTCAAGGTAACTAAAGATCCCGGTCTCCCCGATTTTCCTCGCTGAAAACGAATGCGCTCTTTTTCCACGATTGCCACCGCCAAATCAGTTGCGCCACCAGTGGGCGGATTGACAGATACCCGGGGAATCTCAAACCCCCAGCCCTCTGCTCTAGACGCCAACCAATTAATACGGTCTTCATCTCTAACAATCGGAATCCGCTTAGATCGTTTAGTACCTTCAGCTTTCACCGCTCGAGTGGGAGTCGCCACTAACCTAAAGTTCCAGCTGCTTCCCTCCGCGAGTTGCTCTAAGAAATGCTGATAGCTTTTTACTCCGAACGAGGACGCTATTTCTGGCCACCCTGCCTCCTCGGCAAGTTGGGTTAAATCCGGACGCACCGGAGACTGTATATAGAGGTAATAACCCTTTTGATATCTATCCAGCCGCCAGAGAATCCGCGGAGGTTCCCCTCCCTCCCATTGGGAATCATGAAAACAGTTTTGCAAGATAGCTGCGTGCATCCGCTCCATAGAGGCGAGTAACCTGGTGGCTCCACGTCTCCGGGGGTTTAAAGCGCACCGTGAAAGATAAATTTCGCTCACCACATACCTCCCGGATTGTGGGTGGTTAGGAAGGACGGCTCGGTTTCGGCAGCTGCTATATCGGTAGCTACCTCGCATTTCCACCTGACTACGTCACGCCATTCGTATTGGCGATGGTGGGAATCGAAACTGAGCGGAACATCGTGCACTTGGTCAAAAATGCAGTCTTCACGTCTGTCTTCCGGTAGTAAATCCAGATCTGCAACCACCTCTAAACTTACTTTTCCATTTTCGAGGTCGAGGGGTGAAGAGGACGACCAGGCAGTTTTCCGCGATATTTTCTTTTGATACCACGGGGCTGCCTGCCAAGGGTAGTTGGCAAGTTCATCTATCAGATTTCCCTCTGACAGTTTTGGACGGATAGGAGTCATTGGCGGGAACGCCCTTCGCCCTAAATACAGCGGAAACTTTGGTTTAACCAAGGCTTCGTTAAGGGCTTCGATCAGGGAGGTTTCCCCACTGAGCCCGACAACAAATACCGCGTCTGACAGGTAATATCGGTCAGAAAGAGGATATGCAGTCTCACCATCAAAGGAATGGGTGGTATGAAAATCTCGTTCCCGAGTTCCGGGTTGATCGATGCGAACTGCCAATTTCAGGTCAACTAAGTCCTCGACAGGATCCACCCGCCGGCGTCCCTGTGCTGCCGCTAGCAGACCGATTATTCCGCTTTTGGAGGGCTCTGAGGACGTCCTGCGCTTAGTAAATCGAGACGAAGTCCCCCATGACTGCATTGGACCTTTGAGGGTCAAAAGCATATTCTTCATGATTATTCACCCTTGGCAAGCAGTTCAGTCACCAGGTTGTCTAAATCCGAAACTAACTGAGGGAACGCCACTGGTTCTTGGATTTTCCGGAGCTGCTCCCGCGAGTCCCCGACCCCGCAGGTGAACTGGGCAAGAGGCTTTACTCCATAAGCGTCCTCGATATCGGCTGCTTCTTTGACCAGTCGGGATACTGAGGGTGTTACGAAACCCGTGCCTTCTCGGGAGGTAATGGCATTCTCAAACGCCCCCACCACTCTGCTCAACCACCTGGGTACCCACCACGATTGCCCGCTTCGGGCGGCGAGATTTTCCGGGTTTTCCAAAGGTGCGCACCAGCCATTCATCGTTATCTTGACGATCTTGCTGGGTAAAACGAGAATGCACCAAACGAACGTCCTCTCCGAATACTGTCCGCAAGGTTTCATAGGTACGTTGCGCATTAGCGACCGTATTGCGTACTACCAGGGCACATCCCCCATTTTGGAGTCGTGTTTGCAGATCTGCGACCAGCCCAGCCTCGCCCTCCCAATGCTCCACTTCGATCTCTTTGGTAGTTAATACCGGCAGAGGGCGAACTTGAACTCCTGGCCCATCCGAGTAAGAAAGCGCTGGATATATGGGAGTTTGCGAGGACGAACCCGCCCCTTCCCCTTTGGCTTGCGCTGCGACTTGATTTCCTCCCACGACTACCGGTTTCCGCATCGCCGGAAATACCGAACCATCAAACGGTTCCGAAACTTTGTCCTTCTCTTTAGCAGCTTGCTTCAACTCTTGCCCTTTTTCATAGGCTGAAAATAGCTCTTCGCGCGCCCTCCGGGTTAAGGTTGCGGATAAAGCAATTACCGGAACCCCGAACGCCCCCAGCCATTGCACGGTTCTCTTCAGGAATTGGCTGGTGTAGACATCGTAGCTGTGCACTTCGTCAATGATGACAACTTTGTCGCTAATCCCCAGATGCCGCAAACTCACATGCTTGGTTCGGAGCGCGGAAAACAGCAAATGATCCACTGTACATACCACTACCGAGGCTAGCAGCGCAGCTTTCTTGTTAAACCAGCGATGTACTACTGCCGGCTGCCTACTGTGACCAGACTCTTCATCAATGCCCATTGAAGAACTCTGTCCCGGGGAAACCGCATTGCCGGAACTAGCAATTCTTCCGTATTGGATTTTCTTATAAAGGCCATTTAGGGCAGCATTTCCGTGCTGAAGTTTTAGGCTAAAACCACTTTTCGCCGAGATCTGCGCCCATTCGACAACTCTAGAAAACATGGCGTCCGTAGTAGCTTTTGTCGGTAGAGCCACCAACACCCCAGAAGTTCCTGCTCGCTTCGCCAAAATGGTGGCTGCCATTAACGCCGCCTCGGTCTTACCGGCCCCCATCACTTCCTCGATTATCATCATGCCGGGTAGCGCCATTTTTTCCGCGGATTCTACCGCTGCAACCTGCGCGGGGCGAGCATGAGTATCAGAGCCTAAAGCGAATAGGGTTTGCAACAGTTCATCAGGGTCGTGAGAGAGTATCTCTGGCTGCCAGGAGGGCGGCAAATGCAGCTTCTCCCAAGCAGCTTTAGTGCGATCGCGATGGTGATCAGGAGATAGCAACCTTTTCGGATATAGCTCGTTCCAGTCAACCAGTGGGAAAAGCTCTTGATTCGAAGCAATCCAGTCGGCCATCACGGTAATACCCGCCACCAAGCTTTGCCAGGTAGTTGGGAAAATCGCCTCTCGACACTGGCTTACTACCTCTTGGCTATCAGTCCATTCCATCCACCAATCTAGTAGTTCCCGGCGGGTCTGTTTCCAGGTTTTATCACCATTAATAACCTCAGGGAGATTGGGATTCGCCATATCATCATGTCGCTGCCAAGACACCGGGCGGCCATGATGAGCGCCGATTATCGACCCCAATTGTTTCGCAGTGGCGCATCTTTTCTCCGCCTTTCCTGGATTCCAGCGCGATTCCAGCCATTTTTCAAACGCTATTTCCCCTATCCAGGAGTGTGGATTGTCTCCGCGCAGTTCCTCTGCCCGCTGGTATTTGGTTAGGGAGTCGTCGCTGTTTTTAAATATCCGTTCATAAAGCTCGGTATTCTGGGTAAGGAACATAGGCGAGCATTTCCCAATGTCATGGGCGCCCACGATTAGCTTCAGTAAGGCTAAAGCGCTCCCCGAGGACTCTTTTATCCCCTGTACCCGCAATAACGGTTCTACTAACAGCTTCCGCTGTCGAGGGGACAGATATTTATCCCATATCAGCTCAGCCACTTCCCCCGAATCAGCCATATGCACAGCGAGCGGCAACCATTGCTTATTTCCGTCATCAGGCGGAGCAGCATTCCAAAAATTAGTTTTTGCCCAAATAGATAACGCTGCTTTCGAGAGCTGAGATTCTGACGCCATCCTCTTAGTAAACCTCATCGGTGAAGCCATTACCGGTCTTTCAATCTTCAGTATTACGCTAAAAAGTAAACAATAAATAACTCTATTCCCGTTTACCCAGGTCAAGGAGGATTATATAACCCTGCTAACCAGATTGCTGAACAGACTAGCACTAACCAGTGTTCAAGTAGTTATTCAGATTAGAGAATCATCAGGTTAAGCAATATCAGAGCACAGCCTCCGAAAACCACTGGCGCGGGCGAACGCTCAGCCCGCGTTTGCTACCTCCCCGCGCCAGCCCTCACGGGTTCGACCCCTCAGCTTATAAAATGGTTAATCCCCAGGATAAACCTGGGGATTAACCATTTGAGTTATCTAGCTGCCGAAGATGATACAAAGTGGGCAGCGGGACAGCGGTGGCTCGGGTGGGCTTTGTCGCTTGATAGCAAGCCAAAACGGCGGCCGGATCATTGCAGCACGAAGACCCGAGTCAGCGGCATGCGACAGCTTTTGCTTTCGAACAAATTTTCCGCGACGGAAAGCGGCGCAACCTTTACGCGCCACTCCCCTGTCGCGTAAAAGTTAGCTCTAGCGCGCACAGGTTGTATCGATGCTTGTGGCGCACCTGTGTTCGTATCATTATCCACATTGAAACTATCAGTAGAACTGTCACAGGTTCGCACAGCCCTTACAGGTAGGCTTGGCGTCCATCTGCAACATAGCTCTTAGTAAGCATATGTGGAGGAGCGGGTTAATCTCCCAAGTTTAGTTCTTGCATTTTGACGGCTATTTCTCCGCGTCTGGCCTCTAGTAAATTTATGGTGTCGCGCACGTAGCTTCCTACGGTATGTTCAGATAAGCCTGTAGCGCGGGCGATTTCCCGATTTGTGTACGACTTAGCGAGATACTGTGCAATTCTATATAAACGGTCAGGCAGCGTTTTTACACGTTTAGCAAAATCTTCATCAACACGTGTCTGGTTGCTTTGGATATAATAATTTAGCAGCATGTCTGTTGGGCGTTGATTAAGCACGGTTTTCCCGTTATAGGCATTGTGTAGTGCCGACACAATTTCTTCAGTTGACGTTTCTTTAGTGAGAAAACCTTTCGCTCCAGCAGCTAATGCTTCACGAAGCGTGTGTGGACGCTCAAAAGCAGTAAGCATCAAAACTATAGCCTCAGGGCGAATTTCTAATAATCGTTTCAGAGTTTCAATTCCATCTAATGTCGGCATGGCGATATCGAGCAGTGCCACATCCCACTGCACAGATTGTGCAATATTTAAAAGCTTAATCCCCGAGCTGGCAACTCCAACGAGTTCTATACTGGAGAAGCGTCGCAACAAATCGCTTTGCTGCTCACGATACATGCGAGAATCGTCAGCAAAAATCACCCGCAAGACATTTGCTTCGGGGGCAACGCTATCAGTCTGGAGTTTGTCCGTGTTGTTAAGACTCTTGGAGACCATTTATATTGCCTTTCCCAAGTGGGAGTTCGCCGTGAACATGCCACCAGTTATCTACGGTCCATATGTCTAACTCGCCTCCAGCGAATTCAAACTTTTCACGAAGATTGTTGAGTCCCCTACCTGAACTAATCACTGAATCGTGGGGTGCTGTGTGATACTGATTCTTCACCATCATTTCAATCGTGTCTGTGCTATAGGAAATACTCAAAACAGCATATGTTGACGGCGCACCATATTTGACTAAGTTGGTTGATGTTTCTCGGAGAAATGCTAGTAACACGCTCTTTATTTCCAGTGGAAGCTGTTCCAAATCCTTATCCTCATACTCCAGCTCGAGATTAATTCCTGCAGCTGAAGCGATACTTTCCGTTCTTGCCAGTGTAGAAATAAAGCTACTTCCTTGATCGTTAGATCCGTTTGTGTCATCTAGTAGTTGAATAATTTCTCGAAGCTCTTTCAGAGAAGCACGAGTTTGTTTCTCTAAAAAAACTAGCTTTTTTGCTAATGAGGTGTGGTCAATTATTCCTGCTTCTTGTCGCACTGATTCAGCAAGCTTTGTTATCACAGATAAAGTTCCCGCTAAAGAGTCATGCAACTGCATAGCTAGATTAGCTTTCAGTTGTTGTGCTTCTTCTAAGTTCTGCAATTTGGTTTTCCATAATTGCGCTACCGCAGCATCTCGTTCCTCTGCAGAACGACGCATAACATACCCTAGGACGAATCCAGTGCCGAGCATAAGTACCAACATCAAAGCAGCTGGAAGCTGAAACGAAACCGAAAACCAAAAACCTCCAAGCAAAGCTAACGCCCCTAAAATGGCGTCAATCTTGTAGCTATGCCAACCCCAAAGGAAAAATACCACAACGCATACATAACCAAGGATGCCTACAGAGGTAGCTGGAGCGACAATGAACGCAGTATCAAGCAGGAGAAAAATCCACCCGCCCAGCCGAGGACGCAAAGGGATCAGTATGGCGGCAACAAGCAAGAGCAGCACGCCTGCTCCACTTATGGAAGAATCCGCCCCGCCCAAGAAATACAAATCTATAACAGCAATGAAAACCAGAAGAAACCAGAAGATGAGACAGAAAAGCCCGTTGCTTTTGAGATTCTTGCTTATGTTAGAGATTAGGTTTTTAGCACTATCTACCGGCATATCCACGGGAAAATTTTACACACTGGATGAGCGGTAAGAACCACATGAGTCATATAGTTCCCTCCCTGATGCGAAAGATCTACCTCCCCATTTCCACTCACTCCTGCACTAGGCAAGAAAAAAGCAAGAATACACAGAGCAAGAACCCGCATGGCACCTCCTGAACTAGACTCTGTAACTCTTAAAGCAAGTCTACCTCTCCCCTAACACGCTCCGCATACCCCAATTTCGGGACATTGCGCATCATATAAATCTTAGGAGAGCATGGGAGATGCTGGAGCGCTCCAGAAAGATTAATCACACATCTACATGTAGGAGGTTAACTTATGTCGTTCAAGAAAGGAATCCTTACAGCAACTGCTGCGATTGCAATGCTGGCAGGTGGCACTGGTGTTGCCTATGCAGACAACAGTTATGTTTCAGGTCGGCTCAACACCTCTGGATCTCTTGTTCAATACGATTACACCCGAACGCACACTTTCAATGGGCCGATCAGCTTGAGTGTTAGCGATATGCCTAGAGGACATCTTCGTTTAGGGTTGCGTAACATGAAGCAATCAGGCGGTCCACAGTTTACTGGGACGTTGCAGTGGAATGCTAAGGGGGCGAAATCGTGGGATAACATCCTGAAAGGTACTCGATTCGCGTTCCAAGGTCGCATGAAGGCTTGTAACTGGTTCTGCGATAACACGTGGGGCGGTGACCTTACATACTGACAAGTTATGAAAATTTCAGTTATGCGAGCCGTCTCTGCGTGTCTGGTGTCAATGGTTCTGTTCCTATCTGGATGTACTACTGGTGACCCAGACACGCAGCAGGCAGAACGATCCAAGGATGTTCAGATTGTATCCACAATTTCTGTGGAAAAACGCCGGATTGCGCCAATGTTTTCCACGAAAGCAACTGTAGAGCAAGCGAAGTCTTTTGTTCTTTCGACATCTCAGCGTGGTCCTTACCGGTCTGCGGTTAAAGTAAACGATTCTGTAAAAGCTGGTCAAGTATTGGGGTGGAACAATGGTGTGGAGATTAAATCACCTGTAGATGCCATTGTGCGCAGAGTTGGGGAGACATCTGAACATCTCCCGATGTATTATCCCGTTTTTGAGCTGGAATATCAGGGGTTTGCTTTTACTGTAGATGCTCCTACGCTTTTATCTGTTGCTTCTATCGAGTCGTTGACTGGAAAGTTTCAGATTGAAAATGGTCTTGGCCCCACTGAGATTAAAGCTATCCTGGCTTCGCCTGGGGATCAAGAGTCGCTAGATAAAGATTTGACCGCAACAGTATCACACAATACAGAATTCCAAATCACCAATGCTGAAATCGCCACTAGTTTTCCTAAGCAGGAGAATTTAGCTGTGTTCGGGGAGAATCCATCTGGGCAAGATCCTGTTTTTGAATCCGGTGCGGAGCAGGGGCTAAGACCGCGAGTTGCTTCACAAAGCTTGGTATGCCTCATCGATAAAAATCAGCCAGTGCACCCTGGACAAGCGGCAACTGTGGTACTTAATGGACAAGCTAAAGCTGATGTTCTTGCTATACCTGTCAGTGCCGTTGCTGGCAGAACAGGAAAAGGTGCTGTCACTCTAGTAAAGGGCGAGAATAGTTCTCTCCTGGAGGTTGGCTTGGGTGTTTCCGATGGAGCTTATATTGAAATCACCTCTGGACTGAGTGAAGGTGACGTGATCAGCACTGTTGCCCCTAATCTTGATCCTCGAAAGAAATAGATGATGAGCGATGTGTTACTGCAGCTTGAAGACGTGACAGCGAGCGTGAAACTTGGACGCCGTCAAGTTTTAACAACAGTGGATAGCGTTTCTCTAAACATTATTCGCGGTACGTCTAATGCAATTATTGGGAAGTCAGGATCTGGAAAGACGAGCCTTATATCTATTCTGGGCTTGTTGAATTCAGATTTCACTGGTCGTTATATATATGGAGACTGTGATGTTTCTAGTTTGAGTGACCGGAGGCGTTCGAAGCTACGTGGCAGCAAAATTGGTTTCGTATTCCAAAACTATTCGCTTATCCGGCACCTTAACATAGCCCAAAACGTCGATCTAAGCCTACACTACGCACATGAGAATCTTTCTCGCAAGCAGCGAGTCGAGCGCATTAAGAAGGCTCTTGAGGATGTTGATTTAGCAGAACGCCGTAAGGAGTACCCTGGAAGCCTTTCTGGTGGCGAACAGCAGCGAGTAGCGATTGCACGTGCGTTAGTGCTGCGCCCTGAATTATTGATCTGCGATGAACCAACAGGAGCGCTCGATACTGATACGGGGATACAAGTGCTCAATGTACTGATGGAACTCGTGAAATCCTCACATACTACGCTTGTGCTCGTCACTCACGATAAAGACGTAGCTGCACGTTGCGAAAATCTTATGTATATGGATTCTGGAAGGCTTACTCATGCTTAGGATGATTATCCAAGATCTGCGAATCTCTCCAGGACGGGCATTTCTCACGGGGTTTTCAATGCTCATCGGGATCGTTGCCGTTATTGTTTCTGTGCTCGCTGGGACTATCGGAAAAGAATACCTTGCCTCAACTATTGAACAGCTCTATGGTCGGGCACCCACATATTCGATGTCGATTAGTTCACCACACTTCTCTGACTCCTCAGCCCTATCAGACCTGATCGGCGCACTCGATAAACACAAGTTGCACGCTGCACTAGCTCTTACTCCAGGCGAAGAGCATTCCTACATTACCAACCATGACTTAGACAATCCTCCCACGACGAAAGATCTTTCTAGTGGGCTGAGTGTTGATACGGTTTACACCACGGCCAACTATGCACAGGTGTACAACTTACCAATCGTGCAAGGACGCTGGTTAACACCGGTCAATCAGATGCCTCGTTTGGAATTAGTAGCAAACAAATCTGCCGCCCAGAATTTTCCTCTCCATTCCTATGCGTATATAACGACTCAATCAACAGTCACACCAACCCCGCTTGAAGTTACTGGAATCGTCAACGATGGGTTGAGCGATCCACGCATATACGTAAATGTGGAAGGCCTCGCCACCTTAGCTCCTCACCTATGGAACAGCACAAACGCTGTTTTCTATTGGCACGATACCTCTTCTCGAACAAATGAGCAGCGCTCAACACTTATTGCCGATTTACTACACGACTATGCCCCTGGTACGACTAACACCATTAGCCGTACTGATTCTCGAGACTACGAGGAAGTATTGAACATCATTTCCCTCAGTTTTATCGCCACCTCCATATTACTGCTTGTCGTTGCTGCCATCGGGCTAATCAATATAGGTCTTGCAAGCATTGAACAACGAGCACATGAACTCCTCATCCGCCGTGCCCTAGGAGCAACAAGAGGATCCGTCGCGCTGCAAGTCATCGGCTCATCTATTCTGCTTGCTGCCATAGTTTTCAGCGTAGCCATTGCGCTCTCAATCATAATCGTGGAAATTATCCCCACGTTCCTTCCATCAGACAGCCCAAGCCCTAAACCCCAATACCCCTATGTTGCTGCTATAGCAGCGGTTGGAGCTTCCATTATTACTGCTCTTATCGGGTCAATCGCGCCAGCTATCCGCGCAGCACGACTCCAACCCGCTCTAGCTTTACGCTGATTAAAACAAAGAAAAGAAAGGAACACCATGAACAACAAAAAGAAGCGAACAAGAATCATCGGGGCGGCACTTGCATGCACTTATGCGTTGTCAATGACCGCGTGCACTCAGCAAGATGAGGCACAAAGTTCTGAAGAACTCAGCATAGTTTCCTATGACGAAATAAATAAGGAATATCAAGATTCCGTTGCTCAGCTCGACTGGCCAGATTCATACACCCCACCAGCAAATCTCGAAGCTGAGGATACCAAGCTAACGTTCCAATCAGGATACGGGGACACGCGCGCTTCTCTGTTATTTGAATGCGCATGGGAACAAGAATGGCTCAACAACTACACCACAGACACAGACAAAGCTGATAAAGCAATCGAGCAACTCAGCAAAGTACCTGAGATGGGCTACATGAGTCCCGAACGCGCCGACGATGCCACACGTAGATTCTTTAAAGACTATCTTGACCGCGCCAAACTCGCAGACCCTTCAGGATTCCAAGAAAACATCGACAATAACTGCCCTGCCAATTGACCACGTTCACACAAGGCATAGCTTAGGATACAAAGTGGGCGGCGGGACAGCGGTGGTGAAGATGGGATTTGTTGCTTGATAACAAGACAAAATACAGATAGAAAGGTCGCGCCTCGAGATCCGGATTGGGTTGCTACGACAGCGTAGCGCATCACGGCTAAATGCACGATCTAAGATTTTTGGAGCAAACTTCACTTCGATAAAACCGTGCCGCGAAATTGTTGGGTCTGCCGCGAAAAGGTTGCTCCACGTCCCTCTGCCGGATTACACAAGCGTCCATATTGGACACAAGGGCGGCGAGGTGGCGGCGGTGAGTCGACCGGACTTTTGGCTTGATACTAGGCGAAATGGCGCTCGCGGCTACTCGTTCAATGCCGGCTTCTCGCCCTGATCCCAGTCGCAATTCCTTTTGAGGACAAAGAAGCACGGCGCCTGTGAACCCAATGACCCTGCCAAAGAAGAGACTCGCGCAAAGGTACGAGAGTCGCCAAAAGGTACAGATTAGCTGCCGAAATACCTGGATTAGTGAGCGTTTTAAATCATGTACATGACCAGCGAATTCACTATCTAAGCGCCGTGCGCTGCCACTGCGGCGTGAATACGGATGAACATCAAAACTAGTGAATTCTTGCACCATCGCCATCTAATCGGGACGTTCGGTGACATCGGCTTTTGGGAAGGCATCTATAATAAAGATACTCCCCCATAAATCTCGCTGTACCTTGCATTGACATATTCGTCGAGAGAGCTTGTTCCCGCTCGTCGCGCTGTTACTCAACCTGAAAGGATTCACGTTACATACGGCGAATCTCAGATCAGGCTTGAAAGTCCAGATCTTCGAGGGGCATTCCGTATAGGAGCATAAAACACATAAGCATCGTTACCCTCCTTATATAAGCATAAGTGCGGAAATACTTCACTCGCGTAGATCAATTTATTATCAGGGAACTCAACAGATGAATATGAATATACATTAGTGGCGGTTGCACTCGCGTTCGGGCGACTTTATGAACATTCTGGGTGGTGTTTCTTATCAATCTAAAAAGGACTTAGCTCTCGCGCAATCTCGGTCTTCTTATTTGCACGAATGCCACTGATAACCCACTTATCTCCAGACTTTTCCATGGCGTATAAATCCTTGACCAGCTTATCTTCCACTTCGGAATCACGAGAGTTGTAAGCACCTTTTTGAAATCGAAATGCCGTTGCTCATGAAGATGTTCCGCAGCAACCTGCTACCTCAGAGACCAACTGAGTTTTATCGAAGCCTCCAACCCAAGTTCATGGTGTGCAGGCGTAAACATCGGAAATTTGTGCTTGCCGCTTTCATTAATCGATAGCTTTACGAATAAAATCCTTGGCTTTTGAAAGCTCGCCAGGACTTAAGTAGCGAACTTTTGCATATGCCAAGTCCAATTTCGAGAAAGTCTTCTTTCCATCATCAATCCAAGTCATCAAAGCTTTTAATTCCGATGCGGATAAATCTTTTAGCAACGGCTCAACATCTTCAAACGTGTCAGGATTTTTTAACAAGTTTCTAATCGGTTCATTACATCTGGCGCACTCTGTTTGAAGATTTTCAAGGGTGGCTTCACCTAGCCGTTGGTTTGGTATTCTGTGTCCAACGGTCATTCTTGCCTTACTGCCCGGCATATCTGGATATTCATCGCCAACTGATATTCCACAGATAACACACGTGTTGTTATCGCGGGCAAACACTTGCCTTCTAAGCTTGTTAGAAATAGCGTCTCGCTCGGCTCTTTCGCCAAGCCAGAGGCGTAGACCTCTTTTCACGAGCCTATAAGAATCCATTGGTAAAGACTTGTCATCTTTGTATCCAACTACAACCCAGCCTTGTTCTCGCAATTCTCGCATTCTGCGATCAGACTGTGTTTGTTTTTCTATTTGAGCCGCAGCCCTAACTTCAGCCATGGTGAAAGTGCCACCTTCTGAGACATTGAACCACAGATAAGCAGCAATCCGTTTCGTGGTACCACCTACCGTCCACCACGGAACACCGTCACTGGTTAATTTACTATCCTTCTGTACATACACGCTTAAGGCTAACACAGCGGTGTATATATGAAGGAGCCGTAGTAAATACTTTCTAGCTCATTTCAGAAGCGCCAAGCTCTAGTGCGCGCAATATCTCGACTCCTACGCTACGTGCTACGGGCGGAGGAAAGGCATTGCCCACTTGCCGATATGCAGGAGTCTTTTTCCCTTCAAAGATCCATGTTTTTGGAAAACCTTGTATGGCAGCTGCCATCGCAACTGTGAGACGAGGTATGCCAGCAAAGTCCTCAGCTGGGGAACTATCTGCTAAGCCCTTCCCATCTACACCTAGCTCCAGCCATCCATTCTTGGCTCGAGTAGGCCCTAAATCTGCTCCACCGTGCTTCTTTGACCCGCCAACAAGCGTGGGAGCGAGTCCTGCTGCTCGTTCAGCCCAGTCACCAGCTCCTTCCCAACCATTCTCAAGCATAAACGGATACAAGGCTTCACCTACAGTTCGCATGGATTCGTTTGGCTCGGGCCAAGAATAGTACATGGCGTAGGGCATTTTCATTAATACAAGTATGGCTCGATATCTCGTTTGGGGGACACCAAAATCTGCTGCATTAAGTAGATTCCAACCACATGCGATATACCCCATGCGTTCAAATTCTCGAAGAATTTCCGTCCGATAAGTTTTGAACTTATCGCTCAGTAGCCCTCGGACATTTTCAATCATGATTGCTTTAGGATTAAGCTCCTTAGCAAGACGAATCATCTCAGGAAAAAGATCACGCTCATCCTCTTTGCCTTGCTGCTTACCAGCAATAGAAAACGGAGGACAAGGCACACCGCCAGCAAGCAAATCAACGTCCTGTAATGAATCCTCAGGAGACCACGAGCGAACATCAGTTTCAACTACATTCCAGTTTGGTCGATTTGTGCGTAGGGTCGCACAAGCAGCTCTATCAATCTCAACACATGCAAGATGCTCAAAACCTGCTTCTTCAAGACCTAGTGCTTGCCCTCCTGCGCCAGCGCAAATCTCAACTGAAGTTCGTTTTGATTTTGTGCTCACTAAGCAGTCTCCTTCACACAAAGCTCAAGGACAGGTCAAACTCTTCAGGGAATGAACCGTACCCAAATCGTCATTGTGCGATTCTACCCTGGTGTCCCCTAATATGCCATAGTAGGATTTCTTGCTCTTCGGTTGGTGGAAATCTGATAACCCAGAATTTATACACGGTCCTTTCGGCTCCACTTCTCCCCGAACAGGGCGTGCTCGTTGTTGTCAAGCTTGAGCACCATGGTCTGCTGGATGATGGCTTTGGCTTCGTCAGTGCAGTCACTAACTTTGTCAACGGCTATGAAGATTTGCTTTTCTACCTGGTCGTTGTATACGCGGATGAGGTTGCTGAGGTCGGTGCGTGACATGGAGTCGAACATGATCGAGTCGTGCGCGATGGCCGGGAGCGCTGTGTTCTGCGCTATCGCCAGGTCGTAAATGATGACGCCACGATGGTTAGTGCCGGTGCCTTTGTCTCTTGGGGTTTCAAAGTCGTAGCTGTTGAATGCGTTGAGTGAGAGCTTTGGCGCGTTGTATTCGCCGCCGGTTACTTCTTCATTGATGGCTTCCATCTGGCTGTTGATTGCGATTTGAATGTGCGAGAGCACGGCATCGAGCTGTTGTTGGTAGCGGGTATTGGCCTGTTGCTTTTCTTTTTGGAGCCGGTCGCGAGTATCAAAAGCGTCGTTTTCGTCTTGTAGCTTATTGATGCGCCGATCGAGTTCTGTGTAGGCGTCCAAGAACTCGTCTGTGAATGCTTTTGAAGCCGGTATGGAATCTATACGTGCCAGTAGCTCAGTCGCCTGCTCCTCTAGTGTTGCAAGTAGCTTGGTGACGTGGGCGTGAGCTGCTTCGAGTTCTTCACCGAGGATAGCTTGTATCTTCGTGTGAAACTTTTCGATTTCCACGAGCTTTGCAAGGTTCGCCCCTGGGAAGAATTCTTGCAGACTTTTGAGGTCAGCTTCGGTTGGGTATGCTCCGTGGTGGAGATTCAGGTCAAGCAGATGTAGTTCGTCTTTCTTGCTTGTAATCTCGCGGTGCAGATCATTGAGCTGGCGCTTGAGCTCGTTACGTTCGTTCGCTTTCTCGATTTCTGTCGGTTCTACATCAGTCTCATCGGATTGGGCGAGTTTGCGCCGGTCTTCCTCTAGAGTAGCGATTTCTACTACGTTCTGTTTGTATTTGGTCATCCCGTCGACAGCGGAGGGTATGAACTCATAGCGGCGTGCCGCTTTGAATGCAGAGATTTTGTTTTCGGCTTGTTGCAGTTGTTCTTTGAAGTCTTTGATTTCGTCGTAGTACCCGAATAGCGAGATTAGGACGGTGATTGCGTCCTTTTGGGATTCGTCTCCTCCTCGGGTTTGGAGAGGTTTAAGTTCGTTGTGGTTGTTCTTGCCGTAAATGCGGAAAAAGCGGCTGAGGGTATTCCTGTATTTCAGTCCTGGCAGGTCCATGTGGTATTTCGCAGCAAGCCAAGCGTTGAACTCTTCAATTTTCATTGTGCCGATGACGGTTTGGTTTTCATCGATTTGTGCGACAAGTTTTGGATCGGTGGGAGTTCTAGCGAAGTGGTACTGCCCGTCAGCGAATTCGAATGTGAAGTAAATCGTGTGGTCGTCCAGTTCTTTGACAGCATCACTACCAACATACGTGTTGCCGCCGAATGCGAAGTCAATGATGAGCATCATGGTTGATTTGCCGATAGATCCGGCTTCGCCTTTGATTGCTCCGAGGATGGTGTTCAGGCCGCGAGTGAAGTTGATGGGTGGGCGGGGTTGCCCGGCTTCTCGGAAAAGTTGGCAGCTGATTTGTTTTAGCATCGGTGCAGTTTCCCTTCTTCATCAAGCTCAATCCGGCCAAGCGCATATAGGCAATCCAGGGCTTCAATGAGCCTAGTTGGATCAGTATTGGTGCGGGCAAGAGCTAGGGCAATCTCGTTAGGTGTTTTTGGGGTATCGAGGTGGCGCAGGATTTCTGGCAGCAGTGGCAGCACGCTGTCTTGGTAGGCGAAGAGTTTACTTGGTAGCAGCATCGAACACCTCGCAGGATTGAACGAAGTGGGAAATCACGTAGGCGTATCTGGGTTAATACCCAAAACTTACACTCCAGAAATTCCCTCACCAGCCGAACTCGCTGGCTCTCGATTACTGTGTGCCAAAGTATGCGATGAACAACCTACAATCAAGAACACTCTTCCAAGACGAGATATTGCCCATATGGCAGCCACAGCTCTTGGATACATCACTTGGGGTGTCGATCAAAATGCTAATGAATATGGATTAGGAGATCTGGGGGGGGTTGGCCTTTAGATCTCTTACAGATTTGGGGTAGCTACCAAAAGTCTGGCTCATCACAAGATCTCTACGCGTGGATACATTCTCACATTGGGGCTACAGGTGACGGTAATGGATTTAGTTATGAGGATGTTTTAGCGGATGCAGATGCTTGGCTAATTGCAAAACACATGAAGAATAACTCATCTGATAAGAGCCTCTCTGAAGCTATGAAAGAGGTTTTCAAGCTAAGTGAAACCAATAGAATCAAACGTTTTTATAGTGATAGGTTTCATAGCAATGGCGACAATCTCGTGGCAGCTTTCCTAACAGTATCAGAAGGTATAGATGCTATGGGGCTAACCAATATCATAGCCACGGACAACCTATTGAAAATGGCGGCACATGCAGATAGATTACCATCACGAGCAGAAGCTGAAGTTATAGCTCGCGCATATGCGGCATTTCTAGCTAATCCTCACCGATAAAACAACTCCATTTTGTGTGGGTGTATGAAGAATAGCTTCATACACCCACACAATGGATTTCTTACTATGCTTATGGAAAAGAAATGATAGCTGAAACGAAATAAATCCATAATGACAGAATGAAAAATAATACTGTTACAGTACCCGTAAATATTTTTAGTGAGCGCTGATCTGAATTCCTTTTAGGGATCGTAACGACACATAATCCAGTAAAGCAGATAATTCGGTTAGAAAACCAAGCAAAGTAACCTAATGTATTTAAGATAAATAATACAAAGAATGCTCTATGCGTATAAAAGTCGTTCCCATCTACAAACGGAGATATGCTTTCAACGCTCGGAGCGTTAGAAAGCACTTTAATAATCCAGTGTTCATCGACATACATTAAAACCGATGGCAGCAAAAGCAGTAAGCCTAACCACCACAGCAATTGCCTGAGATACACAAGGAGAATTCTTCTACGCACGATTGACCTGATTCCGTAATAGTTAGTTTTTTAGCATCTAACTACCATCATAGATGGCGGTGAACAACAAGCGTGGTTAAAGATTTCACGAACAGGGGCGACAGCGCGTCTGGTTAGCACTAAACCAGACGCGCTCCACGAGAAGTTCCCGAAAGTTTTCTCACAAGCAAGTATCGCGCCGTCATCTGGCAATGCAACCACAAATTCTCTACACCCGACCCAGGCAAAATGCCGATCCTACGCGATAATCAGCTGCAAACAATCTTCCAAACAGCGCTCGCCCAGCTCATCGAGCAACGCGGCCTCATTGACTGGAAACTCCTCGAATCCGTACTCACCGACACCAGCGAGCTAGAAGCCAAAGCTGCTGAGCAGGTTGCTGAAGTAGAGATCGCCACGAAACTGATCGAGCAGGCTATCAACGCGAATGCACATCAATCCCAAAACCAGGACGACTACCACCAACGCTTCAAGAAGCTGGAACAACGCCAGCGTGAAGCCATCGACGCCTACGAAGCAACCATGGCGGAGATTGAGCGGCGCACAGGACTCAAAGCCACACTCAACCACTACCGGCGCACCCTAACCACACTAGACAGTGTAGGCGACTTTGACCCCGCTACCTTCCACGCCCTGTGCCAACGCATCGAGATAGCACCAAGTGGCAAAGCGACCGTGATCTGGAAAGACGGAACCAGTACACCAGAGCAATAGCGCCAAAGCCCAGAAATCAAAAGCCAGCACCGTTCATTTCAGGCGCTGGCTTTCTATTTTCCCAGCTCAACACAACAATTTCGCGTAACCCCTATTTTGGAGCAAACAAGCAATTTTTGGAGCAAAAAGGCAAAACAAAACCTGCTGGCGCGAAATTGTATCAACACCAGCAGGCAGTTAGTTACGGGATTGCTGGTATTAATACAAAAGTGAGGGCTGTAGAGACTGAGCAAATATGCCTGTTTTCCCTTGTTATCAAGCCAAAGTGGGGATTCTAAACTTGCTCTAACGCGCCTTGTGTCAGCGCCGAATTGAGCGTCTGAAAGCAGTTACCCGAAAGAGCCGAAAACCTTGCGCGCATCTATGCGCGCAAACCCCACTTTTGCGAAATGGTTAGGCTTTTGCGAAAATGTCGCTTCCAAAATGGCAAGTGTGCTGAGCCGTTATACGACCACCAATAGATTTAGCGCAAGCTCATCAGGTACTCTTTCACAAAGTTCTGAAAATCCACTTCATCAAACTTTTCGCCATCTGCGCCAACTGGGAATTTTTCCCACCTCGTACTGCCCGTTTTAGACACTGTTCTGTACCACTTTTTGATGTCGGTGCCATTACGGATAGCTGAACTGGACGAGTTTTCTGAATTGTCGCGGTTTTTAATCTGTAAAGACTCCCAGTCAACTCCAGCTTGTTTGCTTGGACGAATAAAGTCGACAGCTTTTACTACTTCGCCCGCACACCAAACCCAATCATCATCTGTACATTTACTATCAGAACCCGTCAAATTATATCGTAATTATTTTAATACACTATTCAATTACCAGCTCTACATAATCCCCATCTTCCTTATTGTATACATGCTTATTTACGATTCCAAGTAGTTTCTGTATATCTTCCATATTTGAAGCCGAAAATTCCAAATAACAAGTCTCATCACTGGTATAATTCAAATCTTTATAAAAATCCTGAATCGCCACATAAAATTTTTCTAAAACATCTTCCAATGGATATTGGGAAATATTCCTCGGACTATCTCCTTCTCCTAATTCTGGTTCTTGAACAAATTTTAATGAAGTAACAAAGCAATCACTTTTCATAAAATCGTCATACGTTTTATAGATATGTTCTGCTACCTTTTCGTAATCAGCTTTGTTATATTTTTCATGTACGAAAATATCTATATTTTTCATCTCATAGAACCTTATACCTTGCCAAATTCAATAAACTGGGAGTTGACTATATAACAATAGAACAAATATTATTTATAGCATGATCTAAAAGGTCAATATACTTCCAGTATTCTGTCGGAAAGTTTGAAATTTCACTCATATCATTTTGATCAAAGTGGTAAACAATATGCCTCATTACTTGATTTTGAATAAAATATAAATCTCTTAATTCTGCGAGAGTTATACTTTCCAATTTACTAACATAAGCATATAGGTCATAAAAAGACTTCTCGTCAAATCTATCTTCTTCATGTAAAAAATAAAGGAAGCTATAGTTGGCTGCATTTTTATTAGAATAAATTATATTTGGTGTTGACACACTATTCCCTCTACAACTTCTAATTTTTATTTATCTACTTTAGCTTTTTTAATAATTCTACAAAAGGTACTTTATTATTAGCTTTTCTAAGCGAAATCAAATCAAAAACAGAATCAACATCTAAATCGAACATTACGGATTCCAAACTAATTGTCATAAAATAATAATCTACAACCTCTTTACTAAACTCATTTTCTAAACTACTCCATAAGTTATTCGGTAAAATGCAAAACGCTAAAGTATCATCACCAAGACTTTCAACAAACCATCTTATTTCAAAATCTTCCTTTATGATTTCGTTGAAATACTTTATAGTTGTATCCCTATCCATATTATCCATATAAGGAACAACTATTTCTTCAGCTCTGTATTTTAATTTTATGTCATCACCATATTTTTTATTATTATTTATAAAATCTACTTCTATAAGATTTCCTATTTCACTATTAAAGTAATTGATTACAGATTCGTCTTCTTCTCTCCAATCAATCCAAATTAAATCATTACTTTCCCAAAGGTCATCAATATTATCTGGATATAATAAAAATTTTCTTACGCTTTCATATTTATTATTCATAAAACCTTATCCTCAACAAATTCAAGTTGTTTCACTCGACAGCCAAATGCCCAAAGTTTGCTAGGGAAGGAAAATCTTTTTCCAGGAAGGAGAAGTTGTCGCTCATTAGTTGTCTCCTTTGATTTCCATAATGTCTGCCGGCTGGCAGGCAAGAGTTTCACAGATGCGAACGATAATGTTGGTTTGGATGTTGTCTCCTCTACCTAGTTTGGCAAGGGTGGCTGGGCTGAAGCCTGCTGCTGTGCGCAGTTGTTCTTTCGTCCATCCTTTGTCGATGAGAAGTTTCCATAGTTTGTTATAGGACAGTCGCATTATTTGTTCTCCTCATCGGTTTCGTCTTTCTCTTCGTTCCAAGTGAATCCATAGAGTGCGTGCTCGTTTTCACCTAGTTTGATGACTCTTGTCCTGTTAACGATTTCTTCTGCTTCCGCCCGATATTTCGGGGTGGCATCGAATGAGAAGAATATTTGTTTAGGGTGGCCATCCTCGGAGGTAAGTTCCGCTACTCGTTCATAGAGTGTGAGCAGGTTACCAACAGGGAAATATGCGAGTTGTTTGATGAGCACGGAGTCGTGGATCAGGATGGGCAACTTGGTTAATTCTAGGATAGCTAAATCAAATGAAATCAGGTTCTTGGATTGCGAACCGGCCCCGTTGTCTCCTTGAGATGAAAAGGTATACCCCGCTTTACCGCGTGATTCTTTGAAGCTAAATAGTGGCGGTTTACGCTTTTTATTCGGATAGAGGGCTTGGACGAATTCTTTGGTGAGTCGGTTGATGTTGTGCTCGATATCGCCGAGAATGACCGGCCGTTGTTCTTTGAGAGCTTTGTTTGTTTCTTTGCGCAGCTTGTCGAATTCGCGCATTTTGTCATAGGCGTCGATTTGAGCTTCAAGACGTTTAATGGTGGCTGCTAGCTCACCGTTTTCTTCGTAGGTTTTATCATCGAGCTCAACTGATTGTTTGAGCTGGTGAATTTCTCGTAGCCGTTGGTTAATCTCGTTGTCCAACACAGCAATTACGCGACGATATTTTTCTGCCTGCTCGTTGAGCTGGTCTTCATAGACGTCGACGAGAGCTCGGTGATAGTACTCGATAGTTTCGAGTTTCTCTTTGTTTACGTTCGGGAAGAAGTTATAGAACTCTTCAAGGTCATCGGTTGCGAGCCTTGATTCTCCCGATAGCGTTGCTTCAACTATCGATAATTTTCCTTTAAGAACAGAACGTTTGTTCTGCAGCGAGCGCAACTGAGTCTTCATGTGTTGCTCTTCGCTTTTCGCTTGCTCTGCTGCCTGGAAAAGATCGAGGTCTGCTGTCACTCGCAGTTGTTGAAACGCAATCCGTGCTTGCGTTAGTTCTCGCTCGGCTTGGTCGCGTTCTTTCTTATTTCGTATTTTCACGTATTGACTAAGCCCTGTTTTAGCCATCCCTTCAAGCGAAGAGTAACTGAGGTTGGCTGCTTTGAGGTCTTCCTCGAGTTGTTTGAGCTTTCCGTACACGCCGAAGAGTTTCTCCAGCGCAAACACACCCTGTTCATCGGGTTGTGCAGGAGCGGCTTTAAGCGGCTTTTTCAACATGGCAAGTTGCTCGGTATCGATTCGAACGAACCGGCCTATTAATTCTCGAAGAGTCGAATCGGGAATGTCTAGACCGTATTGTTCAGCAAGAAATACTCGATAATCGTCTATCTGCCATTCTTCTTTTCGTTCTTTCCATTCAGGATCAAAGTATTCTTGAACGAAACCTGGGCGTGAGGTATCGCGGGAGAAATACCTGTCTTGTTCTCCAAAACGGAAGGTAAAGTAAATAGTGTGGTGGCCGACAGCATCAGGATCGGTAATGACGTCAGATTTTGCGAAATCTGCACCACCGAAAGCGTAATCCACTATGGAGAGCAAGGTAGATTTGCCGATAGAGTTCTCGGCTTCAGCTCCTCCCTCGACGACGTTCAGACCAGGGTGAAAAACTATGGGCGGGCGGGGCTCGCCCGCGTCGTTGAATCTGTCAGACCATACGTTAATCAGCAAGCGCAATCACCCCGTTTTCAACATCAATCGTTATTTTTCTCAATGCGAGCAGTAGAGTGAGTGCTTCTATAAGTTCAGCCGTCCCGCCTACCTGTTTCACTAGATCAAAATGTAAATCAATGAGGCGCATCGGATTATTTAAGTGATTCAGGATTCGCGGAAAGTTGGCGAGGGTTGATTCGTCGAAAGTGTAGAGCTTGTTAGGCAATCGCATAGTCTGTCTCCACGTCTACATCTGGGCGGAATACCTCACAAATATGGATGAAGTAGCTGATGAGAATGCCACACACGTAAATGCCGCTTCCCGTGTGATTGTTCATCCAATCGCATAGTTGCCTGAACTGCCCGGGCTGATCCAACCCCGAGCTTTCGAAGGTCAGCCACGCCCCTTGAACTTGATTGCACAGTCGAGTGAACTTGAGCTGTTCTCTCGCTTCTTTAGATTTCAGCTGATTGACGATAAAAGGCTTGTAGACGGATACAGCATCAGTTGCTTGGGAAAGCAGATCAGCATCGTGAATTTTCTGCTCAAGGTCGACTGCGTTGAATTTGGGATCTGGTATGCGTTGCTCGTAAGGAATGTTGGAAACCGCGTCCAACAGCAGGCTGATTTCGTTTTCAAGCCCCAAAGGCACGACATTGTCGGCAAGGCGATGTTTAGCAAGAAGACGTGCAAGGTTAGCTCGTAGCTGTTGTTCTTCTTTTTTCGTGTGAGCCAGCTGGTATTTTTCGCCATGCTCGGCGCATAACACTGCGAAATCATCGCGTAAAGGTTCTTCAATGTCTTCGTCGAGAAGCACGATCATGTAGGAGGCCTTGGATTTATCGTGCGATTCGATATTGAGGGTTTTTCCGCACTGCAGACAACCATCCGATAAGACGAGAAGTTCTTCGCGATACCTAGCCTTCGCAGCTAGTTGGCGAATACGAATCCGTGCTTGCAAATCAGGATTTTTTATTTTTGCGAGCCGCTCGAGAATGTCCAGCAGAATTAGGCAGGCATCTTCGGCCACGTGCGTTAAGCGAATCCTTACTCCAAAACTCTCAAAATTGAGACGGATGAGATTCTGCGCTGGCTCATCTAAATCCTCAATCAGACAAATGAGATTATCTATATTCAAGCGAGAATAAATTGCGTTTGCTAGCCCTTTGCTAAATCCCGCGTCGCGTGACATAAGCGAGGTAAGTACATCATCGGATATTGAGGCCGTGCTTGTGGGGTCGTTTCGCGTATTCCATTCCCCCTCATTGACAGTAGTAAACATGGAGATCAGTTCACGCGCATAACTAGACCCATGGAGGTTGCCAGGAACAACAGGGCGTACTGATTTAGCCCACTGGTGGAACTGCACTGTTCACCTCCTAACGAAGTTTTCTCAAAAACTCTCAAAGTTTTGCCTCAACGTTTCTCAAAGCTTGCGAAAGCCCATTATTTAACCTTTTCGTGAAGCCCAGCGATGGGATTCGTTGTGGCGGAATGACGAGATAGTCGCCTTTCATTATATCGAATCAACCTGCGATGTGTGAAGAGAAACTTCACAAACGCATGAATAGACGGTTAGAAGGCGACGTTCTCGAGCATCCCGCACACATCTATTAGTGAGGTCACCACGAGCCAGCGCGCAATCGGTGCGTGGCAACCTCACGACCGACAAATAGCGACAAGCAATAAGTCGGGAGATCTGCGGAGCAGCCAGCACTGGCCATTACCTTCATAGGCGATGGCTTGTTGCTGGGTTTGTTCTTGCAGGTCGACCTCATAACTGAATATCGCTCCGTGGATCTCCCGGAAGGGAAATCCACAAATGAAAGTACAAATCCGTTACGAAAAGCAAAAGTTCGATGTGAAGAAACCTGCAGAGTATGTGGAGGTTGAGGTGAGTGATGGCGAGGTGGTCTCGATGATTGAGGCTGATTATCGTCAACGCCGCGATATGGTACAAAGCCTTGAATTGGTGCAGCGGCGTTCTATTGAGGAGATTGTCCGGGAGGAGATTAATAAGCCGGAGTATAACCAGGCGAAACAGTGGGTACGCAATACGGATTCGTGTTGGCGTGCTCCTTTGGCTGGTGGCGGCAATATTTTTGATGAGCTGGTCGACCAGTATGGTCACATGAAAGCGTTCGATGATCCGTTTGATGACGTAGATACGCGGTTGACGGTTGAGAGTGCTTTGGCTGGCTTGGATGAGCGTGAGCGCTTCATCGTTATCCAGAATCGTTTGAATCAGGTGCCTTTGACTGCGGTAGCGGCTGAGCTTGGAATTACTCAGCCTCGTGCCTCGCAATTGTTGAAATCTGCGCGGGCGAAGATTGCCGCCGAAATTGGTCTCAAACTTTGATTTATATTTCGACCCCCTGGAAGCCCTCCTAGTGAAGGAACACAGCGTGAAGGCAGTGGGTCTCACTGGGAGGGTTCTTTCAGGAAGGAGCCGGTGATGAGCCGGAAACTACGTGTGAAGGTCAGTAAGCATTCTGACCCGGATGCTGTGGCATCGGTGGGTATGCGCCGCCTGTCAGGAAGGGTTTTGCGCAAGCTCACGGGTCAGAGTGGACGGTGTGCAGTGTTACTGCAGGGGCGGGATGTGCAATCCATTGAAATCATTGACAACGACCAGTCGAAGATATCAGGTAAGCGGCGTGGTTCGTTTGCGGATGAGGATTTCGAGTCGTTCATGAAGGCCGTATTTGGTCCTGATCAGGCAGATGAGGTGGCGTGATGACTCCAGCGAACCATGTAGCCAATATGCGTCAAATTTTCGTCAATCTTCGCCAAGATTTGAAAAGCCTGCAAGCCGAAATAGAAGCAACCGAGAACGACCTGCTGTATTGGATGGAATCAGGTATCGAAGCGGACTATATGCTCACGGGCGGGCCGGGTGAACCCGAAACCGTCGAGAATCAACAAGCAGAATCTGTCAGCGAACCTCAGCCGCAGGTCAAGCTGCTGCCACTGGAGGAAGTGCGCGGCGTGTTGGCGGATTATGCACGCTCGGGCTTAAACGATTTCATCAAAGCCAAGATTCGCTCGTTTGAGCATACGAAGCTTTCACAGTTGACGGTGGAGCAAGCCAACGCGGTGCTCGCTGCAGCTGAGGCTGAGGCTGGTGGTGCATGATGCCACCGCAAAAACACGCACTCTTGAGCGCCTCGTCGGCGCATCGTTGGTTGCACTGTCCCCCATCAGCGAAACTCACGGCTGGGGTGACAGAGGCTCCAAGTGAAGCTGCACTTCAAGGCACGGCGGCTCACGCGTTGGCAGAACATAAGCTGCGCCGAGCACTCAAGCAGCAATCTAAACGCCCCGTCTCCAAATACGAAGATGACGAGATGAATACCCACACCGACGATTACGTCTCCTACGTGCTCGAACAATACGAGCAAGCCAAACAGGTGACGTCTGGCGCGGTGATCTACATCGAACAACACTTGGATTTCTCCAACGTTGTGCCTGGTGGCTTCGGCACTGGCGACTGCCTCATCGTGGCTGATGGCACGCTGCACGTTATCGATTTGAAATATGGCTTGGGCGTGCTGGTAGAAGCTGAGTGGAACCCACAAATGATGCTCTACGCGATCGGTGCACTTGCCTTGTTCGACGCTCTTTATGACATTGAGCAGGTGGCATTAACGGTTTTTCAGCCACGGCGCGAAAACGTATCCACCTGGACGATTAGCGTCACTGAGCTGAACAAGTGGGCCGAGCAGACGCTCAAGCCTGCAGCCGAACTAGCAGCGAAAGGCGATGGCGAATTTTATGCAGGTGCCTGGTGTCAGTTCTGCAAGATCGCCTCCAACTGCCGGGCAAGGGCTGAAGCGAACCTTGAGCTGGCTAAGTACGAGTTCGCCCCGCCAGCCGAACTTAGCCCAGCTGAGGTGGCTGATGTGTTGGCGCAAATACCAGAACTCACGCGGTGGGCGTCAGACGTGCACGACTATGCCCTCAGTCAAGCCCTAAGCGGTGAGCGGTACGAGGGGTTCAAGTTGGTTGCTGGCCGCTCGATCCGCAAATACACAGATGAGACTGCGGTGGCTGAGGCTGCGAAAGCTGCAGGCTATAAGGACATCTACAAGCAGTCCTTGCTCACTATTACCGCGATGGAAAAACTCATGGGAAAGAAGAACTTTTCCGAAATCCTCGGGAATCTAGTGGTCAAGCCCGAGGGTAAACCCACTCTGGTTCCCGTCACTGACAAACGCCCAGAACTGCAGGTTAGTACTGCGGCTGACGATTTCACAAACATCGACAATCAACAGAAAGAAGGTAACGAAAATGTCGAACCGCGTGAACACCAAGAATAAGAAGAATAATCCGACCAAGGTCATAACCGGCGAAGTGCGTTTGAGCTACGCAAACGTGTGGGAAGCAAAATCTATTAACGGCGGCAAACCAAAGTTCTCAGTATCGCTTCTTATTCCTAAGGATGATGCTGCGACTATCGATGCGATTAATGCTGCTATCGAGGCAGCAATCACCGAGGGTATTGGGAAGTTCGGTGGGAAGATCCCGCCACGCGCATCTTTGAAGCTGCCGCTACGTGATGGAGATGCTGAGCGTGACGATGACGCTTATGCCGGACATTATTTCGTGAATGCCAACAGTATTAATGCTCCGCAGATCGTGGATCAAGACGTAAACCCCATCCTCGACCGCTCCGAAGTCTATTCTGGCTGCTACGGGCGAGTTTCCATCAATTTCTACGCTTTCAACACCAACGGGAACCGTGGCGTGGCCTGCGGTCTTGGCAATATTCAAAAGACCCGTGATGGTGAGCCACTCGGCGGCCACGTGAGCGCGGCATCGGAATTCGATACCTGGGATGCAGACGAGGACTTCCTCGCCTAAAGCAAACCAATCCACTCAAGGGGCGGAGTCAAGTCGGTTGGCTCCGCCCCACTCACTCGTTAAGGAACCTTATGCGCACGCTCAGTATCGACATCGAAACTTACTCGCCAATCAGCCTCGCCAAAGCCGGAGTTTACAAATACTGTAACCACCCTGACTTTCAGATTCTCCTTTTCTCCTACGCGATCGACGGTTGCGCGGTGCGCACAGTGGATCTAGCATCCGGAGAGCAACTCCCCACAGAGATTCTCCGAGCACTTGATGACCCTGCCGTTATCAAGTGGGCTTACAACGCCGCTTTTGAACGCACCTGTCTTAGCGCCTACCTCGGACGACGACTTGATCCAGCTGGGTGGCGCTGCTCAATGATATGGGCAGCAACCCTTGGCCTGCCACTTTCCCTTAAAGATGTCGGCAAAGTGCTGAATCTCGATGCTCAAAAGATGGATGAAGGCAAGGAACTCATCAAGTATTTCTGCGTCCCCGACAAACACGGCCATCAGCGTCTGCCCGGCAGTGACCCGGATGGCTGGAGGCTCTTTAAGACCTACAATGCCCGCGACGTGGAGGTAGAAACCCAGATTAGGGGCAAGCTCTCCAACTTCTCAGTACCTGATTATCTCTGGGAGCAGTATGAGGTCGATCAACAAATTAACGACCGAGGTATCCGTATCGACACCACACTGGCCGCAAACGCTATAACTATTGACGAATCCCACCGGGCGCAAGAACTCGCCCGTGCGCAAGAACTCACCGGCTTGGAAAATCCTGCCTCGCCATTACAGCTACAAGAATGGTTAAACCAACACGGATGCCCGATAGAGTCAATGGCGAAAGAATCAGTCGATGATGCCCTAGCATCTGCCAGTGGTGAGGTGAAAGAAGCACTCGAACTCAGGCAAGAATTATCGCGCTCATCAGTGGCGAAATACCGGAAGATGATGGATGCCGCCTGCATCGACCAAAGAGCGCATGGTCTGCTCCAGTTTTATGGTGCAAACCGTACAGGGCGGTGGGCAGGACGTCTTGTGCAAGTACAAAACCTACCTCGGAACTATCTGCCCGACCTTACCCAAGCACGTGGCTTGGTGCGTGACAGTAACGGTGAGGCGCTCGATATGCTTTATCCTTCCGTGCCCGATACTCTCAGCCAGCTGATTCGCACCGCATTCATCCCCTCGGAAGCTCACCGGTTCATCGTCGCCGATTATTCAGCAATTGAGGCGCGAGTGCTGGCGTGGCTTGCTGGTGAGGAAACCACGCTCGCCGCGTTCAAGAACGGTGAGGATCTTTATTGCGCGACTGCGTCCGCGATGTTTGGTATGCCGGTGGAAAAGCACGGAGTCAACAGTGAGCTTCGGCAGAAAGGAAAAATCGCTGTCCTTGCTTGTGGCTACAACGGATCTGTGGGTGCGCTCAAAGCTATGGGCGCTTTGAAGATGGGGCTAAGCGAGGACGAGTTACAGCCCATTGTGGACGCTTGGCGGCAAGCCAACCCTAATATTGTGCAGCTGTGGCACAAGGTCGACAATGCCGCTACCAGAGCAATTAGCACCAGCAGACCGGTCACGCTGCGCAACCTGAGTTTCGAGAAGAAATCCGGGATGCTCTTCATCACCTTGCCAAGCGGTCGGCGCTTGGCATATGTAAAGCCAGGTATTGGCGTGAACAGGTTCGGAGGCACCTCGATTACTTATTGGGGTCAGGGCGTGGCTCGGAAGTGGCAGAAACTAGAGACTTACGGTGGAAAACTGGTCGAGAACATCGTTCAAGCCACCGCCAGAGACCTCCTCGCCGAAGCCATCACCCGCATTGAGAATGCCGGTCACCAGATCGTGATGCATATTCACGACGAAGTCGTCATCGACGAACCCATCAATTCCGGCACCACCGCTGCTGACATATGCACCCTCATGAACGAGCTACCCCAATGGGCTGAGGGTTTACCGATTGATGCAGCCGGGTACGAATGCGGCTTCTATCAGAAGGATTAGTTAATACTCCAGAGCGGGTTCTGCTGCCAGATCGTTTGAAATATATAGGTAATATGCAAGTTCATACAAAGATTTAACATCAGAATTTCTCGTAAACGAACAGCTTTTTCTTAATTTTTTTACAAAGCCTGATGATTCGTTTTTCGCAATTTGTCTTCATAAGTTCTTCAAATCACATAGTCAACCTCTACAACTTCAAATTTACGTATCCACATAAATTTATATTTTGTACCATTTCAATATTATACAATTATTACCTATTCATTTTTCTTATAGTAACTGGGATAAAGAGGGTGTTCAAATACACCATCATCAATCATTTTCTCAATCTTCGATGGCAAATCAACTTTATATACTTTTTCATAAATAGCTGTGCTTAAACATTCAAATCCTCCTCCCGAAGAAATATCACCTAAAAAATTTTGAATTGCTTCTATATCGGGATAATGATCAGGATTATGTAGATAACGCATATATTCCTCTAAAACTCGTCTAATGTATAGAAAGTCTTTCAGGCTTATTGTTATTTTTTCCTTATCAGAAATATTATTTAACCCATATTCAATTATGTCTTTTATATCTGCATATTTTCTCATATCTGAATTCAATACCTCTTTTCTCCAAATAAACCGAGAGTTTCATTAAATTTCTAATGAAATTATCTGCATAAATTTTTGATTTCTCTTTGCTTAAAAATAAATACCGTTATTTAATTCCATAAACTCTTTAGCAAACTTTGCGATAAGTTCATGATCAAGTGTAGTAGCTAAGATTTCTTCACTATCATTAGCTGTTGATGTCCAAGATTCGCTGTTACAGAAACGCTATCGCATATAGCATTCGTAATTAAGGACTTCGGTCTATTCCCTTGTCATTAATACAACCGTCTCCTCAACAAATTCAAGTTAGCAAGTACACATTATGTCAATAAGAACTTCACGAATGTCCATTATTGGCTATTTAATTTGGTTGTCAAGCTCAATACCCTGTTCCGCTAAACCAAAAACTAACTCCTTAAAACTTTCTGCAATAATTTCTAAATCATCAACCGATGTCACATATACATCATGTGGCAAAACAACAATTTTGTCTGTTTCCTTTAAAATACAAACTAAACTGCCATCACCTAAACCGCCAATAGGAAAAACAGTATTATTTGATATGTTGCTTTCTTCGTCGTCGGTACAGTTTGCAATAAAAGCAGGGTATTCACAGCCTAATTCCTCTAAAGTGAAAATCCATGGATCAACAAAATGGCAGCCACCAAATTCCTTGAGTAAATACCGATATTCTGACGGAATTGGTTCGAATTTGTTTTCAAACTCAGATATGTCTTTTTCGGACTCCGGGTGATATTTGCTGTGCGTGTCAGCCATAACGCTATAAGCTTTTCTTAGTAATTTAATCTCTGCTTTCATTAATTCCATATGCTTTCTCCAATCAATACACAGCATCAATATCAGCAAGATTCATGCCAGGAATAAACACATCGCAGCGCGCACCATCTGCCCCTATCTCACGCCACGAGTACCAATACCCGGAAAGCCGATAATAATTCACTCGTTCCAACAGATGCCGTGCCAACTGATCGGAATCAATCACCATCCCGCGAGAGCGTAACAAGTTGATCTGCTCGCCATGCGTCTTGAACGCCTTACCGCTCCCGGTAGCGCTCTGCACTTGTCGGCTCTGCTGCGGGCTCACGACGGCACCTCCCTTGAGCCTAGAAACAATGAGGACCGGCCCTGGACCCTCGCGGGCGGAACCGGTCTTGATGCATCAATCATAACCCACATCCCGTTAACAGCCAAGCAAAGTTCTCGCCTGTCCTATCAAGGTTTTGCCTGCCTATTTTCAAAGTCGTGTTTATATTTCGCTCTTCTCAAAGCCCTCCTTGTAGAGGGTCAGCTCATGGCTCTCACCAACAAACTACGGGAAGGAGAGCTAATGACCGGCTCCACACTACAAGTATTCACCAACAAGCAGTTCGGCCAAATCCGCACCATCACTAACGATGGAACCATCATGTTCTGCGGCCGTGACGTCGCGAGCGCTTTGGGATATACGAATCCGAATAAGGCAGTGCAAGACCACTGCAAGGGGGTTCCATTTCGTTACCCCCTTGAAACGTCAGGCGGGATCCAACAGATCCGTTTCATCACTGAAGGGGATGTTTACCGCCTGATCGTCTCCTCAAAGCTCCCTGGTGCGCAACGTTTCGAGAGGTGGGTGTTTGATGAGGTGCTTCCATCGATTCGTCGGACCGGTTTGTACGCGATCGATGAAATCCTCGACAACGATGAGCTGCTCGAACAAGCCCTCACACGTCTGCGTGCCGAGCGTGTCAGGCGTCTTGCTGCCGAGCAGGCGTTGCCCGAGGCAGCACCGAAAGTTTCCTACTACGATATCGTGCTGCAGTCACCGTCGTTGATGCCCATCACCGCTATCGCTAAAGACTACGGGCTATCCGCGAAGAAACTCAACCGACTGTTAGCTGATGAACATATCCAGTTCAAACAGTCAGGCATCTGGTATCTGTACGCCGAGTATGCGAAATACGGCTACACCCAATCCAAAACCCACCTGCTGGAGAGCGGCAAGACGGTGATGCACACGTACTGGACGCAGAAAGGCCGCCTGTTCATCTATGACCTGTTGAAAAACTGTTGCGGAATCCTGCCCGTCATTGAACGTGAGGCAGGTGAAACCAAATGAGCAATCTCCTCGACGACAAGCCATTGATCAGCGACCTCGCTCCGTGGCGTAACTTCAAAGGATATGCGGACCCTACCGCTTATAAGGCGCTGCGGGCGGTAGAGATGGCCGAATTCGGGTATCGACCACTGACCTATGTTTGCTCACCGTATTCGGGTGATGTTGGGGCGAATGTGGAGTTGGCGCGGGATCTCTCAGCTTATGCGGTGCGCTGCCGGCGTATCCCGCTCGCACCCCACCTGCTGTTTCCGCAGTTTATGGATGATACCGATCCGTGGGATCGCGACCTCGCCATGTTCTTTAATCGCGTGTTGCTTTCTAAGTGCGAGGCGATGTGGGTTTATACGCCGCGTGTTTCGCCAGGCATGAAAGCTGAAATTTCCTGGGCACACCAGCTCGAGCTACCCATCACCTACTTTGACCACAATTTTGCGGAGGTGAACCTCAATGACTGACTTCATTTTGTGCACGACTAACCTGGTTGGCGCTCAGCGTAACCTTAACTACCCGAATCACCGGCAAATCGCGAGCGCGGCTGATTTGAAAAATACCGTGGCACGTGACCATGTGGCGGCCGAATATGAGGGCGATATCCGTTCCACCGACAAGTTCTTGAACTCCACGTGTGTGGTGATGGACATCGATAACGACCACTCTAACAGCCCGGCTGATTGGGTGACACCGGAATCGCTCGCTCTCATTTTCCCGGGCGTCGCTTTGGCGACCGCGACCTCGCGTAATCATTTAAAGCCCAAGGGTGAAAAGACCGCCAGGCCGCGCTTCCACGCCTATTTCCCAATCAAACCGGTCATTGACGCTGCAGTCTATACGGGGATCAAGAAGAAGCTCGCCTCATATACCGGAATCTTTGACCGTAACGCTCTCGACGCTGCCAGATTTATTTACGGAAACCCGACAGCTGAGGTCACCTGGGTAGACGGTGCCCTATCCATCACCGATTTTCTTGATGCTGACGCGTTCGCCGCACTCGAAATGGCTACTGGTGAGATTCGAGAAGGTGCCAGGAATGCGACCATGAGTGGTTTCGCTGGGCGAGTGATTGTGCGTTTTGGCAATACTGAGCAAGCACGCCAGCTTTTCGAGACGAAAGCACAAACCTGCGTGCCACCCCTACCAGATAGTGAGTTGGAGGCAATCTGGGCCTCGGCTCTCAAGTTTGGTGCAAAAGTAGCTGCAACACCGGGTTATATTCCACCAGAACGGTACGCTGAAATCCAAGGACTGCGTCCCACCGATTTCACCGATGTCGGTCAAGCCACCGTCCTGGCAGACGAATATGCGCAAAAACTAGCATTCTCTGAGGCCACAGATTGGCTGGTGTATAACGGCTCGTTTTGGGAAGAAACCAGACCAGGCTCGCGCGCCATCGCTCAAGAACTCACCACGCGCCAGTTAGAGCAAGCCACAGATTTGTTGGAGAAAGCCCGTGAGGCGTGTGATTCCACTGGGGTCACAAAGTTGCTGTCGGCGATGAGCCTAACCAAAGCGAAAAACCTATTCACTAGCGTACAGTGGACCGCTTACGAGCAGCTCACTAATGCTCAAGTCTACGAGAAATATGTGCTCAAACGGCGTGATTCTAAGGCGATTACGGCGTCGCTGAAGGAGGCAGCTCCGATGCTGCAAGTCACCCAAGCAGACCTTGACGCAGACCCTTTCGCTCTCAACGCCCCTGGTGGCACCATTGACCTCACCACCGGGCAAATTCACGAGCACGACTATGGGGATTTCATCACCAAACAAACCACCACCGATCCCGCCACCAAAGGCATGGACACGTGGTTGGCGGCGCTCGAGGTGTTCTTCCAAGGCGACCAAGAACTAATCGACTATGTGCAGCGAATCGTGGGGCTGACCGCGATCGGCAAAGTCTACGTCGAAGCCCTCATCATCGCCTACGGCGACGGCAGGAATGGCAAATCAACGTTTTGGAACACAATCGCTCGGGTGTTAGGCACATACGCGGGCAACATCTCCGCCGATGCTCTAACTGTGGGTGTGAAGCGGAATGTGAAGCCTGAGCTGGCAGAAGCCAAAGGCAAACGCCTCTTGATCGCGGCGGAGACCGAGGAAGGCATGAGGCTCTCCACCTCTATCGCCAAGCAAATGGCATCCACTGATCTGCTTTATGCGGAAAAGAAATATAAGGCGCCCTTCGCGTTCGCTCCTTCGCATACGCTCGTGCTGTATACGAATCACCTGCCACGCGTAGGTGCAATGGATGTTGGTATTTGGCGCAGGCTGATCGTGATCCCATTCGAGGCAAAAATCGAAGGCTCCTCGGACATCAAAAACTACGCCGAACACCTCTACCAAAACGCCGCTGGTGCCGTTCTGCAATGGATCGTTGATGGTGCCCGCAAAGTGATTGATGACGACTTTGTTTTGAAGCCACCGCCTAAAGTGCGTCGAGCCCTGGAGGCCTACCGGTTTGAGAACGACTGGATGACACATTTCTTAGACGATAACTGCGAGATTGACCCGAGCTTCACACAGCCCTCGGGCGAGCTTTATAGCGTCTATCGCGCCTATGCGCTCAGCGTGGGCGAATACGCCAGATCCACGTCCGATTTCTATTCAGCCTTGGAACAACTCGGATTCCGCAGACGCCGCACAAAGAGCGCACGCTATGTGGACGGACTACGCCTGAAGAGCGAATTCAACCTTTAGCCCCTAAGTGGTGACACTATCTGTCGGTCTATAACAGAACTTTTCTTAAGAGCAATAAAAACAAATATCTATATATAAAAAGTTATGTAAACGACTGGCAGAAAGCGTCACCACGTGAGCAGAAAGCAACACGTGATGAAAGAACAACATTTAGAACAAGCACTCGTAAAAACCGTTGAGGCTTTGGGCGGGGTCTGCTGGAAACTAGTCAGCCCCGGAACCGCCGGTGTACCTGACCGAATCGTGCTGTTACCTGATGGGCATGTTGGCTTCGTAGAAGTCAAAGCACCCGGCGGAAAAGTCCGCGCAATCCAAAAACACAGGCTCAGGCAGTTGAAGCACCTGGGCTTCACCGCACTCGTACTCAATAACCCTGATGAGGTTGAGGAGGTGTGCCATGCAATACAAGCCGCATAACTACCAACAGCTAGCAACGGCTTTCATTGAGGAACACCCGGCTGCAGCGCTACTGCTCGAGATGGGGCTTGGCAAGACCGTCATCACCCTGACAGCAATACAAGATCTCCTCTTCGACTCCTTTGAAGCCCACCGGGTGCTGGTGATTGCGCCGCTGCGCGTAGCAAGGGACACGTGGCCTGCCGAGCAAGCAAAGTGGAGCCACTTACGCCAGCTACGTCTGGCAGTAGCTGTCGGCACCGAACGCCAACGCCGAGCCGCACTCAACTCAGGCGCAGACATCACAGTGATGAACCGGGAGAACGTCGACTGGCTTATTACCCGTAGTGGCATCAAGTGGCAGTGGGATATGGTCATCATCGACGAACTCTCCTCCTTCAAAAACCACCGCGCCAAACGCCATGCCGCGCTCATGAAGATCCGCCCCCAAGTCAAGCGCATCGTCGGGCTTACCGGCACCCCAGCCAGCAATGGGTTGATGGACTTATGGGCGCAGTTCCGGCTGTTGGATTTGGGTGAGCGGCTCGGACGCTACATTTCCCGCTACCGCGATAAATGGTTCGTGCCCGATAAGCGCAGTGGAATGCAAGTATTCACCTACAAACCCAAACCTGGCGCTGAAGACGAAATCTACCGAGCAATCTCGGATATCACGCTGTCTATGCGAACCAGCGACTACCTCACCCTCCCACCACTGACTGTCACGACCACCGAGGTGACCATGAATCCGAAGGAGCGCAAGGTATATGACCGGTTAGCGGCAGAGATGGTAGTCGAGCTGGGCGATGAGGTGATTGACGCGGCCAATGCTGCCGTCCTGGCAGGTAAGCTCACCCAACTAGCGTCCGGTGCGATCTACACCGAAGCCGGCGACCCTATCGTGGTACACGGCCGCAAACTCGATGCCCTTGAAGACCTCATCGAAGCAGCGAATGGGAATCCCGTGCTTATGGCGTATTGGTGGCAACACGACCTAGCACGCATCCGGCAGCGCTTCCCACAAGCCAGACAGTTAAAAACATCGGCGGATATTGAGGCTTGGAATGACGGTGAAATCCCACTCGGGTTGATTCACCCAGCTTCCGCTGGGCATGGGCTTAACCTCCAACAAGGAGGCTCAATCCTCATCTGGTATTCCCTCACCTGGAGCCTTGAGCTATACCAGCAAACCAACGCCCGCCTGTATCGGCAAGGCCAGACCAAGCCGGTGACTATTACGCATATTGCGACCAAAGATTCGATTGATCAACAGATTCTTAGGGCACTCGAATCGAAGAACATGACCCAGTCGGCGCTCATCGACGCGGTAGCGCAGACCTTGAAAGGAGAAACCAAATGAGCGTTACGCATCAAGAAACCGACATCACCTGGCGCTACGTTGACCGCCGCGCCGCTGCTATCAACGCGCTACGCGACTACGCCACTATGGAAACCATCATCGATAACACTCCCGACGACCTGAAAGCCATCGAAGCCGACCTGCCCAGCCTGTCCTCCCCCATCTTGGATGGCGGCCGCCGTGCGTTCAATCCCACCGCTGCCGAGGACAAAATCCTTAGACACCTGGAACGGATCGATAACCGCACCCGCAAATACCTGCAAGCCAAGGATTACATGGACTGGTTCAACCCCGCCTGGCAAGCGCTCACCGATGAGGAACGGGACGTGCTAGAAGTTTGCTTCCTTTCCGGATACGAGTCCGCAACTGATGCGATTTATGAGGTGCAAGAGCGGCTAAACGTGGAACGCTCCACCGCCTACAACCGGCGCAAAACCGCCCTCGACCACCTCACCAGTCTCCTGTACGGACGCTAAAATGCTTGGACAAAACGCGGACGACATTCTCGTTTCGAGCCTGATATAGTGTAACTAGTTAGAAAAAGGTCAAAGCCCCGAGCGGAAAATATCCTCTCGGGGCTTTACCATCACCACAGGAGATAACGGGAATGCCAAGCAAACCCAAACACCCCTGCTCTCAGCCTGGCTGTCCCGAACTAACCCGCGAAAGGTTCTGCCAGCTCCACGCCAAGGAAGCGGACAAGAACTACCGCAAGTTTCAACGTGACCCGAGCATCAACAAGCGTTATGGTGCACGCTGGCGACGCATCCGTGCCGCATACATTTCCCAGCATCCTTTGTGCGAAGACTGCCTAGCACAAGGCAAGACGACACCGGTACAGGAAGTCCACCACATTCTTCCCCTCGAGCATGGCGGCAGCCATGACTTTGCTAACCTGCGCTCGCTTTGCAAACCGTGCCACTCCAGGCAGAGCGCGTTAGACGGTGACAGATGGAGGCAAGCCCTTCAGGTCTACACCTACTAGATTTTTTGAAAAACGCGACATAACCACTAAGCACTTCCCCACCCCAAAAATATCGACCTTCTTCCCACGCCAAGTTACGGGACCAGTCGAGGATTCGGTTAGGGGTTGGGGCCCTCGAATCTCTACAACTTCGGCGAAGGTCAGCGGGCGGGGCCAACCGTACGCAAAAAGACCGAATCAAACAGGGTATTAACCTGCATTGGTCCCTCTTTGCTTCATCACTATTTGTTGTTTTGGGATTTTCCGCCCTGGAAAGCCAATAGA
>NZ_JAQEVU010000008.1:0-90945 GCF_027694345.1 Varibaculum timonense
AAACCCAAAAAATCCCGCGACATATGCGGACATATGTCGCGGGACATCACATTAACAACTTCACCCCAATCAGAACCTGCAGATACCAGTGTCGGTATACTAGAGAAAGCATATCTTGGAATAGTAGTTATTTCCCCCCAAGAATCAGGTAGATTGGCAAAATCATTAAGACAAAAACACTCCGAACCCAAACTATTGACTTTACCCCAGGAATCTGGCAAGGCCGCAATGTCATTATAGGCAAATGCGCTATTTCCAATAGATTTAACATTATCCCAAGAAGCGGGAATAGTAATCAGCTTATTATACCGAAAGGTTTCATCGGGGATAGCAGTTATCTTCCCCCAGGGCGCACTTAACTTAATTAACTGGTTTCTCTCAAATACGCCTTTGCCTAAAGAGCTAACTTCACCCCAAGAATCTGGTAGTAGGGTAAGCGCATTACCGGAGAAAGCTTGTTTCCCGATTTTAGTTATTTTTCCCCAAGAAGCAGGCAGTTTCGTTATCTTATTAGATTCCTTACCGTACTCGTAATAGCCGAATGCCCTCTCTCCTATTTCAGTAATCTCACCCCAGGAATCTGGCAAAGAAGTCAAACGATTAAAAGCAAATGCGTCTCCAGGAATTTTAGTAATCTTTCCCCAGGGCGCAGTTAGAGAAGTCAGCAGGTTACTCTTAAAAGCCGATACTCCAAGCTCTGATACCTCTCCCCAGGACGCAGGTAAACTGGTTAATTGATTTTTTTGAAAGGAATAGTGGGCAATTTTAGTTATTTCACCCCAGGAGTCCGGTAGGGATTTGAGCTGATTATTCTCAAAGGCAAACATACCGATCTGTTTTACGGTTCCCCAACTATCAGGCAGAGATGTTAAACGGTTGCTGGAGAAGATACTATTAGGTATTTCTGGCCATCCATCCCAGGAAAACTTTAATTCACTAATCTGATTACTGGAAAAAGCTCCCGTTAACAAACACCACTTCTGAACACAATCACTTTTAGCCTTTGTAACATCAATTTTACCCCAGTTATCCGGTAACGCAGGGATTTGATTCTTATAAAAAGCATAAAAGCCTATAAAATTAACATCTTTCCAAGAGTCCGGAATACTAGTTATCTGATTGTCAGCAAACGCGCTAGCATCTATTCTTTTTATACTTCCCCAGGAAGCTGGTAGGGAAGCTATTTTATTTCTTTCAAACACTCCCTCCGGAAGCGCAGTAATCTTGCCCCAGGGTGCTTCCAACGCCGTAATTTTATTGCCCCAAAAAGATTCCTCCCCCAGGGATGAGACATTCCCCCAAGACTTTGGAAGGGAGGTAAGGCTGCAATTCATAAATGCCTTATCACTGATACTGGTTACTTTGCCCCAAGAATCCGGCACCGCAGTAAGTTTAGTACCAGAGAACGCTTCCTGACCGATACGCTCGATATTTCCCCAAGATTCTGGCACCGAGGTTAAATCTGTTACCTGCCGGAAGCCATCAACCGCATTAATTGCCTGCCCTTTGTCACCAAATGTGGGCCAACACCAATCTGAACTATTTTTAGTCTTACCGGCTTTATGCTTATCTAACCCAGTTTCACTAAATCCGGAAATAGTGCCGCCCCTGTATTTGAAGTCTTTTACTTGCCAGCCGGGGCAGATGATTTGTTCTGGCCAGTCCGGGCCGACCGCGATAGTACCCTTAACAGTCTTAGAACGCCCCTTAGCATCAGTAACCGTATAGAAAACCTGGGTCGTGCCCTCTACCGAAGTATCCACACTCTCCGGAGACACCTTCAATAGGTTAGTTATATTGTGTCCCTCAACGTCCTTAGCACTCACGCCCTTCAATAAAGCCGCTGTAGAGCCGTCAGCCCCATTAGCTAAATGCTTATTAACCTCACCAGTAATAGTCGGCGAAAAATCAGTACGCTTATAAACAAACGTAACCGTATTATCCCCACCCACCTTCGGGGTAATCTCCTCAGCCTCCTTAACAGCCACAAAACCAGCCAAAACCGGAGCCTTAACCGTATTCTTCTGACCCGCAAAATAAACCCCATCCGGCTCCGTAAACTCACTTTGCAAAACCTCAGGGCTACGCAAGGGCTTATTAGTACCCTGTTCAATGTAGTTAATGGTGATCGAGACCGCATCCCCCGCAGCCACCTGACCAAACCCAGATTTGTACTTTTCGGACTTTACCGCGGCCGGGAGCGATTGTTGCCCGTCAGCCTTTTCCAGCACCACCCAACGCTTATTATTCGCAAACACTTCCGAACCAAAATCGGTGACAGTAGATGGAATCTTTACTTTCTCAATCTGGTTACCACTAAAAGCCTCCTGCCCTACTTGCGCCAGCTTAGACGGAAACGTAACCCCCTTGAGCTGGTTATTAGCAAACGCACTGACACCAATCTCAGTTACCGTATCTGGCAGTTCCACCGTTTCCAACTGATTATCACGGAAAACATTCGCCGAAATAACAGTTACCGGCGCATCCTTAATCTTTACCGATTTCAGGGCGTTATCGCTAAACGCGCCCTCACCAATAGTTTCCAGCGTGGAAGACTCAAACACCGTCAGCTTATTCTTCTGAAACGCGCCCTCACCAATAACCTTCAAACCCGAAGCCACAAGCTCCTTAATCTGATTATCGTAAAACGCACGATCAGCAACCTCAGTCACCGAATCCGGCAACGTAACCTTAGTCAGCTCCAGCCCCGAAAACACGCCCTCCGCAATCTTAGTAGTACCCGCCGGGACAGTCAGTTCCTTATTAGCTTCTAGCGCAGCCTTGCCCTTATCAGTCAGACCCACTAAAACGCTATCTTCAAAAACAAAACGATCATCACTAGGACTAGCACCGGCACGCAACGGCCCCGCAGCCCGCCCCGCAGCACCAGAACCAGCCTCCCGAAAATCAAGCTGCGAAGTAGCAGCCGAAGATCTATTTGCCACCTGGGTAGAGTGATTCGCGGCAGGCGCCGACAGGGGTATAACCGCCAGTAAAGAGGAGAAAACCAATCCCACCACCGACAGCAACGCCACGGTGCGCCGACTTAAAGATGCACGTGAAAAGGTTTTAGCGCCAGTTATTGAGCGACTCGCCAGATCGAAAAGTTTATCCATATCCACGCTTACCTCGTTCACGTAACATCGAAGCTAATACCGAGAATCAGCAGGAAAAAATCAGCTAATTCTCAGAAATCCACAGATTAATATCTATTATCCGGCTCTAATAGAAGGGTGTCAATCATTAATCAACTGGCGGGCGACGCCAAAAATAGGCACTTTAAGCACCCCCCCCCCGAAAAACCTTGAAATCCAGCTAAAACGCCACTTAGGAGCCTCAGGAGACTTAAGCCCTAAACCGTAGATTAAATTATTCTAATCTCCGTTTTAGGACTTTCTCCCTATCCCGACCCCGGTTTTATTCTCCCCTTATCCCGGTTTTTCCCTCTCCCTCCGCTTTTATTCACCCATTCCTCCGCTTTTATCCCCCCAGCAGTTCTTCCTTCCCAATCCCGACCCCAGCTTCGTTTTTCCCTTTCCCTAGCAGCGCTTCCCTACCAATCCTGTCCCCGGATTCGTTCTTCTCTTACCCCCCCAAGCCATCCACCCGGCATGACCTTCCGTCCCCACCAAACCGGGAGGGCGATTCCGCACCGGGAGGGTCATTCTGTCGCCGGAGAGTGATTCTGCCAAATTCCACCAGCAGTTTTAATCAATCCCCCAACCATTCCGCCCTCCCGAAACAGCTCCGCCCTCCAAATCCCAACCCTGACTTTACCCTTCCCTTATCTCCCCCTACCTTCATTCTTCCTTCTCCTTCCAAAGCCGTTCGCCGGGCATGACCACCAAAACCCAGCCGTCCCCACCAAACCGGGAGGGTCATTCTGTCCCCGGGGGGGCGATAACGACAAGCCAATCAACGCGAACAGTAAAAACACGCAACCATTCCACCCTCCCGAAACAGCACCGCCCTCCAAATCCCAAGCCAGCCGACCATTCCATCCTCCCCAGACAGTTCCACCCTCCCAATCCCAAACCCAGCAGACAATTTCCAACCATTCCACCTTCCACAGACAGTTTCACCCTCCCAATCCTGACCCTGGCTTCGTTCTTCTCTTACCCCCAAGCCATCCATCCGGCATGACCCAGCCGTCCCCACCAAACCCGGAGGGCAATTTTGCACCAGGAGGGTCATTCTGCCAAACCCCACCAGCAGTTTTAATCAATCCCCTAACCATTCCACCCTCCACAGACAGTTCCACCCTCCCAATCCGGGCAAAACCGCCAAAATCCAGCCCTCCCCACCGAACCCGGAGGGTGATTCGGTTATTGGAGGGCGATTTTACACCAGGAGGGTCATTCTGTTGCCAGAGGGTGATAACGTCAGGCAGACAAACACAACCAGCAAAAACACACGCTAACACCACCCTCCCGAGACAAAACCCCCCTCTCAGAACAGTTCCGCCCTCCAAATCCCGAACCCAGCAGACAAATCCCGACAGTTTCACCCTCCCGATTCAAAACCACCCTCCTAATTCAGCAATCAAGCCCAAATAGCGGCGATTTCACATAAACCCGGAGGGAGATTCGGTTATTGGAGGGTGATTCGGTTGCTGGAGGGCGATTTTGCACCAGGAGGGCGATAACGTCAGCCAGACAAACACAACCAGCAAAAACACACGCTAACACCACCCTCCCGAGACAAAACCCCCCTCTCAGAACAGTTCCGCCCTCCAAATCCCGAACCCAGCAGACAAATCCCGACAGTTTCACCCTCCCGATTCAAAACCACCCTCCTAATTCAGCAATCAAGCCCAAATAGCGGCGATTTCACATAAACCCGGAGGGAGATTCGGTTATTGGAGGGTGATTCGGTTGCTGGAGGGCGATTTTGCACCAGGAGGGCGATAACGTCAGCCAGACAAACACAACCAGCAAAAACACACGCTAACACCACCCTCCCGAGACAAAACCCCCCTCTCAGAACAGTTCCGCCCTCCAAATCCCGAACCCAGCAGACAAATCCCGACAGTTTCACCCTCCCGATTCAAAACCACCCTCCTAATTCAGCAATCAAGCCCAAATAGCGGCGATTTCACATAAACCCGGAGGGAGATTCGGTTATTGGAGGGTGATTCGGTTGCTGGAGGGCGATTTTGCACCAGGAGGGCGATTTTGCACCAGGAGGGCGATTTTGCACCAGGAGGGCGATAACGTCAGCCAGACAAACACAACCAGCAAAAACACACTCCAACACCACCCTCCCGAGACAAAAGCACCCTCCCAATCCCGCCAAAACCCGCAAAATCCAGCCATTTCCACCAAACCGGGAGGGTGATTCCGTCCCCGGAGGGTGATAACGTCAGGCAGACAAATACAACCAGCAAAAACGCAGGGCAATTCCACACCCGGTGGGTCATTCCGTCCCCGGAGGGGGATACCACCAAACCCCACGAGCTCCCCGGTTAAAGATGACGGGAAAAAGCCAGAAACTACGGGCATTAGCCAGAAACTATTCCCTAGTTAAAGCTAATCAAACCTAACGTGAACAGGAATTACCCTGAAAAACCCTAAAAAATACCCCGAAACTAACTCTAAAATCAGTCCTAAAATTAACCCTAAAAAATAGCCCGGAATATACTCCTGAAACTAACTCAGAAATTACTCGGAAAGAGTAGTGTTATCAGGAACCATCTGCTCGCCCTCGGCGCTCAAAGCCACATCCCCAACAACTTTAACGTTTCTACCGAAAGTAAAAGCGCCACTAACCTTAAAGGAATTAGCTTCCCGAAGTGAAGGAACCCCGAAAGCAAAACGGGACTCAAAATCAGCAATCTTCTTGAAGAAATGGCTATCCAAATCGACTTCTACATTCCGGTTATTAACCTGACGCAAATGGAAATCCTCACCAAGCTCATAAATGTCAGAACGCACCAAAGTCAGCTCGTTAGTGGTTTTAACCGGCAAGAAACGACTGCGAGGAACCAAAATCGCAGTAGCGCCCGCAAACGACGCAATCGCCGCGCCCATCGCGGTTTCCATTTGGATAACTGCGGGACTGTCAGAATCAGAGGGATCAACCGTCTTGTGATTGGCAATCAACGGCAACCCCAAAACTGCGTTACGCTCTACCAACGCATCACGTAGCTTCAACAAATCAAACCAAAGATTATTAGTATGAAAAAACGGGTGTCGATGCTCATCAGTAAAATAATCCATCTGCTCGGGAGGAGTCTGCGCCGTATCGCGCAAAATCAACTGCCCATCAGATTTACGAATCGCCAAATGACCACCCTTACGGTCATTAACTGTACGAGTACAAAGCTCCGCCGCATAGGGCGCGCCACTGCTGGCAAACCAACCAGCTATCTCCGGGCTGGGGGTAGCCCCCAAATTATCCGAATTGGAAGTCATTGCGTAACGATAACCAGCGTCAATCAGTTTATCCAGCAACCCCGAACCGAAAAGGGCGGTATAAATGTCGCCATGACCCGGAGGACACCATTCCAACGAAGGATCCTTATCCCAAGAAACCGGGGTTAAATCATCGGCGCGCAGCTTCGGCTCTTGATTTTGCAGAAAATCCAAAGGCAAATCATCAACCTGGATACCAGGATGCTTTTCCAAAGCCGCCAAAGTATCGGCTTTTGTGCGGAAAGAATCCATAAAAATCAGCGGCAATTTCACCCCGTAAGATTGCCGCGCCGCCAACACCTGACGGCAAATAATATCCAAAAAAGTTAGCCCCGAACGAACCGGCAATAAGGACTTGGCTTTATCCATACCCATAGAAGTGCCCAGCCCGCCGTTGAGCTTAATCATTACGGTTTTAGATAAAGCCTCACGAGCTTGCTCGGGACTGACCTGCGCATCTTCCAGGCTATCAACACTGGTGAGCGGGGAAATGGTTTCCTCCGGGATAAAACCGGTATGCTCGCCCTCTAGCACCTGGTAATAGTGAGAAAACACCGAGATAGCTGCCGGGCTAACCCCAGCTTGCTCCATTTTTTCCACCGCTTGAGCCAGCCCTGCTTCACTCATCTTCAGCTTTCTCCTTTACCTAAAACCATACCTAGACTGGAAAGTCTCCACCTTAAGACTAGAAAGTTTCCACCTGTTGCAACCAAGCTCTCCGTGCCTGTAAAGAGTCCTCAAGTTCTTTCAACTTGGTCTCGTCACCGGCAGATTTAGCCTGTTCGATTTGCGCCTCAATATCGGCTATTAAGCTCTTAAGCTGCCCCGCCATACCCTCGGCGCGAGCTTTAGTCTCGGGATTGGATTTACGCCAGAGGTCTTCCTCCAAGGTGCGTAAATGATCCTCAACCGCGCGCATACGTCGTTCTATCCGCTCAACATCGGCACGCGGCACATGACCAATCTCGTCCCACTGTTCTTGCAAAGGACGCAGCTTGGCTTTGAGCTGCTCAATATCGGTTAAGTCCTTCAGCGGCTCTGCCTTCTCTAAAATGGCTTCCTTCTTCGCCAAATTTTCCGTCTCTACAGCGCTCTCTGCTTCTTGCTGGGCGTTCCGGGCATCAAAAAATACCTGTTGAGCATGGTGAAAACGCTGCCACAAAACATCATCATCACGCCGAGAAGCTCGACCAGCCCGCTTCCACTGGCTCATCAAATCCCTAAACGCCCGAGAGGTATCGCCCCAATTAGTAGACGAAGAAAGCGCCTCCGCCTGTTTAATCAGTTTCTCTTTAGCGACTTTCGCCTGAGTCTGGGCAGAATCCAACTCGTTGAAAAATGCCCGCCGGTTCTTTTCAAATAAAGAACGCGCCGCCGCGAAACGCTTCCAAAGTTCGTCCTCGAAAGAGCGCTCAATCCGCGGTCCGTCGTGCTGAAGCCGCTTCCATTGGTCAAGCAAATCCCGCAGTTCCTGCCCGGACTGTTTCCATTGGGTGCGGGAAGAATCCTGCCCGGCAATTTCCTCAGCCCTGACCACCACTTTTTCGCGGTTCGCCCGTGCCTCTTCCTTAGCTTGAGCACGCTGCGCCGCAACCTCTTCTTTACGTTTATCAGCCTTTTCTTGCAGCTTAGCTACTTTTTCACGTAAAGCCGGTAAATCACCAACCGCAGCCGGTTCGCTCACCTGCTCCCGTAAAGAACTCATCGTTTGATCAATTTCGCGTTCAGCCAACTTTGGAAGCCGCTCTGCAAACAAAGAAATCTGGGCAGCTAAATCCAAATAGCGCCGCGCGTAAATCTTTAACGGATTTTCGGGAACTTCCGCCGGGAACTGTCCAATCTGGCGTTCCTGGTCACCATCCTTCACCCAAACGCGACCATCTTCATCAACCCGTCCAAAGGACAGAACCTGAGACAAATCAGGAGTTTTAGCGGTATTCACCGGTTTATTTTGGGCAGATAAATGAATCTTCCCCGGAGTGGGAACAGGTTTAGGCTTCGGTGTCATATCAGGCTGTTCAGTCACTAATTTTTTCCTTAAATCAGTTCTTCCTGCGGCTAGGTTAAGCCGCGTGCGCGTGGGATGTTTTACCCCAACAACATATTACGCACTAGAGCCCCTAAAGCGCCAACAGCCGACATACTTTAGGATAAAAACATGAGGATAGAAAAACTGTACGCGCCCTATTACAGCGAAAATCCCTACATACTGCTGGCTGACGACAGTCGAGAAGCTCTGGTTGTAGACCCCGGATATGGCGCTCTAGAGCAAATTCAATCAACATTGGACAACCTTCAGGCAACGGTGGCAGCTGTGCTGTGCACCCACGGACATTCCGACCACATTTGGGATGCGCACGCGGTCGCCGGCTCAGCTCCGGTCTATATTCCCGCCCCCGATGAATACCGTTTTCACCCCGATAAACTAGACCCGCGAGAGCGAGCCGAACACCAAATGAACTTGCCGCCTTGGCAAGAACCCCAGAATCTGCAAGTCCTGCCCGATATAGCCGCTGTAGAGGGCGTAGAGCTAGCTCCTGGAGTCTTCCTGCGTCTGCTGCCCACTCCAGGACATACCGAAGGCTCTAGTCTGTTCTTGTTGGAGACTTCTAAAGTTTCCGGCTCCGCCGCCCAGGAAGCTCAAAACTCATTTAACCAGTGGCTACGATACTCCAATCAAGAGGACAGCTTGCTAACAAAACTGGCGCTTTGCGGGGATGTAGTCTTTGCTGATTCTGTAGGACGAACCGATTTGCCCGGTGGGGACAGTAAACAAATGTTGCACACCTTGCGCACCCTGCAAAACGTAATCGACCCGGACACAGTGCTGCTACCGGGGCATGGCCGGGCCACCGTGTTCGGTTTAGAAAAAGCGCACAACCCATTTTTGGCGCAAGCCCGCTACCAGGGATAAGAATAACAACCCCGACAAAGCATCCTAGTTTTCCACAGCTATCCAGGTTGCATACTTTTCCTTACCGGCTTATTGCAGCATTTCCCGGAAAGGTTTCTAGCCTAAATCCTTAAAAGGTGGAAGCAATACTGGTAGATCCGTTAGGAAACCAAGTGATACATGGGGCCGCGCGTACCTCCCTGATTAAAGGTAACCGTTTTCAAATCTGGAACGGCGCCGACCGGGAAATACTCGCAGAACCAATCACTTTACGCTCGATTTATGGGCGCGCCTTGTTCTTAGCTCCAGTCATTCCTCGAGATTGTATCTTGACCGGGAACTCGGCTGCCTGGGTATGGGCGGGCAGTGGTAATGCCCCCGAGCTGCTGTATATAGCTTCCCCTAATCGTCCGCGCCGCGCGCAAGACTCCCGGTTTTGGATTTACCTAAATAAATCCGCCAGGCAGCACCTGCAAACCCAGAAATTAAAACCTCTAGGCTCCAGGCGCGCTAGCAGACCAGTTTTACCGACCCTGCAAGCAGTACATCCCCGAGGCCTCCCCCATAAAACCGACAAGGCTACCCCACCAGAACGCAGCTCCCTTTTTCCAAAGGACGCACCCGCAAGCTCTAAGATAATCTCCTTCTACCCCGCGCACTCCCCTAGTGCAATCCCAGACACACAACCCCGTGAAAACTCTATGAAAAGCAGAAACAATCTGAAAAGAGCCCGGAAGAAAGCAAGTAACACCCCAAAATATCTACCTGGTGACTGCTTACAGCTGGCGGGAATACAAATCTTAAGCCCCGCCGCCACCCTGGAGTTTTGCGACCGCCACCCAAACCTACCCGGAAGTCAGACCTGGGAGCGTACCTGCCTAGAATCTTTAACCTGCCGGGTGTTTACGTAAAGAATTAGTAGTCCGGTTCGCTGAAAATACTCCAGGAATCTTGCGAATATCAGTCAAAATCGTATGCAAATAGCGGCTATCAGCCACTTCGAACGTATAGCGGGAACTGGCAACCCGATCCGAAGAAGTATTGACTACCGCCGCTAAGATATTGGCTCGATAATCGGAAAGCACCTTGGTGACATCGTTAATCAGCCCTTCACGGTCAAGAGCCTGAATCTCAATCTCTACCTGGAACTTCGCCGTCGGGTGAGCTGCCCAAGACACTTTAACTACCCGGTCGGTATTCACCATCAGGTTTTGGGCATTAGAACACTCTTTGCGGTGAATCGAAACCCCATGCCCGCGGGTAACAAACCCCACGATTTCATCACCGGGCAACGGGTTACAACAGCGGGCAATCTTCGTCCAAATCTCCCCCTGTCTCATTCCCTCCACTTGGATGCCAGCGCCCTCGGCAACGGTATTAGAACGGGTATCACCCTGGGCGGGCAGTACCGCCTCGGATAGAGTTTCCTCCGCGCCGTCCTCTCCTCCGACACTTTCCATCAGCTTATCTACCACATTGGAGGCTGAAATATGGTGGGAGCCGACCGCCGCGTAAAGTGCAGAAATATCGCTATATCCCATATCGGAAGCTAAAGCCGTCATGGTGTCATGGCTCATTAGCCGCTGCAAGGGGAGATTCTGTTTGCGCATATAGGCAGAAATAATGCCTTGACCAGCTTCGATTGCTTCTTCACGGCGTTCTTTAGAGAACCAGGCTTTAATTTTGTTGCGAGCCCGGGGACTGGCAACAAAATTTAGCCAATCACGAGAAGGACCCGAATTTGCCGAACGGGAAGTGAGCACTTCTACGTTGTCGCCATTTTGCAGCTTGGTGTCCAGGGGAACCAATTTACCGCCAACTTTTGCCCCCACCGTACGGTTACCAACTTCGGTATGAACCGCGTACGCAAAATCAACCGGGGTGGAATCAGCTGGCAATTCTTTAACCTCACCGGCGGGAGTAAACACATATACCCTGGAACCAGACATTTCATAGCGCAGCGAATCCAAAAACTCGCCCGGGTCTTGGGTTTCCTTTTGCCAATCCACCAGTTGGCGCAGCCACCCCATTTCCTCTCCATCTGCTAAAACAGTTTTATTATCGCTAGTTGTTTTAGCGTTTTTAGCGTTGGGGTTCTCTTTGTAACGCCAATGGGCGGCAATACCGTATTCAGCCCGCCGATGCATCTCGTGGGTACGTATCTGGATTTCTACCGGTTTACCGCCCGGTCCTACCACCGTTGTATGTAGCGACTGGTAGAGGTTGAATTTGGGCATTGCAATATAGTCTTTGAAACGACCGGGAATCGGATTCCAGCGGGCGTGCATTTCCCCAAGAACCGCATAGCAGTCCCGCACCGTATCTACCAGCACCCGCACGCCAACTAAGTCGTAGATATCGTCAAAGTCACGACCACGCACAATCATTTTTTGATAGATGGAATAGTGATGCTTAGGACGACCAGTGACCTGACCAGCAATTTTATTTAGACGTAGCGCTTCTTTAATCTGGTCAATTACTTCCCGTAGATATTTTTCTCGCTGCGGGGCGCGCTCATGTACCAGATTATCGATTTCTTCATACAAATCGGGGTACAGGGTTCTGAAAGCTAAATCCTCTAGTTCCCACTTAATGGTGTTCATACCTAAACGGTGAGCGAGGGGGGCAAAAATCTCTAGAGTTTCGCGTGCCTTATTTTGAGCCGATTTAGGGGAAACATATTTCCAGGTGCGGGCATTATGAAGCCGATCACCGAGCTTTATCACCAGTACCCGAATGTCGCGTGACATGGAGATAATCATTTTGCGCACGGTTTCGGACTGCGCCGCCTGCCCGTAGGTAACTTTGTCTAGTTTAGTTACCCCATCTACCAGTAGGGCGATTTCTTCCCCAAATTCGCTGGTCAGCTGCTCTAAGGTATAGTCAGTATCTTCTACCGTGTCATGAAGCAGAGCCGCCGCTAAAGTGGTGCTGGTCATCCCGATTTCTGCCAAAATAGTGGCGACCGCTACCGGATGGGTGATGTATGGCTCCCCCGATTTTCTGAATTGTCCCTGGTGGCAGCGGGAGGCTGTTCTATAGGCGCGCTCGATTAGGGAAATGTCGGCTTTCGGGTGGTTCGCCCTGAGCGCACGCACCAGGGCTTGAATGTGGGGATCTATATTTTTGGAACGTCCAGTCAGCCAAGCTAAGGACGCGCGCACCCTAGAGGACGGAACCGCATTAGCGCCCTCATCAAAGGTGGTAGAACTCATGTAACTATTTTAGTGACCTAGCAGTCATTTCCCCAACTTGCCAGCTAAAAGCGTTACAAAAGCAATGGTATCTAGCTAAATCATGGTGAGGGCTTCACAGGGCAGGTCGCCAAGAGTGGAACGACCATCAAGCTCTGAAAGCTCCATTAACACACAAACTGATTCAACCTTTCCTCCCGCCCGTTTAATCAAGGTAGCGGAGGCATTCACGGTTCCCCCAGTTGCCAGCACATCATCTAGTACCAGCACACGCGCTCCCGGTTCAATAGAATCAGGTTGCAGCTCCATCCGGGACTTACCGTATTCAAGACCGTAATCAATCCCAATCACGGGGCCTGGCAGTTTACCAGCTTTGCGAATCATCAAAGTTCCCAGCCCCAGCTCTACTGCCACCGGAGCCGCAATCAAGAAACCCCGAGACTCTAGACCCGCCACTAAATCAACCCGGCCACGGTAAAAATCAGCCAGTCCCTTAACCAGCTTAGAAAAAGCCTCTCCGTTAGCCAGCAGCGGGGAAATATCGCGGAACAGCACCCCGGTTTCCGGAAAATCCGGTACATCGCGCAGATTTGCGCGAATCAATTCCCCTAGCGGCGCAAGTTTAGGGTTAATCATCGTTTACTCCTGGCAGTGCGTTTAGGCTGAGCCTGTTGCCCCTGGTGGTGACCGGCTTTTAAGGGATGAGCAACCCGAATAGTATCTTTAGCGTCCTCGGCGTCCATATCAGAGCCATTGGCTCGTTTATCCAAAACTTTTTGTGTATGGGCAGCAATCTTTGTGCTGCGCGAACGCAACACAATCAACAGTGAAGGTGCAATCAAAATCGAGGAAAGCGTACCGGCAATCATACCTACGAACAATGCCAAAGAAATATCGCGCAAAGTTCCGCCACCTAAAGCAACCCAAGAAATCAATAAAATTGAGGTCACCGGCAGCAATGCCACCACAGAAGTGTTAATCGAACGTACCAAAGTCTGGTTGATAGCCAAGTTTACAAGCTCGCCGTAGGTGGAACGAGTTTGCTGCTCGAAATCAACCGACAATTCGCGAACCTTGTCAAAGACCACCACCGTGTCATAGAGGGAATAACCCAAAATGGTAAGCACCCCAATAATAGTGGCTGGAGAAATCTCAACCCGGGTAAGTGCCAGCACCAAACCGGTAATCAGCACGTCATGGCACAGCGCAAACAAGGCGGAAACCGCCATTGTCCAGGTTCTGAAATATGCCCACAACATCAGGGAAACAAGCAGGAAGAAAATAATCAACGACTGCAGAGCCTTGTAGGTAACGTCGGCTCCCCAGGACGGGCCGATAGTGGTGGCTGCTACTTTAGCTTCCGAAACGCTATAGGCTTTCGCCAAATCGGTTACTACCTGCCGTTTGTCGTTAGTGTCAAGACTAACTGACTGTACCCTGACCGAGGACGCGCCTACCGAATTAACGGTCGAGCCTTTAAGTTTCGGGTTGGCATTGACTACGTTTTGCGCCGGTCCTTGATCAGCGCCGCTAACCGAAGAAACGGTGAACTCGGTTCCGCCCTTGAAATCAATCGAACGCTCTAGACCAAGCACTGACATTGCCAGTACCGAAATCGCCATTAAAATAGCGCCTGCAATCAGCAGATATTTACGATTACCAATAAAGTTATAGGACTTGCGACCAGAATAAAGGGCGTTACCCCAACTTGAAAAACTCACTTTTCTTCCTCCTGGTCCGTCGCGGATACTTTCGCTAACTCATCTGTGGCAGCATCATCCTGGTTGGAATCCCTATTTGCCACCTCTGTTTGCTCAGCTTTGTTTTCACTGGGCTCGTTTGAATCTTCTTCCGGCTTAGCTTTATATACCGAACGTATCTTGCGTACTTTACCAGCGCCTACATAACGGTAGGTGCCCCGCTGCGCGCCCAAATGCTCTGGGTCAAGACCAGAAAGCTTATGACCTTCGGAATAGAACTTGAAACGCAGCAGCCACACCATCATCGGGTGAGTAAAGATAAAGATTAACGCCAAGTCAATCAGGGTGGTTACCCCCAGGGTAAAGGCGAAGCCCTGAACCCCACCGACCGCAAGGAAATAAAGGACGCAGGCGGCCAAGATATTAACCAGGTCAGAGGTAATAATCGTGCGTTTGGCCCGGTCCCAACCCACGCTGACCGCGCTAGATAGAGCTTTACCATCACGTACCTCGTCACGAATCCTCTCGAAGTAAATGATGAACGAGTCCGCCGTAGTACCAATCGACACAATCACACCGGCGATACCGGCAAGCGAGAGACGATACCCCATTGACCAAGAAAGCAAGGTAAGAACCAGGTATAACAGACCGCCCGCGCTGACCAGCGAACCGACAGCAACTAAAGCCAACCCGCGATACTGCCAAATCAGGTAGAACACCACCAGAATCAAACCGATGATACCGGCGATAACGCCATAACGCAGCTGGTTAGCACCCAAAGTAGCTGAAACTTGCTGCTCGGATTGCACATCAAAGTTCAACGGCAAAGAGCCAAACTTTAACTGGTTAGCTAAAGCGGTAGCAGAAGAGCGGGTAAAAGATCCCGAGATTTCGGCTTTACCGTTAGTAATAGCGTTGTTTACCCCCGGAGCTGAAACTACTAAACCGTCTAGCACAATTGCGAACCGGTTCTTGTCATTGTTTTGTCCCGCGGGCAGACCATTTTGTCCTTGCACAGCCTGATTGCGGAACTTAAACAAGCGGGTGGTAGTGTTTCCAAACTGGGTAGCGCCTTGCTTATCGAAAGCGAGATTAACTACCCACTGACCGGTAGATTGACCAGAAGCGCCAGTTCCCATCCCGGATTCTGCCGAAGAAATCCGCGCACCCGATACTTCTGCCGGAGAGAGAATATATTTCTCGTGCCCGTCACTAGCACAAGCTACCAGCGGTTTCTTGATATCACCGGAAGAACCACCCTCTAGAGAGCTCTTCTGGGTACAGTCTTTAGCGTAAAACTCTTCAATGACTTTCTCGGTAATCCAAGCATCATCGGAGTTATCTTTAGGCTGGCTAGCGGGCTGGTCGCTAATTTTGCCGTCTTTATTTATATCGGCAGCCTGTTTAGCGAATGCCTTGGGATCGACATTAGTTTTCGGAGCAGCAGTCTTTCCAGCTTGTTGCTTCGCGGCTTGCTGAGCAATCACCGAATGCGGAACCCCGGGAGCCGAGCGCAGCACTGAACGGAAATAAAGTTCTGCCGATTGACGCACCAAATCCAAAGTTTCTTTCGAGGGATTACCTGGTAAAGACACCAAAATATTGGAGTTACCTTGCGAGGTAATCTCGGCTTCGGAAACGCCGGAGGCATCAATACGCTGACGGATAACCTCAATCGCCTGGGTGATATCTTCGGCGGTTACCGCCCTTTTTGCCCCCGAGGCAGCATTAGCTTTCGGGGTGAGAATCAGCTGAGTACCGCCCTCTAAATCCAAAGCCAAGGAGGGAGTAGGCTTTGCTTTCTTAGTGAGTACCCCCACCAGTAAAGTGCCGCCCAAAGCTAACACAAGGATTAGGAATACTGCCAGGACGCGCCCGGCCCGATATTTTTTCGTAGCCACTTGTTGTTCTTTCCGCTAAAACACCGATTATTTCGTTTAGTTATTGTCAGAAGAGTTAGGTTGTTCTAAATCAGATTCTTCAGATTTGGATTCCACAGATTCCTCTTTACTGAGGTCGCCAGCCTCTTCGGTATCAGATTGCGCCATCTCATCATTCATTGCCGAAGCGCTATCCTGGTTATCTTTTTCGCTAGCTTTCATGTCCGAATCGGTATCTGCCTCATCGGGAGCAAAAGGCGGGTTACCTACGCTGACGATTGCCCGAGATGTCCACAGGGTTTCGGTACCGTCAGAGGTTTCTAAGACAACTACGTCCCCATCGGTTTCCACATAACGACCATAAAAACCGGAAGTAGTCATTACCCATGCACCGGGAACCATGTCCCTTTCCATTTGCTCTTTGCGCTGTGCCTGCTGCTTTTTTGCATTGCGTGAAGAAAAAATCATCATCACTAAGAACGCGGCAATAACTGCCAGCAGTAGCATACTCATTGTCAAACCTTCCAATCAGAAAATCTTAACCTTAACGATTCTAAGGGTTAAGGCACGTTTGTTTCATCTTTGGCACTCAGATTTAGCCAGTTTTGTGACCAGTAGCGCCCTGATTACGTCTGTTCGATATTAAAAAGAGAATCTTCTTCCCCTAGCTGGGGCGGGGTTAAACCCAAATGAGAGAAAGCAGTACTGGTAGCTATCCGCCCTCTAGGGGTCCGCGCAATAAACCCTTCCCGCACCAAGTATGGCTCTGAAACCGTCTCTACAGTTTCCGGTTCCTCTCCCACGCTAACCGCCAAGGTAGTAAGCCCTACCGGTCCGCCCGCAAAACGCTCACACAGAGCCTGCAAAACCAAACGGTCAAGCCTATCCAAACCGGCAGGATCAACCTCAAATAGGTCGAGGGCGGCCTTCGCGGCAGACAGGGATAGCTCCCCGTTTCCGTGTACCTGGGCATAGTCGATTACCCGTCGCAGCAAACGGTTAGCAATCCGAGGAGTTCCCCGGGAGCGAGCTGCCATCTCTGCCGCTGCCTGGGGGTCAAGTTCAGCATCCATAAGCCGCGCCGAACGGGTAAGTACCTCGCGTAGCTCAGCTGGGGAATAGTAATCAAGATGGGCAGTAAAACCGAAACGATCGCGCAAAGGAGCAGGTAACAGCCCAGAACGAGTAGTAGCACCCACTACCGTAAAGGGAGGTAAAGTTAGCGGAATGGAGGTCGCACCCGGCCCTTTACCCACCACCACATCAACCCGAAAATCCTCCATTGCCAGGTACAACATTTCTTCGGCGGTACGCGCTAAGCGGTGAATCTCATCGATAAATAGGACGTCGCCCTCTTGCAGGGCAGAAAGAATCGCTGCTAAATCGCCTGCATGTTGAATCGCTGGCCCGGAAGTAAGACGCAGCGAAGTACCGGTTTCGTGGGCAATAATCATTGCTAAGGTGGTTTTCCCTAAACCGGGAGGACCGGCCAAAAGCACATGGTCAGGGCAGGCTCCCCTCCCAATAGCGGCTTTGAGCACCAGGTCAAGTTGGCGGCGAATCTTTTCTTGCCCTACAAAAGAATCCAGGTCTTTAGGACGCAGCGCCGCTTCCGCAGCCCGCTCAACCTCATCGGCACCTGCCCCCAGCGGCGAAGTAACTGCCCAATCGTTTGTTTCTTCCACTTAACTCCCCTATGCGTGGTGTTTGCCCAGTAATTGTAAGGCAGCCCGCAAAAGTTCTGGCACTTGTGCCTGGGGATTTGCCTCGGCAGCCTGGGTAACTGCCTTTTGTGCCAGCGCCGTTTTCCAACCCAACTGTTCGAGGGCGTGGCAGACTTCTTCGCGTCCCACGCTGCCAATACCCCCCAGGTTAGCGGCTTGCGTTCCCCTGGGTTCACCCAGTTTGTCACCGATTTCCACCAGGATTCTTTGTGCTGATTTCTTTCCCACTCCCGGGATTTTAGTAAGGGATTCTAGATCCTGCTGGCTAACCACCGTGCGCAACTCCTCGGGAGTAAAGACCGCCAAAGCCGCCAATGCTAGTTTGGGACCAATCCCCGACACCGAAATTAATTTAGAGAAAACATCACGCTCAGCGGGTTTTATAAACCCGAAAAGAATCCATGCGTCCTCACGCACCACCAGATAGGTTAATAGTTTTACCTGGTCACCAACTTTTAGAGCCGAAAGCGTAGTCGGAGTAGCAAAAAAACTATACCCTACTCCCGACACCTCAATAGTGGCTTGATCTAAGCGAACTTCTTCAATCGTTCCCGATAAATGCGTAATCATAAAAATTCCTGGTAAATGGCTATTAGCTACCAAAATATCCTATTTTGAAGCTTTTTGCTTTCGACGGCGAGGATCAACCGCCCCTGTTCGCCTAGTAGCCGCCTGTGCCTGTGCCCAAAGTTTTTGGGCGTTGGTAAGTTCTCCCCGGGCAGAAATCTTTCCTGATAGGGAAACATTGACTGTGCCGTCTCGGCTAGCGCCTTGCAGACCGTCACCGCGCCAACCATGACAGATAGCAATCGCTAAAGCATCAGCAGCGTCGGCAGGACGCACAACTTTATCCATTTTCAAAATGCGCTGCACCATGGCTTGAACCTGGGCTTTACCGGCAATCCCTGACCCGGTAACCGCAGCTTTTACCTCTGAGGGGGTGTGAATAGCTAGCGGCAGTTTATGCGCGGCGGCCTCACTCATGGCGATGCCCATCACCCACATAGTTGAAGTAACCGATTGCACGTTATCTTGAGCAAATACGCGCTCAACCGACATTACTTCCGGTTCAAAGCGTTCTATAGCTGCCGCAATATGGCGACGTATCCTATCAAGGCGAAAGTGCGCCGCCATATTTTGGGCAGAGCGAGCCACCTCTACATGAACCAGATGAGCCTGCCGGGTGGAATCCATATCAATAATTCCAATCCCGCAGCGGGTTAAACCAGGATCAATACCAATAATGCGCAAGGAGAAAACCTAACTTGCGTCCTATTGACCTATTCTTCTTCCTCGTATTGAGCCTGTACTTCGGGGCTAACCGTAAGATTGGTGAATACGTCTTGCACATCGTCACTGTCATCTAGGGCGTCAATTAGCCGCATCACTTGACGATATTTAGCAAGGTCAAGCTCGACTTCGGTGGTTGCTTGCCAACGTACTTCCGCGCTATCGTATTCGATTTGGGCTTCCTGTAGGGCGGTACGCACCTCAACCAAAGTCGCCGGGTCACATAGAACAGTGAAAGTATCCTCACCCTCAACTACTTCTTCGGCACCGGCATCAAGTACCGCCATCAAAATAGCGTCCTCGTCGATACCCTCAGCTTTCTCTACTTCAATGGTTCCCACCCGATTGAACAGGTAAGACACTGAACCGGGGTCAGCTAGATTTCCCCCATTTTTATTAAAGGCGGTACGCACATCGGCGGCTGCCCGATTCTTGTTATCGGTCAAGCACTCTACTAGCATTGCAACCCCAGCCGGACCATACCCCTCATAAGAAATGGTCTGCCAGTCAGCCCCACCGGCTTCTGCGCCCGAGCCCCGATTAACCGCGCGTTTAATGTTATCGGCGGGTACCGAGTTCTTCTTTGCCTTTTGAATCGCATCATAAAGCGTGGGGTTACCAGCAGGATCACCGCCACCAGTACGGGCTGCCACCTCGATGTTCTTGATTAGACGGGCAAATAGTTTACCGCGCTTAGCATCAATCGCTGCTTTCTTGTGTTTGGTGGTAGCCCACTTAGAGTGACCCGACATTCGCTCTCCTTTATCCCGCTCACATAGTAAGTTTCAAAATAACCAAGCTGATTTTACCGCTTTGATGGTCGTAGCGTCTAAATTGGCTTAATCATAGAGGGTATGGACGCTGCCGTCCCAACCTGAAAGCCATTTACTGGCAAAATCCGCCAGCTTCGTTGGATAAATCGTTTGCTGCTGGTTCAAGGACGCAAGCTCGCTAACTGGAATCCAACTAAGTTCGTCCAACAGTTGCTTTTCCGATAATGTCCAACCACTGGCATTGGCTGGTGGCGTATCTTGGTCAAGGCGGGCGAGAAAATACTGTTCTGCTTGGATAGCCCAAAGACTATGGAATTTTAATAAAGATTCCCGGTAAAGCACCGGTCCGGTTAATTGGGTGATATTAAGCTCTATCCCGGTTTCTTCTTTTAGTTCCCTTAACGCTGCTACCTGGGGACTTTCCCCCGCTTTGATACCGCCTCCGGGAGTAAACCACCAGCGGTGGTTAGCATCAGAAAAATCATGACCAGAGATTAAAAGTATCCGATCATAGCTGTCGAAAAGGATAATCCGAGCCGCCTGTCGCCCCGGATATCCGTCCTCGTCAATAAGCCAATCGCTCCCTAAAGAGTTTGTGCCAGAAGGCGGAAAAGGATTAGGGATAGGGCGCGGAAGCCGAAAATGGTTACTCACCTACGCGCGCCCCATTCTAAACGCTGCCACCTGCGAACTTGCGGACGCAAAATCTGCGCGTGCGCGTAGTAATTTCTTCACTGCCTCTTGGTTTTCTTGGCTGATAGTGTCACTAAGTCCTCGATGGGAACTGGCCACATAGTTTAACGCCAATACGGTACATGCCTGTTGGAAAGCAGATACTGCTTTGCGGGCCAGCGGAGAAATAGTGCGTGCCGAACGTCTAGCGCGACGCCGCCCCGATAAAGAACAGAGCATTTGCGCTTCCCGTTCATCAATCCAGCCAGCAGCGATATAGGCTTGTAACCCATTTTCAATTGCGTTTCGCTGCCGCACCGAAACCACCAAGTTAATCACTAACCAAGTGATAAACATTGGTCCCCAAAAAAACACGTAAGAAACCACAAACAAGGTTGCAGAATAGGTCGCTAAACCATTCCAGGCAGCGTGTAAACAAACCGCGGAAGCCAACCCGGAAACCGTGAGTATAGCTCTGGTTTTAACAGAAGGAATCCTGGTGAGTGCCATTCCCAGCGCCAGACCGAAAATAGAAGTATAGACGGTGTGACCAAAAGGTCCCAGCATGGCGCGCATAAAGAAAACCAGCGGAAGCTCTTCATAGAAACGGGCAAAATAAAGAACGTTTTCAGTGAACGCGAATCCCGCCGCCAGAATACCGCCAATAACCACCCCATCTAGCGGACTCTTAACTGCACGGCGACGAGCCAACATAATGATTATCACGCCGAGTGCTTTCAAAGACTCCTCTACTAACGGAGCTACAATCGTGGCTACAATTCCGAAAGATTGGAAAGGGGTAGGGCCAATATCAACCGATTGCAAGGCCTTACTAGAAAAAGAATTAAGCCCCAAAGCACATATCGAGGCGATTCCTGCTCCCCATAGGAACGCCACTACCAGTAGCCACCAGGGTTTAGGAGCCCACCTATCTAGCCACACCATCACAATTACCACGATTGCCATCGGAACCAGGGCGGCAATTACCGCACCTATGGTACTAGCAACCGATTCCTCCGCGGCGATAAAAATCGCGAAATAGCTCAAGCCTCCACCGGCAGCTATTAAGCAAAATAGCTCTAGCCAGGGAAAAGAATTTAGTCGGGAACGTTTAGAAGATTTTTCTGCCCCAGGATCAACCACTAATGGCTGGCTAGATGCCCGCTGAGAAACTGCCGGATGAGGAATTAGGGGATCAGCTGGCAAACTAAGGGCATCAAAGCTGTAATGCTCCACTAATTGTTGCTCCAGCTGGGCATGAGTAACGCCAACACCAGCTAAATCGGGAGTACCCGCAAGATATGCCGGGTTGTTTTGGCTCACCTATTCCTCCTTTGCTGGGCTAAACCTAGTTTAACGGTAAATCGCTATTGCTCATTTTCTTATATCCCGCCGCTAAGTGGAAATATGCTTTAGCCCGGCGGGTTCTGCTCGCTGCCACCCAGGCAGCGCCAATAAACCTCTAATACTTGATCGGTAACCGCTGACCAGTCATAGCGTTTCGCATTTTCATGTCCCCGCCTTGCCAGATGCGCTGCTTGCTGGCGATTCTCACACACTGCTAGCAGTTTTTCAGCCAGCGAGTTTTCGTCCTCGGAAATAAAAATTTCCCCTAAACTCCCCTGTTCTAAAACCGCCTCAAATGCAGGAATAGAGGACGCGACCACCAGGCAACCGCCTGCCATAGCTTCCACTAGCACGATTCCGAAAGACTCCCCACCGGTTTGAGGAGCAACATAGGCAGTAGCCGATTTAAATAGGGAGAGCTTGTCTTGTTCCGAAAGAGGTCCTAGGAACTGCACATTTTCCCCGTAGGGTTCTAAATCGGCGCGGGCGCGACTGGCACTTCCTGGCCCCGCAATCAAAAAACGCGCCTGCCCAAACCGCGCTAGCACCAAAGGAATAGCCTTAACCAGTATCGCAAGTCCCTTGCGGGGTTCATCAAGACGACCTAAGAAACAAAAAACCGGGGATTGCTCACTATCAGACCAGGTAGCCCTGGGATTAGCTTCGGCGAAAGCTGAAAAATCAACCCCGTTCGGAATAATAACTGCGTCCCCACCCTGGTAGCGAAGCAAAGTACGCCGTGCCTCACTAGAGACTGCGATTTGGGCACTCAGTTTTTCTTTAACTGACTGCACTACCGGTTTACCTAAGGTGTATAGCAAAGAACGTTCAATCGCCACATGAAAAGTCCCCACCACCGGGCAGCGCGCATGTTGCAATGCAATTAAAGACACCGAGGGAGTAGCGGGTTCATGAACGTGAAGAATATCGAAATCACTGGTAGTAACCCACTGTCTGGTTCTAGCAGCAACCCGTGGCCCAAAAGCTAGCCGCGCCACAGAGCCGTTATAGGGAATCGCGAAAGTCTTGCCCGCGTTTACGAAACCGTCTTCACTATATTCGGTTTCTACCGGCGCAAACACTGAGACTTCATGTCCGCGCCGCCGCAATTCGCGCGCCTGATCGCGTACATGAAACTGTACGCCTCCCGGCACATCGTAGGCATAAGGGCAAACTATCCCAATTTTCACTTTGCTGACTCCTGCCTTGCTCGCTCTCGTGCCCTAGTCAAACGCTGTTTATCCAAATCAGATACAAAAAGCTTTTGTAACATAAACCAAGAATGGGGAGATTGAATAATCATTCGCGAAACCCGCTGCGCCCAATCCCTAGTCATAGTTTCTACCTTAGCGGTTTTAATTGAACCAGAAATACTAATCACGATTCCCCATTTGCAAGCAGATTCCCGCCTTCTTGCCTCCCCCAATTTTTCGACACTCATATGAGCGCAATACAAAGGGAGTTTCAGTTTCTTCGCCAGGGCAGCCGGACCGGCTGCCACCAGTGCTTTTGATTTTCCAAAAGGAACTTCAATACCGCTACCAGTAATGTCACGGTCAGCAAGTAACGGAATCAAATAGTTGCTTTCACCAGCTGCCTTAAGCAATTGAGGAAAAGGTTTTCCTCCTTTTTCCGCAAAAATCAGCCGCATATTCGCTTGCTGCCTAACCTTGGTAAATGCTTGAAATAGCGCTTCCGGTTTTACTTTCTCCGCCACCGTAAGCACCGGGCTAATCTCTAGATTCGCGAAATAACCCGCCAAATCCCAGTTTCCCGAGTGAGTAAGAGCCAAACAGACGCTACCTTGAGAACAATCCCGCAACAGGTTTTGCGTATCCCCCTGTAGCCTCACCCGAGAACGGATTTGAGAATCCGAAAAACCCTCCAGCAAAACCGTATCCGCAAACAGACGCATATAGCCCTGAATCCCTGCGCGCACCGCACCTTCGATACTGCGCCCATCTACCCCCAGTTGACGCAGATTCTTACGATATTGACGTACCCCGGAAGTATTTAGACGGTATAGCAAACTTCCCAGCAGATTAGCTGCCCCATGCAGGAAACCAACTGGAACGTGGCTAAGTAAACCGAGAGTGAGTTCAGCGGCAATAGCGCTAAACTTAACGGGGATTCTCACTGGTCGATATGCTTTCTTACAAAGTAAATCCGCTGACACACCGTCACAAAACTGGCAAAAGCTACCCAGCCTAAAGCCAGCGGAAAACAGATAAGTGGCGCCCCCAGGTCGGTTATCCCCGCACCCACCAGGGCCACTATCAACCTATCGGTACGCTCCCCAATCCCCACCTTAGCGACCACCCCAAAGGCTTCCCCACGAGCCCTAACATAGGGTACCGCCGCCGCCCCTACCAGCGCGCATATAGCGCAAATAATGCTGGCAGTGCGCACAGATCCAGGGGTAAGCCCCACTATCGCCCAATAAAGCAAAGAACCAAAAATAGCTCCATCTGCCAAGCGGTCAAGAGAAGAATCCAAGAATGCTCCAAACCGGCTAACCTGATTAGTTAGCCGGGCAAGCACTCCATCTAAAGAATCAGCGAAAGCGGTCACCCCAATCAAAACCGCCCCTAAAGCTAGATAACCGCGAGCCAACAAGCCCATAGCTAACGCCACATTAATTACGGTACCGGCAACGGTTACAGTATTGGGACTAACCCCCATTTTTGCCAGTATTTTTGCAGGTTTTGAGAATACGGCACTCGCCAAGGATCGACCATGATTTCCTAGCATTATTTATCCTTGCCAATTAGCTGCTATACGGGAACGAGCCTCGCTAAGTAGCTCGGGAATCGCTTTCGTGCGGGCAATCAGAGGGAAGAAATTGGTGTCACCGCCCCAGCGGGGAACAATATGTTGATGCAGGTGACCAGCGATACCTGCTCCGGCAACTTCGCCTTGATTCATCCCTAAGTTAAAACCGTCCGGGTTGGCAACCTGCTTTAAAGTTCTAATCGCTTTCGCAGTTACTTCCCCAAATTCGGCTCTCTCATCCTGGGTTAAATCAATATATTGAGGAATATGCCGGTAGGGGCAAATCAACATATGACCAGAGTTATAGGGGAAAAGATTCATAATCGCAAAAACCAGTTTCCCGCGATAAACAATCAGCGCGTCCTCGTCGCTACGCTTCGGGGCGGCGCAAAACGGGCAGTGCGCACTGTCCTTGGTTGTGGGGCGTTCCTCGCCAGAAATATATACCTGACGGTGAGGAGTCCACAGCCGGTTAAAAGCGTCCGGCACGGCTCCAAATCCCTCACTGCCCTCAGTTAGAGGACGCGCATCTACCTCGTTCATAAGCTATTTCCGCTCTTTAATCGCTTGGGTAATCTTGGTGATAGCCTGGGCAATCGGTATCGCGTTTTCTTGGCTACCGTCCCGATAACGGAACGAAACCGCGCCCGCTTCTGCGTCCTCGCCCCCAGCAATCAGGGTAAAGGGGATTTTATCTTTCGAGGCGTTACGGATTTTCTTGCCGAAACGGTCATCAGAGGTATCAACCTCGGCTCTAACTCCCAAAGCGCGCAGCTGGGAGGCTACATCTTCCAGATAATCATTAAAGGCTTCCGCCACTGGCACGCAGCGTACCTGGATAGGCGCTAGCCAAGCGGGAAATGCCCCGGCATAGTGTTCTAGCAGCACCCCGAAGAAACGCTCAATAGAACCAAATAGGGCGCGGTGAATCATAACTGGACGCTGATGGGAACCATCGGCGGCAGTATAGGTTAAATCAAAACGTTCGGGCAGGTTAAAGTCCAACTGGATAGTAGACATTTGCCAAGTACGCCCAATCGCGTCTTTGGCCTGTACCGAGATTTTCGGTCCGTAAAAAGCAGCTCCCCCTGGATCCGGTACTAAATCTAGTCCCGAGGCGGTAGCTACCTGTTCCAAGGTTCTGGTAGCTTCTTCCCAAACTTCATCATCACCCACGAACTTTTTCGGGTTCTTGGTGGAAAGCTCTAGATAAAAATCATTCAAACCATAGTCTTTTAACAGGTCAAGGACGAAAGTTAAAAGATTGGTTAGCTCACCTTTCATTTGTTCCCGGGTGCAGTAAATGTGGGAATCGTCTTGAGTGAAACCGCGAGCCCTGGTCAGACCGTGTACCACCCCGGACTTTTCGTAGCGGTAAACCGTTCCAAACTCGAATAGGCGCAGCGGTAATTCCCGGTAGGAACGCCCTTTAGAAGCAAATATCAGGTTGTGCATCGGGCAGTTCATAGGCTTTAGATAGTAGTCTTGCCCTTGCTTGGTGACATTTCCTTCCTGGTCGTGCTCTTCGTCCAGGTGCATAGGGGGATACATTCCCTCGGCATACCAATCCAGGTGTCCCGACTTCTTGAACAGTTCCCCTTTAGTGATATGGGGGGTGGATACGAAAGAATATCCGCCCTCGATATGGCGTTTACGGGAATAGTTTTCCATCTCCATGCGAATCGTAGCGCCCTTGGGGTGGAATACAGGCAGACCGGAGCCGATTTCATCTGGGAAAGAGAACAAATCGAGTTCCCGCCCTAGTTTGCGGTGGTCACGCCGTTCTGCTTCTTTTAGGCGGGTCTGGTAGGCAACTAAATCATCTTTGCTAGCCCAGGCAGTACCGTAGATACGTTGCAGGTGGTCGCCCGATTGGTCACCTTTCCAATAGGCAGCAGAAGATTTCATTAAAGCAAAACCGTTACCAATATAGCGGGTATTGGGAACGTGCGGCCCGCGACATAAATCTTTCCAAGCGCACTGTCCATTGCGATCGATATTGTCATAAATAGTGAGCTGACCTGCTCCGACTTCTACATTTGCGCCGTCAGTTTCACTAGAGGCAGTCCCTTTAGTGTCAATCAGTTCCAATTTGTAGGGTTGATCAGCGAGTTCTGCTTTTGCCTCCTCATCGCTTACTTCCCGCCGCACGAAACGCTGCCCGCTTTTAACGATTTTCTTCATCCGTTTTTCCAGGTCTTTTAAAAGCTCGGGGGTAACCGGATCGATATTGCCAAAATCGTAATAGAAACCGTCGATAATATAGGGACCAACCCCCAGGTTGACATCGGGGTAAACCTGTTGCACTGCTTGGGCGAGGACGTGGGTGGCTGAGTGGCGAATAATTTCTAGCCCCGCCTGGCTATCAGCGGTTATTGGTTCTACCTGGGCATCCTCGGGCAAGGTGCGGGCTAAATCCCAAGGCTGCCCATTAACGACCATAGCCACGATAGTGCGGTCTTTGCCCCACAAATCCAGCCCGGTGGTCGTGGCAGCTATATCTTGAGTTTCTCCTGCGATTTGTACCCTGATTTTATCGCCATCTGCTGCCGCCACATTTGCCTCCGTATTGTAGGAATAAACTGTTAGCCATTCTACCTGCCACCCTAAAACGGTTAAAATACTAGAGTACAGCCGGATAGTTTTCGGTGACAGATTTCCTAAAACACCCTGCCATACCGACCATTTTAGGGGGTGAGTTATGCAAACAGGTCGCTACGCGCCCTCGCCCACCGGCAGACTCCACCTTGGAAATTTGCGTACCGCGCTGGTTGCCTGGGCGATAGCGCGCCAGGCAGGCGGGCGTTTTGTAATGCGTTTTGAGAATCTTGACGATCGCAGTCGCGACCATTTTCTGACCACTCAGCTTGCCGATTTAGAAGATTTAGGAATCGACTGGGACGGGGAACCTTTGGTGCAGTCTGATTGCCTTTCCCGTTACGAGGACGCATTTGAACAGCTCAAAGCAGCAGACATGGTTTATGAATGTTACTGTTCCCGCCGGGAATTATCGCAGCTAGCTTCCGCCCCCCATCACCCTCCCGGAGCCTATAGCGGCAGGTGTCGCTTACTTAGCGAGCCAGAGCGAGAACAAAAACGAAACTATCTGTGGGAAAAATATCGACGCGGCCCTGCCTATCGGTTAAAAACTAATCTCGATAGCGCCACTTTCCCCGATAAGGTTTATGGATTACAAAACGGCTCAATCGATGACTTCGTGTTACGCCGCTCTGATGGGGTATTTTCCTACAATCTGGTTTGCGTGGTAGATGATGCCTATCAGGGGGTGACTCAGGTATGCAGAGGACGAGATTTAATCCCCTCTACCGCCCGGCAAAACTATCTGCACCAGCTATTAGGTTCTACAATTCCCCAGTATTACCACGTTCCCCTAGTGTTAAATCGCGAGGGGCAGCGACTGGCAAAACGAGACGGGGCAGTAACTCTACCCCAGTTAAAGGCAAAAGGAATAGGGAAAGCAGACATACTTGAGCTGCTTGCGTCCTCTTTAGGGTTTTTTAGGGTGCGCAGTGCCTCGGAATTCTTGCAAGCCTTTGACCTAGAGAAAATAAGTCGTGCAGATTGGCGGTATCTGGGATTATGATAGAACTCAATCAAATCTGTTAGCCAGAAAAGACTTTATCGACCCCGGCAGATTTAATTATCTCTATCGCTTGCGCTACCTGTTCCTTAGTGGGAACCGGAGTGTCCTCAAGGGAATACTGTAGCCCCAAATGTTCCCATTTATCCCTCGCCATTTGATGAAATGGCAATACTTCCAAACGCTCCAGGTTAGGCCAACGCCCGGCAATGTTAGCCACCTGGCGGATATTATCAGGGTCATCAGTTAAACCGGGTACCAGCACAAAACGCACCCAGACCGGGATACGGGCTTTAGCTAGGCGATCGCCAAAAGCAACCGTAGGTTCTAAATCGCGTCCCGTAACCCGCCGGTAGGTGGCGCTATCCCCACTCTTGACATCCAGCAGCACCAAATCAAGATTATGAAGATCCTCATCAGGCAAATTAGCCCCTAAGAATCCGGAAGTATCCAGACAGGTATGTATCCCCTCTCGCCGACACATTCGCAACAGGTTACGCACAAACTTTGCCTGCATCAGAGCTTCTCCCCCAGAGATGGTAAGTCCCCCTCCGGTAACCCGAAAAATACTGCTATAACGTTTCACAAGGTTAAACACATCAGCAATGGTGACAGCGTGCCCGTCACGCATTTGAAAAGTATCAGGATTATGACAGTATTGACACCTTAAAGGACACCCCGACAAGAACAAAGTCATTCTGGTACCCGGACCATCTACAGCGGTCACTAGTTCCCAAGAATGAACCGAAGCTAAAGTACCTTCCCGCACCGCCTCGTTGTGTTCGCTATGAGTCATCTCGGGGGCTTCAGCTAATGCCCCCAGCCCCCACCGCCTAGTGCGCGGAATCAATTCCTCTAAAGGCAGGGGTGCATATTCCCCGCTTACCCCATCAGCTGCCGAAACCTCGACAGTATTATTTGGGTTCTTACTCTCCTCTTCCAGGCTAGACATATCTAATACCAAGGTTATTTCCTATCTAAATTGTTCACCCTGCATCCTGCAGAACCTAAACATCAGCAGACCTCAACATCAAAAGGGCGGGTATCTTTGCTATCTCAAAGATACCCGCCCAAATGATTTATAAGCAATAACTTACAGCTTGTTATGGAATGTACGGGAAATAACATCCAGTTGCTGCTCGCGGGTTAGCTTCACGAAATTAACCGCGTATCCGGAAACCCTAACCGTCAGTTGAGGATATTTTTCCGGGTTTTCCATCGCATCTTCCAAAGTGTCCCGGTTAAGAACATTGATATTCGCGTGATATAGTCCCTGAACACCGCCGTGAGATTCCCGGCTGGCTTTCATGGATTCCAAACGCTGATCAAAAGTCATAGTACTCATTATTATCTCCTTGCTTTATTCTTCAATTATTTATAAAAGATTAGGGTCATTACAGCACAACCTGGCAGGTAGCGCCCAGATAGTGCTAGCAGCCGCACCCCTGAGGGATGAAACCGGCATCCATAATCCCCACCAGGTTCTTAATCTGCTCGTCCTCGGTACGCCCCAAAGAGGAAGGAACAATCGTGTTCGTCAGGGAAATCCCGTCCAATGCGTCGTGGTAGTCAAGCTTGCCTACCGAAAGCATCGAAGCCAGCATTCCGTGAGAATCCAAACCGTTCTCGGGGTTAGCGCCGGGAGCAAACGGAGTCCCTGCCTCGTGACCGGAGGGGAAAGCCCCGGTAGCCTTGCCGTAAACCACATTAGAGGTAATGGTTAATACCGATTGGGTAGGAATAGCATCCCGATAGAGTTTAATCTCTTTAATCTTGGACATTACGGTGTGAACAATCGTGGCCGCAATATCATCAACCCGGTCATCATCATTACCGTAGCAGGGGAAATCTCCCTCTGTCTGGTAATCAATAACTAGACCAGTTTCATCGCGTACCGGGGTAACCTTTGCATATTTAATGGCAGACAGGGAGTCAGCTACAATCGACAGTCCCGCGATTCCGCAGCCCATGGTGCGCACAATCTCACTGTCGTGCAGTGCCATCTCGATGGATTCGTAGGCGTAACGGTCATGGCAATAGTGGATAATGTTCAAAGCTTCTACATAGGTGCCGACCACCCAGTCAAGCATTTTTTCATAGCGTTCCCACACGTCATCAAAGTCGAGAGGCTCATCCCCTTGCACGCCCTCGTAACCGGAAACGATTTGTTTACCAGTGACCTCATCACGGCCGCCATTTATCGCATACAGCAAGGCTTTAGCGGCATTAACCCGAGCGCCAAAGAACTGCATTTGCTTACCGACCCGCATCGGGGAAACACAGCAAGCAATCGCGGCATCGTCACCCCACTGCGCACGAATCTGATCGTCAGCTTCATACTGTACTGAGGAAGTTTGAATCGAAATATGGGCACAGAACTTCTTGTAGCCCTCTGGTAGGCGCGGGGACCAGAAAATCGTGATATTTGGTTCTGGAGCTGGCCCCAGATTTATTAGCGTCTGCAGAAGCCGGAAGGAAGTCTTGGTAACGAGGGTGCGCCCGTCCTCACCAAAACCAGCATCAGACCAGGTAGCCCAGTAAGGGTCACCCGAGAAAATCTGGTCATAGGCTTCAGTACGCAAAAAGCGTACAATCCGCAGCTTAATCACCAAAGCATCAATGATTTCCTGCGCGCCCTGTTCGTCTAAAGTACCCTCGGCGAAATCCCGTTCAAAGTAGCAATCAAAGAACGCAGACAAACGACCGATAGACATGGCCGCCCCGTCTTGGCTCTTAACCGAAGCTAGGTAACCGAAATAAGTCCATTGAACTGCTTCTTTAGCGTTCATTGCCGGCTGGGAAATATCAAACCCATAGCTTTGCGCCATAGCCTTGAGCTTCTTGAGAGCCTTAATCTGTTCAGAGTGTTCCTCACGGTAACGTGCCCAATGCTCAGAGAAAGGCTTATCGGCTACTTTGTCTTTGGCTTCCTGTTTCCACTCGATTAATTTATCTACGCCATAGAGTGCAACCCGGCGGTAGTCACCAATAATTCGACCCCGCCCATAAGCATCGGGAAGACCAGTAATAATATGGGAAGACCGAGCTGCCCTGATTCGGGGAGTGTAAATATCGAATACCGCATCATTATGGGTTTTGCGGTAGCGGGTAAAAATCTTTTTAACCTCGGGATTAACCTCTTTACCAGCCTCTTTAATAGCGGTTTCCACCATGCGCCAACCACCATTAGGCATCATGGCACGTTTTAACGGAGTATCGGTTTGCAAACCGACGATTACGTCGTCCTCTTCACAAATCCGTCCCGGAGCAAAAGCATCAATATCGGCCGGAGTATCAGTATCTACATCGAAAACCCGTTTTTTGCGTTCAACCGAAAGATAGTTTTCCTCTAGAGCCTGCCAAACCTGTTTAGTTTTTTCGGTCGGGCCACTTAAGAATGAAGCCTCACCCTCGTAGGGAGTGTAGTTCTTTTGGATAAAATCGCGTACATCGATTTCTTTATCCCAGTTACCACTGTTGAATGAGCGCCAGGCATCATTAGCTGTCGCCTCTATTGGGGTTGCCATTATTTATTTAACTCCTCCGGCGGGATCACCGCGCATAAAGTTTACTTAAGATTGTTAAATCCGGTGTCCCAATTATATTAGGGGAAAACAGCTGCTAACAAGCTTAGTGCCACCTAACTCACTAAACGATAGCTATCTAACATTATTTACAGCCCTAACCACTATGTGAACGTAGCGGAGAGCCACAATAAAAATCACCCAAAACTTTATCTCGATAGGCTAGATAGTCACCTTCAATAATTGCTTGCCTAATGCCTTGAACCAGTTGCACCGTGAAATACTCGTTATGGATAGTAGCCAGCGTAAACCCTAGTAACTCTTTGGCTTTAAATAGATGCCTCAGGTAAGCGATAGAGAAATTCTGGCAGGTATAGCAGTTACAATCCTTAACCGGCGCACTGAAATCATCCTTGAACTCCGCACGCGTTAAATTAAAGCGACCGTAACGCCCATAAAGCCCGCCGTTACGTCCTATCCGGGAAGGATTTACGCAATCGAAAGTATCCGCTCCGGCTTCTACCCCCGCGAAAATGTCATCCGGTTCGCTAAGGCCCAGCAGATGACGCGGTTTTTCCTCTGGCAACTCTTCACATACCCAGTTCACTATGGTGGCGAGATTCTCTTTCTCTAAGGCTCCCCCAATTCCGAAACCATCAAAACTACGCCCCGCTACCTCCATTGCCGATAGGTCGCGGGCAGCTTTACGCCGTAAATCCTCATATTGCGCCCCCTGAATTACCCCGTAAAGCATCTGGTAGGGCTTATCGGCACGCTCGCGGGTAAGGCGCTCATGTTCTGCCAGGCAGCGAGTAGCCCAACGCCGGGTACGTTCCAAGGACTCCACCTGATATTCACGTGAGTTTAGCAAGGTGGTGAGTTCATCGAACGCCATCATAATATCGGCACCCAAATGGTGCTGAATTTGCATAGATTTTTCTGGGGTAAAGCGATGGAGAGCACCATTTAGATGAGAACGAAAAGTAACCCCATCATCATCAACTAGGGCGTGCCGTTCCTTCTTTGCGGCCACCGTATAATCGGCGCGTCCGGAACCACTAAACTCTCCAGACAGTACTTTTTTATATCCCGACCCGAGCGAAAGCACCTGGAATCCGCCCGAATCGGTAAAAGTTGGACCATCCCAGCTCATAAAACGAGCTAATCCACCGGCTTTGTCAACAATTTCGGGCCCGGGCTGTAAATACAGATGATAGGCGTTAGCCAGGAGAGCTGAAGCCCCCAGTTGCTTCATAGCTTCCGGCAACACCGTTTTCACAGTGGCTTTCGTGCCTACCGGGATAAAAGCCGGGGTCGGGACATCTCCATGGGGAGTGTGAATAATGCCAGCGCGCCCTCTCCCGCTGGGCAAATCCGCTATTTTAGTGAACGTCAAGACCGTACCTTTCATGCTTTTTCACCCTAGAAATCACCGCATAGGTTAGTGGCAAACACAAGATTTCAACTGCACACTTATACAGGTAGCCACCCAGGAAAATATAAATCATTAACTGGGAAAAACTCATGATTCCCGCAAAGGCGATAGTGCAAAAAATAATGGAATCAACCAGCTCTCCTGCCAAAGTAGAAGTTACCAGGCGAACCCAGAGATTATTTTCCCCCCAACGTTGCTTAATCTTCACCAATACATAGGCGTTAAGCCAGTTACCAAACATATAACCCGCCATGGAAGCAATCACAATGCGGGGAACGAACCCAAGCACGCTTTGGAATGCATCGTTATTTTGGTAGGAGGCTTCTGCGGGGAGCATTCCCACCACCCAAAAGGTCAGGGAGGCCATTACCGAAATCACGAAGCCCATTACGATAGCACGCTTAGCAGCCTTTAGCCCCCAAACCTCGCTAATCACGTCTCCTAAAACATAGGTTAGGGGGAACAAAATAGCGCCCCCATCAAAAACTATGGGACCAATCTGGATAGCTTTGGTGGCACAAATATTTGCGACCAGGAGGAAGGCCACAAAGAAAATAACGCAAATATCAAAAAGACCGCGCGGGCTGCGGGCAAAAACTGCCTTTCCCGCCGGGGAAGCTGGGCTTTCTTTAGGGGTTTCGGTACCGAGGACGCGGGGCTCGGGCAGGTTTGAATCGGCAGATTTTTCCAAAGTTATCACCTGCCTAATGTAGCAGCCCCCCTGGGGTACTCGTCCAGTTAGCCCAAAGTGCAGCTTTAGGCTCTTGTTTTATACTGCCGGGAGATACCGGTGTCCTGCTGTGCAGATAAAAAGCCACACGGGCAAGGGTTTTCCTATACGGTTACTAGCTTCATTAGTTTGAGTTTGTCTCCTGAATATCTAGGAGGCGCGGGCAGAGGCTTTATCCGAGTCGGCTAGGCGGGCGAAAAGCTTAATAATTGTCTATAGTTATCTCGAATTATTTATCAAGAGCAAATACCGCCGTGCAGATTCCCGTGGAAGAACAGGCAAATTGGCAGTCTGCGCAGATACCAAGCGGCACGGGCAGAGGTTTTATCCGAGTGGGCTAGGCGGGCGTAAAAACTCGAAAAATGCCGGTGGCTTTTTCGAGTTTTTGGGCAGGAGGAAAAACCTCTGCCCGTGCCAACGTAAATGAGGGCAGAGATACTTCGGCTATTTCATAGGGATTCTATTAGCTATCACCATTGGCCAGGCGTCGCAGCTCCGGCCATAGCTCGCTGGCGACAGTGCGCCGCAAATCTTCACAGCTAGTGTCATTTACAAGTTCATAATTAGCAATTGCGCGTCGCTCTTCATCACTGGATTGCGCCGCAATCCGGGCGTCTACTTGCTGGCGTTCAAGACCGCTTCGCTGATATAGCCGCTGGTATCGTTGCTCTATCGGGGCAGTAACCGCCACCACCAGGTCAAAAGCATGAGCAGCGGGATTCTCGACCAGCAGCGGAATATCGTAGACCCCAATATCGCCAGAGTTCAGCGAAGCAAAAAACCGGTCAGACAAAAACGATATATAGGGGTGAGTTATTGATTCCAGTAGGCGGCGGGAATCGGGATTATTAAACACTATGGTCGCGAGCTCACCGCGGTTCACTCCGTTTTCCCACTCGGGATGGTTAAAAGCACGAGCAATATCGGGGGCTAAATCTACCAACGCTTGACCTGCGAGTTCATCGGCGCTACAGGTCTTTGCCCCCAAGGCTTTAAGCGTTTGTACCGTAGTAGATTTACCAGAGCCAATACCGCCAGTTACCGCCACTGATAAAGCATTAGTGGGGCAAGCAGCTGCCCAGCGCGCTCCCCTATCGGGATTGCGGTAAATCAATAGTTCACTCACCCTGCCAGCCTATCCAGGTAGCTATCCCAAGCAAAACCGAAAAAACAAAGAAAAATGGGCTGTCGGAGTCAAATACTTGACTCCGACAGCCCAAAATTCAAAGTTAAACCACTATTTAATACCCAAACGGTATTAAAAGGTTTATTCGCCGGTTAGCTTCTCCCGTAGAGCTGCGAGAGCTTCATCTGAAGCTAGAACGCTTTCAGAATCTTCAGTCTCGGTAGAGTAGCTGGCGTTTTCCGCCGGATCAGGGCGAACCGCAGCTGCTTCACTATCAGCTTCCAGAGCCTTAGCTACCTGCTCCTTGTGAGCCTTCCAACGTGCCTCAGCCTGAGAGTATTCCTCTTCCCAAGCTTCCCGTTGTGCCTCGTAGCCTTCCATCCATTCGTTAGTTTCCGGATCGAAGCCCTCGGGGTACTTGTAGTTGCCTTCTTCATCGTATTCAGCGGTCATGCCGTACAGTGAAGGATCAAACTCGGTATTGCTCGGATCAACACCCTCGTTAGCCTGCTTGAGAGACAGGGAAATCCGGCGACGATCCAAGTCAATATCAATAACTTTGACAAAGACCTCTTCGCCAACCTTAACAACCTGCTCCGGTACTTCTACGTGACGCTGCGCCAGCTCGGAGATATGCACCAGACCCTCAATGCCGTCCTCGACCCTAATAAACGCGCCGAAAGGAACCAGCTTGGTGACCTTGCCAGGAACGACCTGACCGATAGCGTGAGTGCGGGCAAAAGTCTGCCAAGGATCTTCCTGGGTGGCTTTCAAGGACAGCGAAACCCGTTCGCGATCCATATCCACATCCAGAACCTCGACCGAAACTTCCTGACCAACTTCGACAACCTCGGAGGGGTGGTCAATATGCTTCCAAGAAAGTTCGGATACGTGAACCAGACCGTCCACTCCGCCCAAATCTACGAAAGCACCAAAGTTTACGATAGAAGAAACCACGCCGGAACGAATCTGTCCCTTTTGCAAGGTATCCAGGAACTGGGTGCGTACTTCGGCTTGAGTCTGCTCTAGCCAGGAACGACGGGAAAGAACCACATTGTTACGGTTCTCATCCAGTTCAATAATCTTGGCATCTAGTTCCCGCCCAATATAGGGAGCGAGGTCGCGTACCCGACGCATTTCAACTAGGGAAGCCGGTAGGAAGCCACGCAAGCCGATATCCAAGATAAGACCGCCCTTGACCACCTCAATCACCGTACCGGTGACTACGCCGTCAGCTTCCTTAATCTTCTGGACATCACCCCATGCACGTTCGTATTGAGCGCGCTTCTTCGACAGCAGCAGACGACCTTCTTTGTCCTCTTTCTGCAAGACTAGGGCTTCAATTTCGTCACCCACCTGGACAACGTCCTCGGGGCTAACATCATGTTTAATGGACAGTTCGCGTGAAAGGATTACGCCCTCGGTTTTGTAACCAATATCGAGGAGGACCTCATCACGATCAACACGGACAACAGTACCGGTAACGATGTCACCATCACCAAAGTACTTAATAGTTTTATCGATTGCAGCTAGTAGTTCTTCTTGCGAACCGATATCGTTTACGGCAACTTGATCGAGTTGCTCAGTAGAGGTGGTCATAGAGATAATTTCTCCAAAACGGACTTAATAGACAATATGGACAATTTTGGCTTCTCTTTCAAGAAACCTTAAAGAGCCTATCAGCAAAAACCGTTGAATCTCCAACTGAAAAAGCCCCTGTCGGGTTATTTCCCTAAAATGTATCCGATTACACAGCCTTTTTCAGGACGAACAGCCCCCCCGTCTTGGCACCTAGTTAGATACAACTTTCCTCTAGTGGGCAGCGCTTCGCCAATTGCTGCCTACTCCGATTCCCACCGACAAAGGAACTTCTAAGCTAGCCGCATTACACATCGCATCCTCTACCAGGCAGCGCAGCTGGTTTTCCTCTCCCGGCGCTACCTCAAGAATCAATTCGTCATGAATCTGCAACAACACCCTGGAAGATAGCCCTTGCGCCTGAAGCTGTTCATCTACCCGAATCATTGCCTGTTTCATTAAATCCGCAGCGCTGCCCTGAATCGGAGCATTAAGAGCCGCCCGCTCCGCCATTCGCCGTAAATTGTGGTTGGAGCTCTTCAGATCCGGGAGGGCGCGCCGTCTGCCCTGCATGGTTTCGGTGTAGCCAACTTTTCTGGCACGTTCAACAATCTGCTGTAAATAACTACGTACTTTCCCGAAACGTTGAAAATACTGATCCATCAACTTTTCGGCTTCCTTTTGCGCAATACGCAGTTGGCTAGCCAAACCGTAGGCAGAAAGCCCATAGGCAAGCCCGTAAGAGGTAGCTTTAACCTTTGACCTCATCTGTTCAGAGACGTCTTCGGGGCTAATATCAAAAATCATGGCCGCCATCGTGCGGTGTAAATCTTCTCCGGTCTTGATAGCGGCGATTAAATCTTTGTCACCTGACATATGCGCCATTACCCGCATTTCAATCTGGGAATAATCCACGCTCATCAGGTTTTCAAACCCATCCCCAAAAATAAACGCCTCCCGAATTCGTTGCCCATTAACCGAGCGAACTGGAATGTTTTGCAAATTCGGTTCTGCCGAAGAAAGCCGCCCGGTTGCGGTCACTGTCTGCTTAAATGAGGTGTGAATCCTGCCATCGGGGTGAACTGCTTTTTGTAGCCCTTGCACGGTTTGTAAGAGCTTTATGGAATCGCGGTGAGCTAGCAAATACTGCAAAAATGGATGCTGAGTTTTGCCAAACAGCCACTCCAGGGCATCAGCATTAGTGGTGTAACCGGTGCGGGTTTTCTTGGTTTTGGGCATCTGAAGCTGCTCGAATAACACTTCTTGCAGCTGTTTAGGACTAGAAAGATTTAAATCAGGACGACCGACCTGAGCGCGCGCCTGCTGTTTTGCATCCTCGGTTTGCTTCCTTAAATCGTTTTCGAGATCTCCTAGCACCTGGTCTGATACTGCGATTCCGGTGTCTTCCATCCGAGCGAGAATCTTGGAAATAGGGCGTTCCAGCTGCAACCATAAATGCTCGGCTCTACTGGAGGATAATGCTTTCTTTTCAGCCGCAGCGATTTGCGGCAGCGCCGCTGCCATCTGCGCATTTTTAGTATCTGAAGTACCAGATAAATCCAGAGTTGCCTGCCCGCTATCCTCTTTATTTCCGGGGGAAAGCGAATATCCTAAGAGCTTTTCACTCAACACTTCTACATCATAGGAACGCGCCGATGGGTCTAGTAGATAGCCTCCGATTTCGGTATCCCATCCGGGCATTTCTACTTTGATTCCCCCGCCTTTTAAGGCATGCCAGGCAGCTTTCCAGTTATGGAAGATAGCGATATCAGCTCTAGCTAGGAAGTCTTTAAGAGCTGACACCAAGTCCGGTGGGGCTGCAATCAAATCAATGCTAGCCACCTGGTTTTCGCTAGCTAAAAGCACTCTAGTAGCATCCCCTGATCCCGGAGTGCTCTCTCCTTCTACGATTACGCCCACTGGTTTTGAGAGGGCGCAAATCCATTTAGGGATGTCTTGTTCGGCAAGCATCTTAACTTCTTCCCGAGCGCTGGGCGTTTCTTGCGCCAGCTCAAACGCGGGAACGCTGGCTAAAGCAGCGCGCAGAGTTTGCCCGATTTCCAGTTTATCTAGCAGCTTTGCCAGTGAATCGGCATTTGCTTTCCCAAAGGTTAGCTCCCCGACTTTTATCCCTAAGTCCAGGTCAGTTAGCAGGGCGTTTAGTTTCCGGTTTCTTTTCACGTCCTCAATATGTGAACGCAGATCTTCGCCCCGCTTACCGCCAATATCGGCGGCGTGGGCGAGAACCCCAGCCAGCCCGTCATACTTATTTATCCAGGCGGCAGCGGTTTTCTCTCCTACTCCCGGTACTCCGGGCAGGTTATCTGCTTTTTCACCAACTAAAGCAGCAATCTCTGGGTAACGATGAGGGGGAACCCCATATTTTTCGGCAATAGCCTGCGGGGTCATTCGTTTTAAGTCGGTAATTGAGCGGGAGGGATACAGTACGGTGACAGATTCATTCGATAATTGGAAAGTGTCGCGGTCTCCGCTGGCTACCAGCACCTGAAGTCCCTGTTCACTGCCCTGCGTAGCTAAGGTAGCTAAAATATCGTCAGCCTCGATATTTTCTTGCTCTAAAGTAGTGACCCCCAGGTGAGCGAGCGCTTCTTTAATTAGCTCTATTTGTCCCTTAAACTCGGGCGGAGTGGGTTTACGACCCGCCTTGTACTCCGGGTATTCATCGGTGCGGAAAGAATGGCGAGAAACATCAAATGCCACCGCTAAATAATCGGGCTGTTCATCTTGCAACATTTTTACTAGCATCCGTAAAAACCCGTAAACCGCGTTGGTATATTGACCATCGCTGGTGCAAAATGCTTCCGGATTTAGGGCATAAAACGCGCGAAACGCCGCTGAATGACCGTCAATTACAAGTAGGGTTTTGTTCTCAATCATCTAATCCTCCTAGGGACTATCCTAGAGAAAACACGCCTGGGTTGTACCGGCAGCGCTGCGCCGGATAGTTATTGCGCTACTTAACCGATTTGTTCAATAACTGCTTCGGCAACCTCGCGCATGGTTAGTCTGCGATTCATAGAGGTGGTTTGAATCCAGCGGAAAGCTTCCGGTTCGCTCATCTCCATGTTCTCCATGAGCAGACCCTTAGCTCTGTCTACCACTTTGCGAGTCTCAAAACGGTCTTGCAGGTCAGCTACTTCATTCTCTAATGATTGGATTTCGGCGTGCCGCGAAAGGGCGATTTCTAGCGCTGGCAATAACTCGGCGGGCGTAAACGGTTTCACCACATATGCCATGGCTCCTGCGTCTCGAGCGCGCTCCACTAACTCTTTTTGCGAAAATGCGGTAAGCATCACTACGGCGCAGGAAACTTCCTTCATTATTTTTTCGGCGGCGCTAATCCCGTCCATTTTAGGCATTTTTACATCCATAACACACAGGTCAGGCTGATGTTCCAGGGCTGATTGGTAGGCGGATTCTCCGTCTGCTGCCTCGGCTACAACTTCGTAGCCGGCTTCCGTGAGAGTTTCCACAATATCGAGTCGAATCAGGGTTTCATCCTCGGCGACCAGTACTTTTCTGCCGGGGAGATTATTTTTTTTAGCATTAGATTTCAAAGTTGCCACGTATCTATATTAGACTGAAATGGTGCGCTCGTTGAAGCGCTAAAGAAAAAGCCTCGATGGCGGAATTGGTAGACGCAGCGGATTCAAAATCCGCCGTCCTTCACCGGACATGTGGGTTCGAGTCCCACTCGAGGTACTTATGGGGCAGATTCCACCCTCTCAGCTATTTTGGCTGTTATTTTGGGGGGGTCTTCTAAAGCCAAAGGACGTTTTTTGTACCTGAATTCACCCTCTTAACCGCTAAAAACTTTCCCTATGAGAATCCTCACTAAACCTATGCTCCCCCGGCTCAGTAAATTTAGCTACGCAGATAAGACGAGCAGTCGGGGGGTAGGCAAGTAGGCTAGGAACGTTTGCGGCGCTCACGCACCCGCACCGAGATTTGAATCGGGCTACCGGCAAAACCGAACTGTTCGCGCAAACGGTTTTCTAAGAAACGTCGATAGGACGGCTCTAGGAATCCGGTAGTAAAGAACACGAAACGCGGCGGAGCAGCGCTAACCTGAGTCGCAAACATAATCCGCGGCTGTTTTCCACCCCGAACCGGGTGAGGATGCTCGGCAACGAGACGACCGAGGAAGGTATTTAACTCACTGGTTGTAATTCGGGTTTTCCAGCCCGCAAGTGCCTGAGTTAAGGCTTGTTCAATCCGGTTAGTATGCCAGGTGGTCTTGGCCGAAAGATTAACCCGAGGAGCCCAATCAACATGGGATAATTGCAGCTCCCATTCGCGTTCTAAATCGCGCCGCCTCTCCTCGTCAAGTAAATCCCATTTATTATTGACCAACACCAAGGCTCGTCCCGCAGAAATTACTTGCTCAATGATTCTAATATCGGCACTAGCTAGCTCCTGGGAAGCATCTAGTAGCACCATTGCTACATCGGATTCCTCAATCGCTGTCTGAGTCCGTAAGGATGCATAAAAATCAGCACCTCGGCTTTTATGCATCCGACGGCGAATCCCGGCAGTATCTACAAAAGTCCACGGAACCCCCGCAATCTCGATAACCTCATCCACGGGATCTCGGGTAGTGCCAGCCAGCTCATTTACCACCACCCGCTGTGAGCCAGCTAAGGCATTAAGCAGCGAGGACTTCCCCACATTGGGGCGACCCACCAAAGCCACCCTCCCGGGGCTGCCTTCAACTAAAACCGGCGCTAAATGGGATTTTTCCGGAAATACAGCTATCAGTTTATCCAGTAAATCGCCACTGCCCAGACCGTGTAGCGCTGAAAGGGGGAAAGGCTCACCTAAACCAAGCGACCACAGAGCCATAGCATCAGCTTCTAAGCGCTCTGAATCCACTTTATTAGCCACCAAAATAACCGGTCTACCGCATTTTTGCAGTATCCGTGCAATCTGCATATCGGTTTCGGTCGCTCCCACCTGGGCATCGGTGACAAACAAAACCGCATCGGCATACTGCAAAGAAACCTCGGCTTGCGCCGCCACCATTTGGTCAAGACCTTGAACCCCCAGTTCCCAACCGCCAGTATCCATAAGCAGGAAATCTTTCCCCGCCCACTGCGCCTGGTAACGAACCCGGTCTCTGGTGACCCCTGGTTTGTCTTGCACCACGGCAGCGCGCCGCCCCAAAATCCTATTTACCAGGGTAGATTTCCCCACATTAGGGCGACCGATAACCGCAACTACCGGTAGTGCAGCTAAATCTTGCTTTTCGTCCTCTTCGCCACCGTTTTCCAGCAACTCAAGGTCATTTTCTTGTAGCTCAATCTGACTAAGTAGCTTTGAAGAATCCACAGGGATTTGGTCTTGACTCACGTTCTAAAGTCTAGGCGAGGACGGGACAGTTTGGCGAAACTCTAGGCGTGGCGCGCCTTGAAAACCCGTCCCACGATGGCAACCACGGCTTCTAGGGTTTCCTCTTCGCTTAAGTCAGAAGAATCCAGCAGCTCGACTCCGGGAGCAGGAGTAGTGAAATTATTTACCTGTGAGTCAGCCAGGTCACGAGAGCTTACCGCGTCTGTTCCCACACCTAATTGACCCTGACGACGCTGCTGGCGTACCTGTTCAGAGGCAGTAAGCAGAATCTTTACGTCCGCATCTGGGGCAACCACAGTAGTGATGTCACGACCTTCGGCAACAATCCCCCGTCCAGATTCTTGAGCAGCTTTTATTAGCTGACGTTGGCGAGCAATCATTTGTTCCCGAACGCCTGGCACTGCGCTCACCCGGCTGACCATACTGGTAACTTGCTCGCTGCGCAGCAAAGCGGTTACATCCCGTCCATTAATGAGGACGCGAGGAGCGTGCGGAACGTCCTCTACCTGCAGGGGAATACTTGCAGCTAGCATCGCAAGAGCTGCCGGGTCGTTAAGGTCGGTTCCCTGCTGTAGTGCATACCAGGTCAAAGCGCGATACATCGCACCAGTATCCAAAAAGCGCGTACCTAGCTCTGCAGCCGATAGGCGCGCAATTGTAGACTTACCTGCACCACTAGGCCCATCAATGGCAATTACCAAGCCAGCGCCGAGAATCTGCTGGCTAACATATTGTGAACCGTCACCTGACATAGCGTTACAACCCTTCTGAAACCATCTTTAGCAAGATGCCTAAATATATCAGATACCTTTTGATAATAAGCTATCTTCGCCTTTTGTTACAGTTTATTGGAGATTACCGGTCGGCTCCATTCTAAAAAGACACTATTTCCCAGCCTTTAACCGCCAGTTTTTCTGCCAGTAAATTTGCGGCGTTAGGTTCTATAGCCAGGCGTGCCACCCCAAAGGCAGCCCCCGGAGAATGTTCCAGTTCCAGATCCTCGATATTGATACCGGTATCGCCCACAGCTTGAAAAAGTCGCGCCAAACTCCCAGCTATATCGGGAACTTTAACCATTACTTCCTGGTAACGCCGCGGCGCTCCCCCATGTTTACCCGGAATCCGCGCCACTCCCAAGTTTCCTTGCCGCATAGCTAAAGTTACCGCTCCCACCAAGCTCGGGGAAGGAAGTGCAGATCCCGGATGTTCGAGGGCGTGCAATACTTGCTGCAAATCATCGGCAAAAGCACGTAAAACTTTCGCCACGTGCTCGCCGTTACCGGCAATAATAGCTGCCCAGAGCGCCGGATCAGAAGAAGCAATCCGGGTAGTATCGCGCAAACCCTGTCCTGAAAGCCCTAAAGACTCTAGCGGAGCTTTCGCCAGTTGTGCCGCCAACAGGGAAGAAACCAGCTGTGGAACATGGGAAACCAAAGCCACAGATTGATCATGAGTTTCCGCATCTAATTGTAGCGGCATAGAACCTACATCCAAGGCCAAAGTACGCATCGCCAGCACCGCCTCAGCGCTGGTGTGTTCGCTGGGCACTACCACCCAAGGACGCGATTCAAATAAATCTTCGCGGGCAAAGGCAGTGCCAGAACGTTCCCTCCCCGCCATTGGATGCGAGCCCACGTAGCGGGAAATATCCGCCCGCGCCTCTTTAATTTCCGCTAGAATCACGGCTTTTACCGAAGCCACATCGGTCACCAGCGATTCGGGAAATTCCTTTAACGCCGATATTACCTGTCTACCTGCAACATCAGGCGGGGTAGCTACCACCACTAGGTTAGGTGACGGGCAGTTTTCGTCCCACTGAATACCAGCTCCCATATCGCAAGCCAAAGCGGTAACCACCGGAGAAATATCTCGTAAAAAGACCTTCACCCCGAGTTTACTAAGCCGCATTCCCAGGGAAGCGCCGAGCAGACCGACCCCAATAATCAATACCGGCCCGGTAGTTCCCACCTGCGAGTTAGCGAGGTTTGTTTTCAGGTTTTCCATAGCTTACAGCTTAAAGGTCTACGCTTTTCATTAGCACGCTTAGCTCGGGTTTTGAAAGAGTGCGGGTTGCTCCCAGCGGTAGATTCCCCAGTTTAACTGTTCCATGACCTATCCGAGATAGTTCCATTACCGGCGCGCCTACACTGTCAAGCATTCTGCGCACAATCCGGTTACGACCTAGATGCACTTGCAGCTCAACTAGAGTTAAACCTCCGTGAGATCCTTTGATAGTTACCCTATCTGCTCTGGCAAACCCGTCCTCCAGTATGATTCCCTCACGCAGTTTTTGCGCACTTTTCCCGGTAAACTTGCCTTTCACGGTAGCTAAATAGGTTTTCGGTACTTCCCAGGAAGGATGGGTTAGCCGGTTAGCAAGTTCACCATCATTGGTGAGCAGCAATAATCCAGAGGTATCTATATCTAAACGCCCCACATGAAACAGCCGCACCCGGTAATCGGTCAAAAAACGGGTAAGGTCGTGGGGGTCGCCCCGCAGGGAAGATTCCACCCCGGTAGGTTTATTTAGGGCGATGGTTAGGCGGGAATCGTCAATAAGCACCGGTTGTCCATCTACGTGAATCATTACCTGTTCTGGATTCACTTTAGAACCAAGTTCGCGCACCACTTTGCCGTTTACTTTTACCCGCCCGCTAACAATCAATTTCTCACAGGCGCGCCGAGATGCTACCCCGGCAGCAGCCAAAACCTTCTGAAGCCGCTCTTTTTTGGGGGCTCCCTGTACTTGCGCGGGTTTTACCGGCGATGTTTTCTCCGCCGGGAGCGGCCTTCTAGCTGGAGCCAATGGGATATCCCCAATAGGACGTCCTAAGCGGTCAACGCCCTCATCACTTTTCTGATACGAGTTCAGATCGCTCAATTAATTTCTCCTATATTTTTCTAAACTTCCCTTATCCTATCGCGGAGCCAAATTAATCTTTTAGCCGTGCCTCTAATTCATCTAATTCTTCCCTCGCTGGCAGGTGCGGAGCCAAAGGAGGTAACTGATCGAGACCAGTAAGACCCATTCGCTCTAAGAAAGTAACAGTAGTGCCATACAGCACCGCCCCTGAAGGTGCCTTATCCACTTCCTGAATCAAGTCATGGGCAAGTAAAGTTCGTACCACCCCATCTACGTTCACTCCCCTAATACCGGCAATTACGGAACGCGAAACCGGCTGCCGGTAGGCAATCACCGCCAAGGTTTCTAATGCCGGACCAGATAGCTTAGAGGTTCCTCCCTGAATTAAAAATCCGGAAATAATCTCTTCTTGCGCAGCCGCCGAATATATCCGCCAGCCTCCCCCCACGTTACGTAACACGAATCCGTGAGCGCGTCCCGTCTGCCCTGAATACTCCGCAGATAAATAGTTCAAAGCGTCCTGTACCTGCTCTGGGCTAGCCGAAACGGCCTCGCACAGGCGCTCTAAACTGACTGGCTCAGCGGAAATAATCAAAATTGCTTCCAGGGCGGCAAGCAGCTGTTCATCATGGTTTATTGTCATTTACCGCTCCATAATCATCGAAACTAAGGTTCGTAAAATCCGGAATTTGGTCAGTTTCCAAAGTTACATAGAGCTCTCCGAGAGCTTTTTCTTGACTTAAATCCACGCAGCGGTGACGGTAAAGCTCCAATAAGGCCAAGAATCTGGTCACCATTTCGGTCGGGTTCTTCGCGGAGCGGGTGAGCTCCCTAAAACTAGCTTTACCTGCCATAGAGAGTTCTTTCACCAAAATTTGGACTTGCTCGGCCAGGGAAGCCTGGGGCAAGTGCAGATGGGACAGGGATACTTCCGGAGGACGGCGGGTGAAGGCTTCGGCGGCGGCGCGGGCTAAATCCTCGGAGGTGAAAGTAATATGCAGAGGCGGCAAAAGGCACGCGAACTTTTCCGGTAACGGGACTTCTCTAGGATAGTAAGCCCTACCTTCTCCAATGCGTTCACCAAAGTAGTCGGCAACTTCTTTATAGGCTCGATATTGCAATAATCGCGAAAACAGTAGGTCACGTGCCTCAAGATATTCAGGATCGAGTTCTTCGGCTTCTTCTCCGGGTAGCAACTGGCTGGCCTTGATGTTGAGCAAAGTTGCCGCAATTTCTAGGAACTGGGAGGCTTGCGATAAATCCGGAAATGCTTGCATATAGGCAATAAACTCATCGGTTACCTGCGCTAGCGCTACCTCGGTAATATCCAGCTTATTTTTAATAATCAGGGTCAGCAGTAAATCTAAAGGTCCGGAAAAAACCTCTAAATCCAGCTCGAACCGCGGAACTTTGGGGGAATCGATTACCGAGGAATCTGGTACCGAGGACGCAGCTAGAGCATTTCCTGCGGGAGTGACGCTAGCCTGTTCAGTCATAGTGAAATAGGCTCTTTAGGCCGCGTCACCACGAGCAATAACCTCGCGCGCTAGCTGACGATAGGCGGCAGCTCCCGCGTGTGAGGGGGCAAAAGTAGTAATCGGTTCAGTCGCCACCGAGGCATCTGGGAACTTTATCGTGCGGCGAATAACGGTTTGATAGACCAGGTCACCGAATGCTTCTTGTAGGCGTTCCATTACTTCGCGTGAATGTAGGGTGCGGGTATCGACCATGGTGGCTAAAATCCCATCAATTTTAAGTTTCGGGTTAAGCCGGTCACGCACTTTTTCAATCGTTTCTACCAGTAGCGCTACCCCGCGCAGGGCGAAAAATTCGGTTTCCATGGGAATCATTACCCCGTGGGCAGCGGTCAAAGCATTAACGGTCAATAGCCCCAGGGAGGGCTGACAGTCAATCAAAATCACATCGTATTTTTCACTGACCAAATGGAGAGAACGCGCGAGTGCCATTTCCCGGGCAACCTCGTTCACCATTTGAATCTCAGCTGCCGATAAATCTATATTGGCGGGAGCTAAGTCCATACCGGGAATCGACGTGGGACAGATAACCTGATCTATGGTTACGTTTCTATCTAAAAGCACATTGTAGATGGTGGCATCGAGGTCGTTGCCGTTTACCCCCAAACCGGCTGTGGCCGCGCCTTGGGGATCGAAATCTACAATCAACACCCGCCGCCCATATTCAGCGAGGGCAGCCGCCAAGTTAATGGTGGTTGTAGTCTTACCCACTCCACCTTTTTGATTACACATAGCGATAATCCGCGCCGGACCATGCGACTGTAGAGGCGCAGGCGCGGGGAATTGCGTATCTTTCGGGGTTGGCGGGGGTATCAAACCGGGTTGAATCTCACTCACTCTTATAACAATATGACAACCGGAGAAAAATTGTTACCAAGCGGCGTTCTCGTAGCCTGTAATCTCCCCTCGCTCGGTACCGTGAAATGTAAATCTCACTACCCGCATAGAAAAGACGCAGGCGAAAATAACCACGTTGGTAGAGACTTAAATGCAGTAATGCTCTCCCAAATACTCTAACTAACTTGCGGGAATGTGGAGCTAAGACCTGATTCGAGCAGTGGCACACAGTGCGGAGATTATTCTTTCTGAGTAGCTGCGGCGCAGGTAAGACATAATGCTCAGATATTACCCGAGTAGGTACGGTGACGTCCTGTGCGGGGAAATTATTTTATCCGAGTAGGTGCGGTGGGCATAAAGTCTGGGAAATACCGCGGTATTTCCCAGACTTTGGGCGGGAGGAAAAATATTTTCGCCGCACTACCCCGCGCCCCGGTAACCGGCACTAATCGCTACCGAGCACGCGGATGCGTTTCTTGATACACCTCGCGCAACAATGTGGCAGTTACCTTGGTATATATCTGGGTGGTAGTTACATTCACGTGACCGAGTAATTCCTGCACTACCCTAACGTCCGCGCCGCCCTCTAACATATGGGTGGCAAAAGAATGCCGCAGGCTGTGGGGGGAAACCGCCGTTTCTATGCCCGCTATTTCTGCGCCCTCGCGAATAATATTCCAGGCACTTTGCCGCGATAAGCGCCCTCCCCGCAAATTCAAAAATAGTGCCGAACTACCCCGGCCTTTTTGGGCTAGCCCCGGGCGCGCGCGCACCAGATAGGCTTCTAAAGCCTTAACCGCGTATTCTCCTAGCGGCACCAGGCGCTGCTTATTGCCTTTACCGGTTACGGTCACCAGGGTAATCGGATTTTCCCCTGCATCTTCTGCCTCCCTGCCAGCTAGTATCCCTAAATCGTCTACATCGAGGGCGCATACTTCACTCACCCTAGCTCCCGACGCATACAGGGTTTCCAGTAGTGCCCGCGAGCGCAAAGAGGCCAGATCCTCCCCACTAAAGGCTTCCAGTAAAGCGCGGGTTTGCGTGATAGTTAGTGCTTTGGGCAGTGGACGCGCTAAGCGGGGATTTTCTAGGCTCTCGGTGGGGTCGGTTTCACTTAGGCGCTCGTTTTGCGCAAAGCCGTGAAATCCGCGCAGAGAGGTCATTAGCCGCGCAATTGAAGAGGCCGCCAACGGGTTTTTCCCGTCTTCCCCGGCTGCGGCCGCCTGCAAGAACGCCCGCAAAGTTTCGGGGGTGATTTCCGCTAGAGAATGAACACCGGCGCCGACTAAATATTCGTGGTAACGCGCCAGGTCACGCCGATAGGAGCCGACAGTGTTGTTTGATAATCCTCGTTCAATCGCCAGGTGATCTAAATATGCTTCGCTCGCCTGCTCGATTTCGTCCATAGGGCTATTTTAGAGGGAGCAGCCACTTTTATTTGAGCACCACCGGTGACAAAAGCGGTTTTCCGGCATCAGTTTGCCACCAAGGTGATAATAGAATCATCGTTGATTTTAGGAGTGATGATTTATGGCGTTATTCGCGATTGAATACTTTTATGACTCGACTGCTGCCGAAAAAATGGATGAGGTGCGTCCTGACCACCGCGCGCATCTGCGCGACCTGCATTCTCAAGGCATAGTAAAACTGGTGGGTTCTTGGGTAAATGATTCCCAACCCGGCGCGCTAATCGCGGTGGAAGCTGAATCCGGCGAGGATGCCCTGGCCGCTTTAGCTAAGGATCCCTTCTTCCTGGCGGGTTTCATTACGAGTCGCAAAGTACACCAGTGGAACGTAATCATCGGAGAAATCGCCTAGTCATAGCGCTCTTAGCGGAATCTGGATTTAACTCCGGCAGCTGGTACGCCCTCTAATTGCTTTCTTTCGCGCGAGCTGAAGGATTTTATCCCTGCCACCTCTGTGCATAAACTGCTGCCAGGATGCAGAACTGTTAAGGCTTGAGGGAGGTGGCCGGAAGTATGTAGATTCCGGTTTCTTTATCCTGCATTACGGCTTGCAGGTGTCCGACGATAATCCCCATTACTTTCGGTTTCTTTTTCGCGTAGCGGTAGAAACGAGTAAGACTGGTTATTGCGTCTTTGATGCTGCCATCACTTAATTTAATTTCAAAAGCCGCATAGTCGCCATTCTTAAATTCGAGGATGGCATCAACTTCATCACCAGAAACGTTGTCGCGGAAATGGAAAAGATGCCCTTCGTGATAGTCGGCATAAATTCGTAAATCTCGTTCCACGAGTGCCTCAAATAGTAGTCCAAAAGTTTCATGGTCATGCAGCAGTTTTTCAACACTCAGACCTAGGCTTGCACAACAAAGGGAAGGATCCACCAGATGCCTTTTCGCGGCTTTCCCAATTCTTGCTGAGGAACGGTAATTAAGACTGAAGGCTTCTTGATTTGCGGTCAGATATAAACTATCGAGGACGCTGAGGTAATCTGCGATGGTTGCACGACTTTCGATTAACTCATCTTGGTTTTCATATTCTTCGATATCTTTAACCAGGGTTTTGTTTCCGACTAAAGTTGATTCATTCCTGGAAAGCGAACGTAAAAGCATACGCATCTTGTGCGGATTACGTTTCCTTCCTGCCCCTTCATGCATATCTTTAGTTACCAAAGAATCAATATAACTCTCGGGAATAACTGCGCAATCTTCCTCCGCCATATCGATGTTTTCTGGCCACCCCCCTCTCACGATGAGGCGGGCAAGTTTTTCCAGGTTCACATCGCCCACGTATCCCGTTTTAACCGTTCCTTGCAATAGGCTAGACAGAGATACTTCTCCGGTGGAATCACCTGATTCATACAGACTCATAGGATGCATGCGCTGGGTTACTATTCTTCCTACCCCAGAGTGGAATACCTTGTGCTCACCTTCATTGACTTTCAAAGCGGTTGAACCAGTCAGGAGAAATTTCCCTTTTTTCCGATCCGTGTCACACTCATGCCGTACTGCATCCCAAATCTCGGGAACAATCTGCCATTCATCAATCAATTGAGGACTTTGATGAGTAAAAATGTATTTGGGATTAACCCCTGCCAGGTCACGCTGACTTCGATCCGTTAGATAACTCACGCTATTTGCATGCGCCAAGCTTGTCCAGGTCTTTCCGCACCACTTCGGTCCCTCAACACAGACAGCTCCGAAGATGTTTAAGTATCTTGCGATTTTTTCGTCAATAAGTCTTGACCGATATCCTGGTTTTATTAAGCTCATTACCCCACCTCTAAAAGAAGTCTACCTGGGCATTGAGCACTTTTCAAGCAATTCATTGTGCACTTTTCAGAGAATTTGTTGAGCACTTTTCAAGCAATTCACTGAGCACTTTTCAGAGAATTGTTCCTATGAGTAGTCAGAGGATTACTACCTCCCTGCTAACGCATTACGTTATTAACGCTAGACGTTAAATTTGAATTCGACTTTATTCCCTTGGCTATACGTGCACTCTGACCTCAAACGAAGACACGCTCTGGCTCACCTCTGAGATCAATTACAGCAAATACCCTCACACGCAAAAACTTGGTTACGACTGGTATTTCTTCACTCTCTTCAGCCATTTTGCAATGACTTCAATTTCGTCCTCTAGCTCTTTGACATCCGGTGGAACGTAATTAAGTTCAGGATGAGGATCGTGCCGTGACGCCCACCCAGAGATGCGACTGTAGGAGTCATCATAGGTTTTCACGTCTTCTTCTGTTACACGACCAATGATTCGCAGTTTCCCAACTCGGACTTCTAAAGATTTATAGTCAACCAGTGGCTCGGCGATAACCTGGCTGATTATGCGCTCCCAGGTCTGCGACATGTGGCCTGCAATATCTTGGGTTGCTCGCAGATAGTCCGCCTCACTCATCCCCTTCTCATTGCGGCGCAAAGTCGCAACTTTCTCCCGGAGAGCATTGACACGTTGGGCAGCATCCTTCGCGGTCCAGGGATGGTGCAAAGTCGTGTAACCTGGCCCCAATTCCCTCCGTTTTTCAATGCCTCGTGTAGCAAATTTGACACTGGACTCGTCTGCCGCTTTATGCAGGAACATGGTGAAGGCTACGTCATGCGTGAACACCACAACTTGCCTATTTTTAGCTAGCTCTACGATGCGCCTCGCAACAGACTCGCGCTTCATATGGTCAAGGGAAGAAACCGGATCATCGAAAAACAGAGCCGACTTACTCGCGTCGAAGTGAGCCTCTGTGAGAAAACCTGCAAAACCGAGTGAGGTCTGTTCCCCTTCAGATAAGACATGCTCGAGCCTTCCACGATGGGCACCCACCAAATCTGCCTTGTGGAGTAGAGTTCCTTTTTGGGCTCTGGTGCATCCGAACGTGACGCGTTCCAGGCCGAGCTTCTTCGCCTCGCGCGTGAAGTATTGGCTCGCCTCCCCAGTTACGTATTTCTGGGTGAGTTCTTTCACCTTCTCAGTGATTTGACGAGAGTTAGTCTCCGAAAGTCTTTCATCGAGCTTCGCCAACTCCTGAAGTCTAGTTCGTTCCGTTTCTATAAGTTGCCGCCCGTCCCGCATCGCAATCTGATCACGCAGTTGGCATTCTCTCGACTTTGCTTGGGCCAGTTTTTGTTTGAAACTCTCTGCGTCCACTTTTTTGCCTTGTTCACGGCAGGAAGCGGCTTCTTTACGCAGAGCAGAGACAGCGACAATAACCTCAACACGTTTCGGCTTTCCGTCAGACAATAGTGCGAACTTACGATTATCTAACACCTCTATTATCGAATCAATTTTTTCCGTATCGATCTCTGCAATGTGCTTTAACTTCTCAATAGCCCTTTGCACAGTGGCTGGTTCGACCTCTACTCCGTCAATTTCCTTCCTAAAGGCAGCTGCCTTTTCCTGTGCAGCTTGTGCTTCTTGAGCCGTCGTGTCCATGACAAACTGTTGGAATCTCATAAGACGTTCTGCGGCATCAGTGCCTAGCGCCTGTTGGCACAGAACACAGACTGCCCCGTCAGTGGTATGTGGGAAGTCGTGATTCCGATAAGCCACCTTCGAATATGATTCCGCTGCCCTCCACAGTGCCTTCCATGCCTGTGACCCAACTTCGCTCAGGGGCTCTTTGTTGTCGAACGCCTCAGACGAGGCAAGATCCGCTGCCCTCTGCGCAGTTTCAGCCTTCTCGGTCAGCTCTCTCAGCTGCGTCTCGGCTTGAACTCCAATATTTTTGTCGATCTCCTCCAAATGATCAGCGATCAAATCGAGAGCCTCAGCTGCCTCTTTCAGACGATCTCTTTCTTTAGTTGGATCGATTTCTCGAAGGCGAGAAACCTCTTTCATCTGTTTCTCAAGGAGCTCAGCCACGTCGGATGGGCAGGCGACTGCTGCTGTCAACTCATCGTCCGTTGTAGCAGCATTCAGCCCTTTAAGGAACTTCTCTCCAGCACTCCCTACGCTAACCTCAGGCAGAGATCCACTATTGCTTTTCTGTTCCTTCCACTTCGAAAGCACTTTATGCACACCGACACATACCTTCCCGAGCTCCTCCAATAGCTGCACAGCCGAGGGACGGTAAGAAATCTCCGTTTCTTTGGTCAGGTAGGTATCTCCGCAGTGCTCGTCATAGAAGGCAACGCGACTGAAGTCAGGGTCAGCCGATTGGCCTAACTGGGCCGTTCTCTCAGTATCGCCAACCTGAAAAATGACTTTACCTGACGGGGAATCATCCGTATCAGCGAATACATCAGGGAGAATGTCACCCTTATGGCGCGCACGAACTATTGAACGAATCACCCGGGCATAACCGGACTTACCACTACCGTTGTTTCCAAACACCACGGTGAGACCATCTGGTTCAAATGTAAGTTCTTGGTCAGCGGCAAGGCGATTAACATTCGTGAGTTCTTTCACCGCAACTATGCGAACCGACTCATCTTTTGTTGTCTCTGAAGGTACGAGTTTTGCAAACCAACCACCATTAGGCGCCGACTCAGGTTCTTGGAGCAAGCTTTTTGCGATCTCCTCATAGTCTTGCTCATCAAGAGGCCCTTCGGTGGCCATACGAGCCAAAGCCTTCTGTTGCCACCAAGGTCTCGACACTGCCCATTGCAACACATCCTCGTAAGCTGTCATCTATGCGCTCCCTCACTCGTCGCTACACAGGGAGAAGAAATGCTTGGCGTATTGCAAGCCTGCAGGCCGTAGTTTCTGCAACAACGCCCTCGGTCTCATGCATTGGCGTACTCTCCTCGCTCACGGCGACGTCTCCGCTCGTCCTACTTCTTCCCCCCAGACGTAAGCCCCGTGCGGAACTCGACTACGTCTCCGTCTTGCATCACGTAGTCTTTGCCCTCTTGGCGCAGCTTTCCGGCCTCACGCGCAGCGTGAATCGAACCCAGTTCCACTAGCTCATCAAACCCGATAATCTCGGCTTTAATGAATCCCCGTTCGAAATCACTGTGAATTACCCCGGCGGCTTGGGGGGCTGTCCAGCCTTTACGAATCGTCCAGGCGCGGGACTCTTTTTCCCCAGCCGTCAAATAAGTTTGCAACCCCAAAGTATCGAAACCCACCCGGGCTAACTGGTCAAGACCGGACTCGCTTTGCCCGGACTCTTCCAGCATTTCCCGCGCGTCCTCTTCATCCAGTTCTACTAGATCCGCTTCAAACTGGGCATCTAAGAAAATCGCTTTCGCTGGCGCAACTAGATTCTCTAATTCTTGGCGTTGCCCCTCATCGAGTAACTGATCCGCATCCATATTGAACACGTAGATGAACGGCTTCAAAGTCATCAGTTGGAATTCTTTCAGCAGTTCTTTATCCAGTTCATCGTGGGCAGATAGCAGCGCTCCGTCCTCTAAAATCGCCTGGGCTTTCTTTACTTCTGCCAGTACTTCCGGTTCGGTTTTGCGCCCTCGGACTTCCTTTTCTAAGCGGGGAACCGCTTTTTCTAGAGTCTGCAGGTCGGCGAGAACCAGTTCGGTAGAAATAGTTTCAATATCGGAAGTCGGATCAATCTTGCCATCTACGTGCACCACGTCGGGGTCGCTAAACACCCGGGTTACCTGGCAAATCGCGTCAGCTTCCCTAATGTTTGCCAAAAACTGGTTACCGAGTCCCTCCCCTTGAGAGGCGCCCTTCACGATTCCCGCAATATCAACGAAAGAAACCGTGGCGGGCACAGTTTTCGCCGAATTAAACATTTCGGTTAGTTTTTTCAGGCGTGGATCCGGCAGCGGGACCACCCCCACGTTGGGGTCAATAGTCGCGAACGGATAATTCGCTGCTAATACGGTTGCGCGGGTGAGCGCATTGAACAAAGTTGATTTACCAACGTTAGGTAATCCTGCAATCCCAATTGTTAAAGCCACGTCTCTACCTTATCTAAGCGTTAAAGCCGGGGGAAAATCACTACCTCGCCAACCTAGACCGCGCCATTGATAGTGCGAATTATTTCGGCAATCGAAGTATAGAACTCCCCTGCCCGATTTATAGGGAGCAGCACCGCCAGTATTACCAGCATCATTGCAGCTACGCACCCTAGCAATGCTCGCAGATAGGACGCACGCGCCGCTTTTTCCATTATCTTTGGCACGAAGCGAACCACGAGCGCCAAAGCCAAGATGGCTATAGCAGCTACGGCAGTAATGGCCCCCAAACCCATCAGTGAAAATACTCCCGGATTTTTTTGCGGGATTAGCGCGGAATCGGCTCCCAAGATTTGCGAAACCTTTGGGGCTTTAGTGGTGCGAATCTGCTGCCACCAGCGGTAAAGGTCGGGCATTTGGTCGCGCCAAGTAGCCCAGTTGTGCCCTCCTTCGGCTTTAACATTCAACTGTAGACGGTCGCCAGGTGCTAACTGCGCCGCGGAGAACGCTTTTGCGATATGGATAGATTCTCTGTCCAATTGCGCCCCAAACACGTACATATCTAATGTCCAAGGGCGCGGCCTGCTTATTAAAGAAGACAAAGTATTATCTTGGAACGTTTTTCCAGAACGCACCCCCCAATTTCCAACAATCGGCTGATCATAGCCAGAAAGTACGCCACTAGCTCCAAAGACATCCCCATATAAAACCCCCAGGCGGGCGGCACAATACGCCCCGGAAGAATTACCGGCAATCATCCAATCCTGACGGTTATCGGAAACATTGGGAAACACCGAGCGAATCATTTTCGGAATATCGAAACTGAGCCAAGTCGCTGTTTGCGCCCCTCGCTGAACATTTGCACAGGTAGGCGCTTTAAGATTCACGTTGCCTTCGGGAATAACCACAATCGTGGGAGCAATTTCCCCCTGGTCAATCGCTTTTTGTAAAGTACCGGAAAAATCTAGGGCGCGAGCAACCGAAACAGGAGAACCGGGATAGCCGTGAATAAACTCTAAAACGTTATAGGTTTTTGAACGGTCTTGCGGGTCATATCCCTCGGGTGTCCACACAATAACCTGCTCTTTTACCCCCGATTTTGGACCGGAAAATACCGTTACTTCTCCGCCCTTAGCGGAAGGCTTGAAACTGGGGAACCACTGTTCTTGACCCGGTAATGCCGAAGCGGTTTGCGGGTTCATTTTCTGTGATTGCGAGGACGCGGAAGCAGTTTTTTTAAGCTCCTCACCCCTTAGGGTATCGGTAATTGTCACCTTGGTTGTTTGCTTATTAGTCAGCATTTCCCACAGCTCAACTGGGCTAGAGAAATACTGCATTGGGCGATTAATAACCAAAGCGATTGCTATTACCTGCACTATCGCCACCAATAGGACTAACCCGGTGGAACGCAGCGCCTTTCCAGGTTTGCGAATCATCTGCGGTAAAGCTAGCAGAGCCCCTACAGCCAGTAGGCAGGAAATAATAACGAATGGTAAAGAAGCTAACACCTATTCTCCTAGCAGGTATGCCCCGGATCGTTTGTGCGCCGGCGGTTATTAGTCTTAATTATTCCAGCTTCTGTCAGTTCTTTACGTAAAGGTAAAGGCAGCGCGAAAGTTACTGTTTCCCGGGCAGTTTCTACTTCTTGCACGTCCGCAAAACCCCAGTGGGCAAGTTGCTCCAAAACTTCCTTTACCAGCACTTCCGGTACTGAAGCTCCCGAGGTAACCCCTACCGTTTGCGTCTGACTAAACCATTCTTTTCGCATCTCGGAAGCTGTATCAATCCGGTAGGCGCACTTTGCTCCCCCCTCGAGGGCAACTTCTTTCAACCTCACCGAATTCGAGGAATTTGCCGAACCTACGACAATGACAACCTGAGCGGCTTCCGCAATCTTCTTTACTGCACCTTGGCGGTTTTGGGTAGCGAAACAGATATCTTCACTGGGAGGATCGTTGAGATTTGGGAAACGTTCCCGCAGCTTCTCTACGGTTTGCCTAGTCTCATCTAAACTTAGCGTGGTTTGAGAAAGCCAGACTACTTTTTCCTGGTCGCGCACCTGCACTTGGTTCACGCTCTCTAGATCTCCCACTACCTGAATATGGTCGGGAGCTTCCCCCTGAGTGCCTTCTACTTCCTCGTGCCCAGCGTGTCCCACCAGCACAATGTCATAGTCAGCTTTGGCGAAACGCAGGGCTTCGCGGTGGACTTTAGTCACCAGCGGGCAGGTGGCATCGACGGTTTTAAGTCCCCGACGCTTGGCTTCTTCGCGCACCGCCGGCGATACTCCATGGGCGGAGAACACTACCCTTGCTCCGGCAGGTACTTCATCTAGTTCGGTCACAAAACGCGCACCTTTAGCGCTCAATTGCTCTACCACAAACTTGTTATGCACGATTTCTTTACGCACATAAACCGGCGCACCATAGAGAGCCAACGCTTTTTCTACCACGTCAACCGCGCGATCTACTCCCGCGCAGTAGCCACGCGGAGCCGCTAGAAGCACTTTCTTTTCTGCCACATATATATCCTACTAAGGTATTATGCCTGATGCCCATCGGCTAAACACTGTTTATACCGCAGAGCTCATCTATGCTAGCGACCCGAAGTTGCCGATACAATAAAGCGGTGCAAACAAATCAGTCCCAGCCCGGCATCTCGCTTGCCCCCACTGCGGCGCAAACTACCCGCGATAATCCCTGGCCACTCTCGCTGCTGACCCAAAATATAAAGAAATATGTCAGCCGGATGTCTCGGCTTTGGGTATGCGGGCAGGTAGTGGAATATAAGCCCCGCCCCGGCTCCCGGATGGCGTTTTTTGTACTGCGAGACACAAAAGAAACCACCTCGATGACAGTGAAATGTTTCCCTACCGTGCTAGACCAGGTGGGAAGCGATTTTTCTGAGGGCGCGCAGGTAGTAGTGCTCGCCAAACCTGACTTTTATGAAGGCTCGGGGTCTCTATCCTTATTTGCTAACGAAGTGCATACAGTGGGAGTTGGTAATCTACTGGCTCAGATTGAGCAGTTACGGAAAAAGCTAGCGGCAGAAGGTCTATTTTTAGAGACAAAAAAGCAGCCCTTACCGGCGATTCCGGGCAAAATTGGTTTAATCGTAGGGCGCAACGCTAAAGCCAAACAGGACGTGATGGTAAATGCTTTGGCTCGTTGGCCACTTGCCGAGTTTGAGGTGCGGGAAGTGGCAGTGCAAGGGCCCACCTGCGCCCAGGAAGTAACCCGGGCTTTACAAGAGCTGGACTTTCTGCCCGAAGTGGAAGTGATTGTGATTTCCCGCGGCGGCGGAGCGGTGGAAGATTTGTTGCCATTTTCTGAGGAATCTTTGGTGCGGGCAGCAGCGGCGGCGCGCACCCCCCTAGTTTCCGCTATCGGGCATGAAGAGGACGCTCCCCTGCTAGATTTCGTAGCTGACTATCGGGCTTCTACCCCTACTGATGCTGCCCGGAGGATTGTGCCTGATTTACGAGAAGAAACCTTGGGGCTGGAAAATGCGCGTAGCCGTTTACGCACCCTAATATCCGCCCTCCTCGATCAACATCTCGGACAGTTAGCTAGTCTTAGGGCGCGACCAGTTATGGCTGATCCGGCGGCTGTAATTGCCGCGCAAGAGCAATCTTTAGCATTAGCTAGTCAGCATCTACGTTTTCGTTTTGAAACCAGCCTACAAAATCAGGTGACCTCACTTAATGGATGGAAAGATGCTCTGAAAGCATATTCTCCGCAAGCTATTTTGGAACGTGGGTACAGCATTTTGCGTTCCCCGTCCGGAAGTGTAATTAACTCGGTTTCACAGGTTAATAAAGGTGATTTGCTCGAAGCCATTTTCCCTGATGGAAGCGCAGTTACAAAAGTTTTTGGCACCAATGCGAAAACCACTCCAGGAGGTAAAAATGAGTGAAACAGACTCTCAGATTCCGGTATCGGAGCTGTCGTATGAACAAGCCCGCGAGCAGTTAGTGTCAGCTATTGGGCAGCTAGAGGCCGGTAAACTGGGATTAGAGGAATCCTTGGAGGTTTGGCAGCGCGGAGAGGAACTAGCTAAACACTGCCAAGCTTTTCTTGATCGGGCTAAAGCCCGTCTAGATCAGGTAAAACAGGCGGATTAGCCCCTACAGCACCTATTTGTTATGACAGTAGGGGCATACCCGAAAGCGCCCCTACTGGTAGGGGGTTACTTCTAATAGCTCTACTTTAATTATCTTGCCATTGGGCGCTTCATAATCTACACTTTCGCCTACCTTATGTCCCATTATGGCTTTTCCTAAGGGAGCATCTGGGGAATAAACATCCATTTCAACATCGGGGCTGGCTTCCCGTGACCCCATCAGGAATGTTACTTCACGGCGTCCTAAAGTAGCTTTTACTACCATTCCAGGCTCGACTATGCCGTCATCTGCTGGAGGCTTGCCAACTTCGGCGTTTTCAATAATCTCTTTTAACTGTAGAATGCGGGTTTCATTCCAGGATTGTTGTTCGCGCGCGGCGTGGTAGCCACCGTTTTCTTTTAAGTCTCCCTCTTGACGGGCTTCATCGATGCGACGAGCGATTGCTGGGCGTTCCACTTCTTCGAGGTTGCGCAGTTCGTCTTGCAGACGATCATAAGATTCTTGGGTCATCCAGGTCTTGTCTGCCATATTGTTCTCCTAAGCTCATATACAAAAGACTGACCGCGCCGAGCGCGGTCAGTAAATAGCAGTTTTCAGTCTAACAAATCGCGGTAACGCTGGCTATTAATTTTGCTGGTTGCAAAATGGCAGCTAAGCACTAGGACAATACTGCGAAATAGGCGGCGATACAGATACACACCCAGCCCGCTACCGTTCCACTGTGGAATATCTCGTGATAGCCAAAATATTTTGCGTCTCTACCCGGCCAGCGAATCCCGTAAAAAATTGCCCCAATTGAATAACACAGCCCCCCGGCAATGAGCAGCCAGATAACCGCCCATCCCCCGGCTATGAGGATGGGGTTCATATACCACAGCGCTACCCACCCTAGAAGAATATAGATGGGGACATATACCCAGCGAGGAGCATTAACCCAAAAAACTGATAGGAAAATACCAAGTAATGCCCCTAGCCATACTATTAATAGTAGATGGGTAGTTTGCGATTTGTTTAGTAGGGATACCGCTATTGGGGTATATGACCCGGCAATCAGCAAGAATATATTACAGTGATCTAGGCGTCTCATCACCCCGTAGCCCCGCCTACCCCAAGGAACCCGGTGATATAGGGCGGAAACTCCAAATAACAGCAAAGAGCAAACTAGAAAAACCGCACACGCCCACCGTTTTTCCACGTTATCAGCAAGGCAAAGCATAACTATTGAGGCTGCTAAAGCTAGTGGTGCGGTTCCGGCATGAATCCAGCCACGCATTTTAGGTTTATAACCGTAAGCATCTTTCCTATCCACTTCGGATAACCGATTTTGAGTTTCGCTTTGGCTTTGCACTGTCCCCTCCTGAGCTGGTGAAAACTTTATGCAATCATCAATAACCTACGGTAGCGTAACTTATCGAGGGTGTCAAACATCTCCTAGGCGGGGTAAAATCCTAATGTCTACCTCATAAAGGAGCGAGATTGAGCCACCTAAGTAACCTGGTATATCGCCTATATGCCCGCAACCTAGAGAAAGCGCTGCCCACCGAGTCGCTGCCGCGTCATGTGGGAGTAATTCTCGATGGTAATCGGCGCTGGGCTCGTCAAATGGGTGCTAAATCTGAAACCGGTCATAAGGTTGGAGCTGATAAAGCACTAGAGTTCCTGGGGTGGAGTGAAGAGGTAGGTATCCAGCTAGTAACTCTCTGGATGCTCTCAACAGACAACCTCCGTCGTTCCGGAGAGGAATTAGACAAACTCTTTGACATAATCTGCGCAGTAGTAGAACAAATTTCATCCCAAGGGCATTGGCATCTGCGTTTACTGGGAAACCTATCCCTCTTACCTAAGCCGGTACAACAGCGCCTAAGCCAAGCAGTAACTAACTCTTGCCAGGACTCTCCCCTAACCGTAAATATCGCGGTCGGTTACGGAGGAAGAGAAGAAATAACCGAGGCGGTACGCGATTTACTACTTGAAAAAGCCAGTTCAGGGACAGATTTACAATCTGTAGCCGAGAACCTGTCAGTAGATGAGATTACCTCTCACCTCTATACCGCCGGTCAGCCCGACCCGGATTTAGTTATCCGCACCTCTGGTGAACAGCGTCTTTCCGGGTTTCTCCTATGGCAATCTACCCATTCAGAATACTATTTCTGTGAAGCGTTCTGGCCAGACTTCCGCAAGATTGATTTCTATAGGGCGCTGCGTGATTTCGCTTTACGCGAGCGTCGCATGGGAAAATAACCCCCGCTGCGCATTAGCTGTTTCCCGTCAGTCTTTAGAGTTCCCCTCAGACCCCTCGCCCTTAGTCATAGCTACCTTTTGGGAGTGTATCGTATCTTCAATTTTCTTTTGGGCTCCTACCTCAAAATCGGTTTTAGCATCTCCCGGAACAGTCTGGTTCGGATCGGAACTAGCGAACTCGCTGAGCGCATCCTGAATCTGCAACTGTACTTTTTCAGCTTTTTTGGCATGTTCATAAGGAGTTTTATTCTCACCATTCTTTTCGGCCAGAGCCTTTGCCTCCCGAGCCTCAGATAGATTTTGGTCACTGGGACGAGAGGATTCTGCAAGTTCTTTATCTAGCAAACCAGGAGGTCCTCCCGGTCTATCTTGCTGATAGTTGAGGCGGATAAAGCTGTCATATCCTTTCAGGTAGAGCACCGTAGTATTTATAAACGCCAGCAACGGTACCGCAAATACGGCTCCAATGATTCCTACAGATGCCCCGCCAGCTGCAACCGCCAATAGAACCGCTACTGGATGCAAACTGACCGCATTAGACATTAATGCTGGTTGAAGCAGATTTGATTCCAATTGCTGCACAACCAGGATAATAATCACCATCACTACCGCGGTAGTAAACCCTTTATCAACCAGGGCAATTGCTACTGCCATCATGCCAGAGATGATAGCGCCCAAAATAGGCACGAACGCAGCCAAGAAAACCAGCATCCCCAAGGGAATCGCTAAAGGAACCCCGATAATAAAGGCTCCTCCCCCAATACCAATCGCATCAATAGCAGCAACTAGACATTGAGTGCGGGTATACGCCCCCAAAGTAACCCAACCGCGAATGGCGGCTTCGTTCAAAGGATTGCGTGCCGACCGGGGTAAAAGACGTAAAAACCATTGCCAAATCTTTCTTCCGTCCTTAAGAAAGAAGAATAGGCAGAATAACGCGGTAAGAAGCCCGGTAAAGGCGGAGGCCACAGCCGACATAGTGCCCAGGGCATTACTGGCAAGCCAGGAGGCGTTCTTACGGGCATAATTTTGGATTTGCTCTTGGGCTTGTGCCCATAGGTCAGACACCGTGTTGGTATCAAGTTGCAAAGGACCGGTAGCTAACCATTGAATCCCCTCATCAATGCCGTCTTTAGTGCGCGAAACCAAGTTCGGAAGTTCCGAAGCAAGCTGGGTAGTAGCCACCGAAATCATCGCGGTAACTACCCCCAAACCGATAAGCAAGGTTACGGTTGCCGCCAGAGTACGCGGAAAATGTAGTTTAATAAACAGCAGTCGCAAAAGCGGCTCTAAAAGCACAGCTAGCAAAACGGCGATTGCCGCCGGAACCACTATTATTTGAATTTTGCTAATTACAAAAACTAACCCGGCGAACGCGCCAGCAATCACCAGCATCCGCCATGACCAATCTGCTGCTACCCGCAGGGTGAGAGGAACCGCAGTTTCTTGCGGGGTAGCTTCCCTGTCGTTTTCTTTCATCTGCGGCATTTCCTCGCGATAAGAGGGCATTTCGGGATGTGGTGCGGACGACTTATTCCTTGCCGAGGACAGTGAATCCACTAGATTTCTGGCTGTTTTGGTAAAGCGTTCAAGACGAAAGGTCATAGTTAAAGGGTATCAGCGCCTCCGACCCTATTAGTAAAGCAGCAGATAACAGCGATACTATTAACCGCTGTAGGAACTAATTCTTGAGTGGCAACGGGGCTAGCGGGTCATACGAGAAATGAATTGCCCCGACTCTTCGTCTATTAAACTCAAGCCGTCCATAGTGAAACCATTAATTCGCAAAAATCTGCGCTTTAGCTGGTCAGAGCGCAGCACCCAAATCTGTGCGGGAGTATCGTGATCAAGTACATAGTCCAGTAAACGTTGAGCTACTTGCGGTGAATAGAATTGCTCAATCACCCCAAAAAAGGCAATATCCAGGTCGCGGGGAGCCGGTCCTAAGTTATGGTCGTTTAGAGAAGACTTTCTTACATAAGCCATTCCCACTACCTGCCTACCCCGCGAAGCAAAAGCAATAGCGCGCCCTTTAGTTTGCAAAATCTGCTCATGCCAATAGCCAACTAAAGCCTCTTCGGTATATTTTTCCCAAAACGATTCTGGAGCCGCATGACCGATAGTCTCGGTGAGAATCTGGTAGTGTGCCATAGCTGCACCGGCAGCATCAACCAGAGTTGGGGTTCTCACAATCACCGACATGGCAGATTCCTTTCAACAAAAAATGGGGGCAGCTACTACTTATTTATATAGCAGCTGCCCCCATAAACAGAGCAATTAAGCTAGTTATCTCGAAGAATAGCGATAATCCGCAAAATCTCGACATAGAGCCACACCACGGTGACCATAATCCCTAGGGCGCAGCTCCAAGACATTTCTTTATCGACTCCCAGACGCACGCCCTCGCGAACCATATCAAAATCTGAGATTAGTGACATTGCGCCGAAAATCACTGCAAATAGCCCCACCAGCAGTCCTAAGGGTAGCCCGAATAGCGTGATTTGACCCAAGTTGCCAACTGCGCTAGCTGGGGTGAGCACCGCCAAAACCATAGCTAGAAGCCGATAAACCACGATTCCTACTATGCCAACCAGCATTATCTTCATGAACTTTGAATTCACCCGCACCAGCCCAGTTTTAAACAGCACCAGGCAGGTTACAAACACCGCGGCCGTACCCAGCAACGCTTGAATCACAATACCCGGGTAGGTGTATTCGAAGAAAGCAGAGATTCCCCCGATAAACAGCCCCTCGAAGAGGGAATAACCCAAAGTAATCGCCGCGGAAGGTTTTTGGCGGAACGAAGAAACTAGCACCAGCGCAAACGCCACCAGAGCGGAGACGGAAGAAATGGTGAGCATAGTTCCGGCATTCGCAGTCAGATCATTTACTCCCCAGAACCACAGCGCCGCAGCGGCTAAAATCATCACCCCGAAACTTGCCCCGGTACGCACCAGCACATCATCCAGGGTCATAGGGCGGGAAATTCTTTGCGCAGCCCCAAGCGGCTCCGCCTGATTGTAGGCAGTCCCATTATTGGCAGTATGAGGGTCATACTCAGATGTCCCCACCGGGGTGGCGCTCTGCGGGTAAACCGGGTTTCCTGCTGAGGTATTCTCTCCATAAGGGGCGTTAGTTCCTACCTGGTACCCAGGCATTTCAGGATACCCGGCAGGGGTGCGGCGCATTTGTTCGCCCACTTGATTCATAACCGGATTTGCCATCTGAATCTCTCTTTCTGTAGGTGTTTGCCGTTTTCCAGTTGCGACTATGGCAGTCCGCCTGCGAAAGCGTCAAAGCCAAGAACACTGTCACTAGAGAAAACGTTAGCGAGTGTTCCTTAAAAAAATCTGGATAAGTTCAGAAAGAAAAATGGAGAGTACCCCCGGTCGGACTCGAACCGACACTGGACTGATTTTAAGTCAGCTGCCTCTACCGATTGGGCTACGGGGGCCTACCAGGATTTTTACCCCGGTAAGACCGGGAATATCAGGTAGGTTTGCTGTTCTTTAGGCATAGCCCGCAGAAAAGCACCACTGTCATATTAAACCTTAGGCGCTGCCGATTGTCGAAACGAATAACCGTTAAAGTAAAGATATGAGCGAAAAACGCGAAGAGAAATTCAAGGTATCCGCTGACAATAAAGCTCAGCGAGATATTCATTACTATCCATTAGAAAAAGATGTTGAAGAGCTGGTTAGTCCCCCTGACTACCAGGATTTAGCGGCTCCCCACCCCAAGGACTACACCGAGAAGGCTCCCCACGGGGTGGCGACCTCGATTAAAAGAATCCTGGCAAACGATATCGTTGCCGGAATGATTTTGGTCTTTGCTGCAATCTTCGCTCTGCTATTAGCGAATGCCCCCTCCCCGGTGCGCGAAGCATATATGGCTCTTTCTAACTTTGAATTTGGCCCCAGTTCGCTAGGACTGCACCTGTCGGTTCACGAATGGGCACAGGACGGTATTTTGACTTTGTTTTTCTTTACCGTGGGACTTGAGCTAAAACAAGAGTTCACGATTGGTTCATTGCATAACATTAGGGTCGCAGCCATGCCGATTATCGCCGCAATATTCGGCATGATTGGTCCTGCCGGTGTCTACCTGATAGGAACTGCGATTTCCGGGGATAATGCCTGGCACGGGTGGGCGATTCCCACCGCTACCGATATTGCTTTCGCAGTGGCGATATTACAAATCTTTGGTCGCGGTCTGCCACTAGCTGCGCGTACCTTCTTACTGACCCTAGCGGTTGCCGATGACCTGGGTGGGATTTTAGTAATTGCTATCTTCTACGCCACCGGGATGAACTTTTTATCGCTGCTGCTGGCATTGGTCTGCGCCGCGATTTTTGGTTTCTTAGCCCAAAGGCGAATTGGACGCTGGTGGATACTGATTCCTCTGGGCATTGTTACCTGGTATTTCATGTTTGACTCGGGAGTACATGCCACTATTTCCGGGGTGCTGTTGGGAATGACGGTACCCGCCAAGCAGCGACCAAATGAGGAAGAACCAGAAACTGAGCGTTTAACCGAGGCCGTTAATCCCTTTAGCGCGGGACTGGTGGTGCCGATATTCGCATTCTTCGCTGCCGGGGTAAACGTAGTGGATGTGGCAGGAGGTCCCCTCAACGTGATTACTCACCCGATAGCAATTTCGGTGATGCTAGCAATGCCGTTGGGAAAGTTCCTGGGTATTTTCGGCTCAGTGGCTTTATTCACCAAGGTTACCCCGCTTACCTTAGGTGAGGGCGTAGGAATGCGCGATGTACTCCCGATTTCTATAACCGCTGGTATCGGTTTTACGGTGGCACTATTGATTTCCCACCTAGCCTTTAGAGGGGACGAGGAGCTTACCCAAGCTGGCTCCCTCGGGGTGCTAATGGGGACTCTCGCATCGGTGATAATCGCCGCAGTTGCCTTGAAGCTGAGAGTTAAGCATCTTAAGGACGCAGAATAAATCTGTTCTGTATCTATTAGCTGACCTCTGCTTCTAATCCCCCCTAGACTTTACTCTCCAGGTAGCAGCCCTTTTGCTAGGCGGCTACAGAGCGGAGTCTAGGGGGATTAACAGATACTAAGCTCCCCTTTTAGGTAGCTTTCCGCTATAGGGGGATTTTCGTCCTCGAAACCTACTGTTCGAGGACGCGCGCCTCACCCAGCAGCGCTGCATAATCTGGGCATTCTTGCTCGGCGACCGCTAGATATTTACTAGGTAGTAACAAACGGTTGTAGCCTAGCTCAGCTGCTTGGGTAAAGAATCCTGCCGAGATTTTACGTGGCGCTTTTAACAACCCAGCACTTTGCGCCCCCTCCTGTAATAGCCCCTGTCTAAGACCAAGCGCCGCCAACGCTTCCTGGGGTTTTTGATAGGCGAGGGCGACTTTCAAGTTTTCTCCCACTTCCGGTAGAGAAACTAAATCAACGATGCGTTCAAAACCGAAACTAAAACCAACCGCCGGTACGTCTCGTCCGAGCCAGCGTCCTACTACCCCGTCATAGCGTCCTCCTCCACAAATCGAGGAGCCGGAAGCGGTGTGGGAGACCTCGAAAATCGAACCGGTGTAGTACCCCATACCGCGCACCAAAGTGGGGGTGAACTTGATTTTAATATCGGGGCAGATTTTACCAACCTGAGCAGCAATTTCACCGAGGTCATATAGCGGCAGCTCGGTTTGTAAACCAGATACTTCCAAAGTTTTCGTATCTGCTTGCAGGTCTACAGCGGAAATGCTAGCTACCGCTGCAACCAAAGATTGAGCTTGACTATCACTAGCAATCTCGTGAGTAACCAGTTCTTTAATCACTGCCTCTTGACCGATTTTCTCCAGCTTATCCAAGGTGATAAAGGCACTATCCTGCTTATCGCCATCAATACCGGCAGCCCTCATCAGGTCACGCAGGAAACGGCGATCATTAATCAACACGGTAGAGTCTTTGTCTAACCCCAGTTTGGTAACAGCACTCCATGCGGTCGCTAAGATTTCGACCTCTGCACTAAAAGAACTCTCCCCCAAAATATCGATATCTACCTGGTTAAACTGGCGGAAACGCCCCTTTTGCGGACGCTCGGCGCGCCAAACCGGGCCGGTTTGGAAAGCACGGAACACATTCGGCAGTTCCGCCTGGTGAGTAGCGAAATAACGGGTTAAAGGCAGGGTCAAATCGTAGCGCAAACCCAAGTCTGCCGCGTCTCCAGGCAAAATAGCTTCCTGCGGGTCAAGACCGCGCCGCATAACCTGGAAAATCATTTTCTCGTTCTCTCCGCCCTGCCCGGATTGGAGGCGACCAATAGGCTCTAGAGCGGGAGTTTCCAGCTCCATAAAGCCTAAAGAAGTATAGGTTTCACGCAGCACAGCCAATACCCGTTCCCGCCAGGCTTTTTCAGTAGGTAAAAAATCTCGCATTCCGCGAGTAGCAACTATTTTTCCAGACATGGTTTTAACTTTAGCATTAGCGAAAGCGACCGGAGTTTAGCAATTGAAAGCCCTCTAGGCTTCCGGTAAAAACAAAACTAAATAAAAAGCGTTGTACCCCCAACGGGATTCGAACCCGTGTCTACGCCGTGAGAGGGCGGTGTCCTAGGCCTCTAGACTATGGGGGCGTAGAAAAAGAACAATTGTTCTTACTTCGCTGGGGTACCAGGACTTGAACCTAGAACAACTGAACCAGAATCAGCCGTGTTACCGATTACACCATACCCCAAGGGCTGTTCAACTAAGCTGACGCTTAATCGCACAGTCACCTACTTTAACCCAGTAGGTTATCCCGCTTCAAATCATTTCGTTGTGTGACTAATCACCAGATATTATTGCTGTTGCAGGTGGGTTAATAGTTGCTGCAAACGTTTAACGGTGGAGTCTTTTCCTAGTATCCCAATCGAATCGAACACCGGAATCGACACGTTAGATCCAGTTATTGCCACAAATAAAGGCTGGAATGCAATGCGAGGTTTCAGACCCATTTCTTCTACCATGACTTTACTCATAGCATCTTTTACGGTCTGGGAATCGCCGATAGTTCCGAGCCGCCCTACTTCGCCCTCCGGCAAGGCTTTAATCACTTCGATAGCTGCGGCTAGTACTGCGGTGGCATTGTCTTTGAGTTTGCGCAGCGGTTTTTCTTGATATTCCACTTTTTCATCGGGGATAAATAGGAAACCGAGTAAAGATTTTGCCTGTGAAAGTACCTGCATTCTGCTTTGAGCTAGCGGGGCCGCGATTCTAAGCAGTTCCCGTTCGTTTTCTTGAATATCATCCCAATTATCTTGGCTAAGAAAACCGCCAGCATACAGGTAGGGAACGATTCGCTTCGTAAAATCATCAGAATCTAACAGCCGGATATGATCGGCATTAATTGCCAGGGCTTTTTTAGAATCAAAACGCGCCGGATTCGGATTAACATCATGAATATCAAAGGCTGCTACCAGCTGTTCCTTGCTAAAGATATCCTCATCAGCTGACAGTGACCAGCCTAATAGCGATAAATAATTGAGCATCCCCTCGGGAATCATTCCATTTTCTCGATGAAGTAACAGATTCGATTCGGGATCGCGTTTTGATAGTTTCTTGTTTCCCTCCCCCATTACATAAGGTAAATGCCCAAACTCGGGAATTCGGTCGGTAATGCCAAGCTCAATTAAGGCACGATAAAGCACAATTTGGCGCGGGGTAGACGAGAGTAGGTCTTCCCCGCGCAGCACATGGGTAATATGCATCAGGGCATCATCTACCGGATTAACCAGGGTATATAGGGGGTCTCCACCGCCACGCACAATCACATAATCGGGTACTGATCCCGCTTTGAAAGTAATATCTCCCCGCACCAAGTCGGTGAAAGAAATATCTTCATCGGGCATCCGCATCCGCAGTACCGGCTGGCGTCCTTCTGCCCGGAAAGCAGCAATCTGTTCCTCGGTGAGGTCGCGGTCAAAGCCGTCATAACCTAGCTGAGGATTGCGCCCAGCGGCCTTATGGCGAGCCGCTACTTCCTCGGGAGTGGAATAGGATTCATAGGCATATCCGCCCGCAAGCAGTTTTTGGGCAATATCTTTGTAAATCTCCATCCGCTGGCTCTGCCGATACGGACCATAGGAGCCGCCCTTATCCACACCCTCGTCCCAATCTAGCCCTAACCAGCGCAAAGACTCTAGGATTTGCTGAAAAGATTCCTCAGAATCCCGTTTCGCGTCAGTATCCTCGATTCGGAAAACAAAAGTACCGCCGGTGTGACGCGCATATGCCCAGTTAAATAGACAGGTACGCACCATTCCCACATGGGGAGTACCGGTTGGGGACGGACAAAAACGCACGCGAATATCGGAAACAGACTCCGAAGTCATACCTAAAGTCTCCTTATTAAAAGTCGGAAGTTCGTCCTCATTCTACTTCCTTGCCCATTCCTTTCTCGAAACTGCCGCTAAAGCTCCTGCCCTACCAGTCGTTCCTGAAGCTACGAGCTTGCCGAACGCCACTCACCTACCCTGGTTTAACCGGCGGGCGATAAGGCTCACGGCAAGCACGTCCTCGGAAAGAAATCCCTAAAAGCTGAAGCGGGGAAGCAGAAAAGCTAAAAAGCCATCTATATCGACAGGTAACTAGCGGGAAGCACTGACCACCAGATTTTCGAGCACTCCAATACCACTAACCATTGCCTGAAGACGCTGACCAGGACGTACAGGTTCCGGCAGGTACATTCCGCCCACAATCACTACGTCCCCAGGCAGCAAGGTCATCATGGCGCTGACCTTAGCGAAAGCATCACATACGCGGTAGCTAAAATCACTGCTATTTGCGGTTGCAACCTCTACCCCGTCCACTTTGGCGTTAAATGTTACCTGGTCGGGATTAAAAGTAGGATCTACCACAATCCAAGGACCGAGCGGAGCTGAAGTGTCCCAAGCTCGGCGCTGACAACCTCCCAGATTTTCATTGCCCAAGCTACAGTCAAGCCCGATAGTCCACCCCGCTATGACCTGGTCAAGCTGATCGGATAGGACATTTTTGCAAATAGTTTTCACCACTGCTGCTAACCCTACAAAAATCTGGGTGTTACCTCCGCCCCAGGCGGGGATAGCAATCGGGTCATCTGGACCAATAACCGCAGTATTGGGTTTGATAGCCACCTGTGGAAATTGCGTTATTTCAACACCGACAGAGTCTGCGCCGCAGTCTTCCTCGCAATTTAAAGGCTGATTTTGAAAACAGCTAACGACTTTCGAGCGAGGAATTACTGGAGATAGCAGCCGTGCCTCCTCTAAAGTATAAAGCTGCCCGGAGGGTTCGGCCTTTTGGAATAGGGGGTCACCTTTTAAGGCAACTAACCGTTCACTTCCATCTTCTAACGCACCGTAAATGAGGGAATCATCAATCCGAAATCGCACAATCTTCATAGAGCCAAGTTTAACGCCCTTGCTAAAGTAGAAAGGATGAGCGAAGGAGGAATAGTTGAGCCTACTCGATGATTCAGCTAACAATTTGCCTAATAAGCCCTGGCATAGGCTACTTGATGCTATGTTTTCCCCCACGCATCCTCCAGTTAAACCTGGAAGCGATTTAGGAATTTGCATCGAATTAGACGGTTCTTTTCATCCGTTACGCCGTGAGGTTTCGGGGGCTTGGACTCGAAGTCGTGCCAGTTGGCGCGACCTTTGCCAAACAAAATGGGAATCGGTTTGTGCCGGATTGGATAGGACGCAGCTAAGCTGCTTGCGACAGGTGGCTCCACTTTTACTAAAGGCTCCTCATATGCGTTCCGCCAGTGACAACACCGAAATTTCACTGGCCATGCGCCAATTGGCTCGCGCCGGTTTTGGATTCGCCACCGGAAGCGAGAAACTCACTAATCTAAAGTTTTCTTCTGCCCTAGCCAGTCCGTTCCTGGACTTTTCTTCCCGCGGGGATTTGGTGGTGCGTTTCGGGATAGACTTTTCTGCCACTAACCATGATTTACGGGTATCTGCTTCTACCTGCGTAGCTGCCGGTTCTCAAATCGTGGCTAGCCGTGAACTGGGGTTAGTCGCCCTCTGGGATGACCGCGCCGCTGACCTCTCGCGAGTGTTGGGAGCAAAACCGGTGTGCATTCCCCAAGCCGATTGTGAAGAGTTTTTACTGCAAGATTTTCCCCGCCTAAATGATATTTTCGCCGCCGGTTCGCTAGACGGCACGTTCACCTGCCCAAAGTATCGTTATCGGTTACAGGTGTCTACGATGCCAGAGGACGAGCAGTATCGAATCCACTTACGCCCTGTGCGGGAGTGGGCTGGACATTTTCGAGAAACCACTGCCCCACCAGAGCAAATAACCCAATTGTTTGAAAGGGTTAGTACCTGGCTTAGAAACCAGGTATCGATGGCGACTTTCGACAGTTATCTTTCTTACCCTGCCAGTCGGATAAACCAGTTATTGGACGAGCTTGAAAATGCTTTTTCTGGCGAACCTCTACATATTGACCGCCGCGGGATTCCGCGTTCTTTTTCCCAGTCCGGAGGGCAAATTGAACTGGATTTAATCCCCAATGAATACGGCTGGTTTACCCCGAAAGTGCGCTTACATTTTGCAGGGTTAGAGGGGTTAGAGGGCGTAGAGGATGTAGAGTACGCAGAGGGCGTAGAGGGGCGCGATTACGATGTCACCGATTTATCGCAGATTCGCGAGCGCGGCGGGCTGATTGGAAAAGACACTTATTTAACTGAATCCGAAATGGATTTTTTGACGCTGCTCAATAACCGCACCAGGCTAAATCAGCGCGGAATCCATCCTGCAATAATTCAGCTCTCCCAGATTTTAGAGGGAACTGAAGTTAAAATAAACGGTCTGGACGCTTGGAATTCTCTAAAAATTGATTTACCGGAGATTGCTTCACCTCGGGGAGTAAAACTTCGTGAATACCAGCAAGCCGGTGTCTCATGGCTGCTGGCTCAACTAGCGATTGGACCGGGAGCTCTGCTGGCCGACGAGATGGGGCTCGGGAAAACCCTGCAGATTTTGGCGGCGATTAAGTCACTACCGGTTTGCGGTCAAGTCCTAATTGTCGCTCCCACATCGGTGATTAATGTTTGGGAGAGTCAAGCTAAACAATTCTATCCCGATATTTCGGTGCTTTCCCTGCGCAGTGGTACTCAAATTGAAGAGGGCTTTGCCGGGGCTGATTTGGTAATCACTTCCTACGGGTTATTGCGTCGCCACGCCGATAGTTTTACAAGTAACCGCTGGCAAGGATTAATTCTCGATGAAGCACAGCAAGTGAAGAATCCGCGTACCCAAGCCTGGCGCGTCCTCGCCGATATGCGTCGAGACTGGACGATTTGCGCTACCGGCACTCCCCTAGAGAATTCTTTAACGGATTTACACGCGATATTATCTTTGGCGCAACCGGGAACTTTGCTTTCGCGAGAACAGTTTTCTGCCCTGGAGTTATCGGGAGGTGACCAGGCACGTTCCCTGGTTGCTCCCTATATGTTGCGCCGCACCAAGGAGCAGGTTGCTCCCGATTTGCCGCCCAAGATTGAGCAGGTGTTGCGAGTTGATTTAGAGCCGAATCATGCCCTCGCCTATCGGGAACTTGAAGCTCAAGCACGCCGGCAAGTTGGGAAAATGTTAGGGGAAGGCAACCGGATGTCAATTTTAGCGGCGCTGACCGCGCTGCGGCGAGCCAGCCTAGATCTGCGTCTGGTGGGGGCAAGAGCAAAGACTTTTAGCGCTAAAACCCGTACGCTTATCGAGCAGTTGCAGACTATACCTGACCATAAAGCCCTAGTGTTTTCCCAGTTCACATCCTATTTAGGGCTAATTAAGGAGGCTTTAGAGACCGCGGGGATAAAAACTTGTTACCTTGATGGCTCGACTCGGCGGCGTGACCAGGTTGTTAAGGAGTTTTCCGAGGGCGAGGCACAGGTTTTCTTAATTTCACTGCGGGCTGGTGGCACGGGGCTTACTTTAACCGCTGCCGACTATGTGTTTGTGATGGATCCGTGGTGGAATCCGGCGGTGGAAGAGCAGGCTATTGACCGGGCGCACCGTATCGGACAAGAGCGACCGGTCAATGTTTATCGCCTGGTTTCGGCAGGAACTATTGAAGAAAAGGTTTCTCAACTTCAACAGCGTAAACGCGATTTATTTTCTTCAGTGGTAAACGCTTCCAGCTCTATCACCGATTTAGCTGATGCTTTGTTGATGAATAGCGAGCAGCTAAATAGGAACTAACGAATATAAAAGCAACAATAACCCATAGATAATAGCCTAGATTACTCCATATACTAGAACCTTTTATTTCCATAGCAGTCATTGCTGATAAGCCGAGAAATATGCCATAAAATACGTCTAGAAGAAAGCCGGCAGCACTATTTATAGTTTTATTTGAGAATACTTTTTCATTTTTAGATACTTTAGTTAATAGCACACTGGCAAGCATATAAATTAGTGTGGAACTAAAAAACATCCATATTTTAATATCTGGTTTCCCAGTCACCCAAAAAAGCCCGGATGCCACTGAAAAAGCAACCACAATAATAATCGATAGGGTTACTATTTTACCGTATCGAAACTTTTTATCCGATTTTGTTTTCTTGGATTTCATATCAAAAGTATCTCACATAATCTCTTCACTATTTCAAAGGGGATATTCTACCTAGCTAATACTTCTCACCTTGGGTTATTACCCTAGTGTGAGGATTTAAGGACGACTCGTAGGGGCAAATAATCAAGACCAACTTGTGGGTAGCAGGGAAACTACGGAAGTTGTAGGTCAGCAAGCAGTCAGTTTCTTCCATTTCCTGATTTTGGTGCGAAAGGTAGTAAACGGGGCAACCGTGTTGATATGTATCCATTTCCACACCGGCCATGCCGAGGGGGTAGACGAAGCCCATGCACGCTGGCCAGAGGCGAACAGTTCGGTTACACTGAGAGTATTTACCAGGTAAATAACTTCATCTAGCAGCACTTTGAAGCGGTCAATCAGCTCTTGGGTTTCCACCTGCTCCCAACGCTTATAAAAAGACTCATACAGGCCGCCCAAATTATTCCATTTGTAGCCGGGAGCCGGAGTAACCACCTCGATACCAGCTTGTTCATCGCGTTCCCATCCCAGCAAAAGCTCCATCCACCCCAATTGATAAGCAAGCATCTGGCGGGGAGTGCGATCTACCCCCTCGACTAACAAATCCCAACTACCCGCAGGAACCTCGGCGAATTCGCCGATAAACAGATTAGCCCGTTTAGTAATCTCGGCAGCTAACTCGGTTCCTGACTCATATGTCCTCATTTCCTACCCCCTAAAGCTGGTTACACCTCTTTAGCGCGACTGCCGCAAGTCTTAGCTACTTCTGGTGACCGTCTAAAGTCTTGCTTATCCTCGGTTGCTATTAAAACTCCCGTCTGTCGTCCTCAAGATTATAAAACACTGCTAAAGAATCCGCCCCACATCCGCACCGCATTCATAGGCGCAGCTTATGATTTTCGCAGCAAGCGAGTAGCGGTTATTTCTTTTTGACTCTCGATGCTAAAGACTGCTGAACAACGTTTATGCGCAGGGAGCTGAATTCTGCTGTCGCTGCTAGCGGTCGTAGAAATTCTTAGAGAGGATTAAAAGGAAATAGATGGAAGGAATAGTTATGAAGTCCTTGGAACTTTTGCGCAATCGGCGCTCGCGCTACCAACTGAACCAGGAGATTCCCCTCAGCCACCAGGAACTGCTCGATTTGATCGACGAGGTAACCGCGCAGGTACCGGATGCTTTCAATATGCAGTCACAGCGTCTAGTGGTAGTTACCGGAGAGAATCAAGACACCCTCTGGAATCGGGTTTTCGAGGTTTTTGAAGGAAAAGTTCCGCGGGAAAAGATTGATTCTTTCCGGGCTGGATACGGCACTATTCTCTACTTTTATGACCAGGCAGTCACCGAAGAAATGGCGGGCAAGTTCAGCGCCTATGCCGACAAATTCCCGCATTGGGCGGCGCAATCTCTGGGAATGCTGCAGTTTTCGCTGTGGGTGGCTCTCCGCGAGGCGGGCATTGGGGCTTCCCTGCAACACTACAATCCAGTGATTGACCACGAGGTTAAGCAACTGTTTGACCTGCCCGAAACTTGGGTTCTAGATGCGCAAATGCCCTTTGGACTGGCCAGTGACGAACCACAACCTAAGCAGCTGCAAGACATTCGTCAGCGGGTAATCCAGCGCTAGCTGTCTAATGGAATGCCAGCAAGGTCAAACTTTGGGATTAGCCTTGCCGGCAGCCTGGCAGCGTTAATAGTTAACTCCAGTTGGAATCCACCCGACATTTTCAGGTATTAGCCCAAATTTTGCGATGCTGCCAGACCTAACAACCTATATGAGTGCGCCCTGCTCACTGCTGTTGGTAGGTATTTCTGATCTCAGCGAAAGAGGCGTCACTACCTCCATAGTGTCCTCTAGGGGGATTTCACCTAAAGCTGCCAGCACGCACCTGCCTACGTGGTAACCCAAGTTTACCGGCACCGCGTTACCGATCTGTTTATATTGCGCCGCCATGGATCCGCAAAACTCCCAGTCATCCGGGAAGGTTTGAATCCGGGCATACTCTCGTACTGTGAAAGGACGCGTTTCGCTGGGGTGGCAACGTTCGGTCTGTTTTTGCGCCGGGTTACAGGTCAGAGTTAGCGCGGGCTGATTCCAAGCCATACGCCGCGCCATTCCGGTTTTACCTCCCCCTAGAAAATAAGACTTACCCATATATTCTCGCTGTATCTCGTCAGGAAGGTCTCGCCAGTTCCCGCCCTCGGGAATCCTTTCCATAACCTTAGCTTTACGTTCGGTGTAGCGCTGACCTGGGGACTGCGGAACATTTTGCAGCGCTTCTTTTAGGGTGACCACATAATCGTTTTCTTTAGGAAAAATGATTGGTAAATCTAGATCTTTGCGAGTGGCAAATAGAATCAGTCGTTCGCGCTTTTGTGGCACATCTAAGTATTGCGCCCGTAAAACTTGGTAGTTTACTCGGTAGCCCAGTTCATCAAAGGTATTGAGCATAGTGGTGAGGGTATTGCCGCGATCATGTTTTACCAGTCCTCGCACATTTTCACCGACGGCAATCGCGGGGCGAATAGTCCGGATAGCCCGAGCAAACTCGAAGAATAGGGTACCGCGCGTATCCTCGAATCCCCGACTTTTTCCCGCATAGGAAAACGCTTGGCAAGGGAAACCGGCTTGGATAACTTGCGCGTCCAGCTGGGAAAAATCTACCTCATGCACGTCATCGGGGCAGATATTCCAGTCCAAGCCATGCTCCTGGCTATTTTTACGCAAAGTCGCTACCGCACTGCGATCAAACTCATTGAGAAATACATGTGGGATTCCCGCATTATGGAAACCGAGAGCAGTACCGCCGCCTCCGGCAAATAAATCCACGCAGGTAGACCGGGCATAGGTTTTTTCTGAACGCAGTACCGTAAATGGTTTTTCTTCCCCGGTTCCTGAGAGTTTACGTTGCAGCCTTTCGATTTCAGCCACATTAAATAGACGGTTTCCCCGTCCATCACGACTAGCCTTAATCAGCCCCTGTTTAGCCCAACGGCGGATAGTATCCACCGAAACTTTTAGCTCCCCGGCAGCTACGCCTATTTGAACTAGCTTATTTTCCACCAACACCCCTTTTACCTAGTACCCTTGCATAGGTAAAGGTTACTATAAGAAAGTTTCTTTCGGCTAGATTGGCAGGCTAGTAGTGAACAAATCTTCCATTTCTTTTTCGTCTAGTTTTACGCCTTGACCAGTAATATCGGAAAAAATTCGGGGTAATGCCATATAAATTTCATGCAATGCAGTGGGACGGCCGAACACTAAGGAATAGGCAGTTACCCCGTCGCATACCCGAACTATTGATTTTTCCGAGCGTCCCGACACTTTCCAGGGACGATCATATTGCTCGGGAGTTTTTGGCACGATTTGGAACAGATAGGCGATAGCATCACCTGCACGAGCTAAAGAATCTAGGTTGTCCCAGATATTCTTTTCATCAGACGCCTTGATCGTGTTAAATCGATTTTTTACTTCCGCAAACAGCGGTTTCTCATGTAGAGGATGCAAAAATCCTGGTTTTGTTCTTAAATCGATGGAACCACCTGAGGCGCCAGTTTCCGTCCAGTTCTCGGCCAGTCCCAGCACCCGCTGATGCCAATACCCCACGTTATCGGACAAGGTTTTATTCAAAGAGCGTTCTTTTTCAAACAGGCGAGCTTGAGATACCGCCTCCCCAGCAATAACCGCTTGTGCCACCAGAGTAAAGGGATCAGGAGGGAGAGGCTTGCGTTTTACCGGGGAAAACACTTTGGAAAAAGACAGCTTGGTAACCTCATATAACGCGTCTTCATCAATCCAATCTAAACCGTACGAATGTTTCATAGCCAAACAAAGCCTCTCAAAAATACGATTTCCGCCACTGCAAAAACCAGTTTGTCCTACGCGTATGCTACCAAGTTTTCCCTCCCTCGATACCTCAACGAAACTTTCGATTAAAAAATACACCGTACAGCCACGAGCTAAATTCTGAGATCTTCAATCCCGAGTACTGGCTAGTTGATTACTCCCTTATAGGGCTAAAGCTGGCTGCGCTATTTGCCTGCCGCCTCTATCGCGCCAGCCGGAAAGTATGGATAGCGGGACTCCTAATTGGATTCCTATATTTCCTGGTGATGTCGTTAGAGCTCACCGCCTTGACCATGGCAGATACCGATCCGGTAGCACTTACCGAACAGACCAGTATCGTGATGATGTCACTCGCAACTGCCACTTTGGCGAGGGTATCGGCAGAAATGACCCGACTTCTATCAGCATTAAACCCAGCGGTAGCGGCGGCGCAGGATCATTGCTCCGCCCAGCGATACCCCCAGGGCGCAAATCCCCAGAAGTGATGCAGCCCCGCTGCCGGTGTGAACTATTTCTTCCGGTATCGGTGGGGTTGTAGGAGGTGTCGCCGGCGGAGTTACCGGAGGGGTTGTAGGAGGCGTAGGCGGCGGGGTGGGCGGAATAAAGGTGTTGGTGAAGAACACCAGGTTAACCCCATCGTTCTGCTCGGCTTGGGCGACTTGGCTGACTTTAAATTTACCCGTAAGTTCTGCCGGTAAAGTCTCGGTCACCTTATAGGTGAGTGCCACTCGCTCTTCCGGTTTCTTCTCCACATCTGCGGGCGTATATTTTGGTAACTTCTCGAGGGCGAATTGGAAGTCTTTACCCTTGCCCTGCTGGAAACTGCCGGATTTCAAATATTTTCGCACCGGTTCGGTCGCTATTATGTTTTTTCCTTGCCAGGTTTCCACTGCGAAGTTATCGATATAATCGCGCATATCGATATCTTTAAGCAGGTCATCACCACCCTCCCAGTGTTTCTTAACTAGCAAATCCAGGTAAGGAATAATCTCGGTTTCTGAATCGGGAATCCGGTTATAAATCGGCTGTTCCCCCAGTTTCTTCAGTTTTACTTGAAACTTAATCGAAAGGTTTCGCTCCGCAGGGATCTTAATCGCCTTCAGAAAGTCGAACTCTGCTACCTGGGTTTTAACGTTATCTAGCAGCCTAATCTCCCGAGTGTCCGGGTCATAGCTTGCTGTAAAGTCGGGAGCTACTTCCTCACCCTCCACGACTTTTAGAGAACCCGGAACCAGTTCCAGGCGTTCATCTAGCTTATCGACTAACGTGGCCGTGTCCTTAAAGCCCATGTCCACATACTTGCCATAGGCCACCACCAGGCGGTGATCTCCCGGAATCTTCGCGTTAATCCGGTAGTCGATTAAGTCTCCCCTGCTGGCGTAGGCTTTTTTCGCGTCCTCCCCAAACGGATACTTTGCCTGGTCAATCACTTTGGCGAAATTCGGTTTTTGCGGTACCAGCAATAGCAACGGGGTTTTGTAACCAATCAAAGCGCGAGCGCGCGGGTTATCGTTAAATCGCTCATCGGTACCACCATAGGGATTAGCCCACACTTCTTCATGATTGCTGTTCGACTGGAGCATCCTCATAGTGAGCCGCCCATTTTCTGCCAGGCGAACTCGGTACTGTAAGGACAGGTCGTAGTCATTTTTGAACGCTGGCGAGGCGTCTTCAATCCGCACCGTATATTCCCCCGGGGTTACTGCCTTAAACAGGCTTGCCGGATAACCGAGGGCGGCTGTAGAGGCGGTAGACTTGGTGACCAGCTTCCCGTCCTGGCCATAGAGCCCCAAAGTAAAACCTGGTTTCGCATAGGCAGTTGCAAAAGAATCATACTTGACGCTTTCAATATTAGAAGCCAGGATATAGACCTGTTTTCCGAGGATAACCGTCAAGCTATTAGTCGCAAGATCGAATTGTTGCTCCGCGATTCCGTAATACATGTAGGATTTCGGCAGACTGGGCAAAGAAAGTTTCGCACCCTCGGGCACCCCAGCGGCTTGAATGTCGAAAGAATAATCTCCGCTGGCAGTAGGCAGAGAAAGCTGTTTTTCTGCCTGAGGATCCGGCTTACCCCCGATATTAAACTTCCAGGTGTCATTCTCCCCCAGCACCTCCAAAGGGCGCTTGATAGTCACGTGATAGGTCTGATCCACCAGCTTTACTTGCTTTAAAACCAGCTCAAAACCACCATCTTTGGCCAGCACCTTATTCACGGCGTAAACCGATTTTTGCCCGTCGTTATTCATGGTGACGGTTGGCAATTCTGCTTGTGCTGCCGGAACCAGAGAGCTCGGGGCAAACTTGCCGCTATCATCGTAAGCAGCCGCTTTTAGGAAACCGTGACCGGAAGAATCCTTAGTGACAGTCACCTTCTCAATTTCTTTGCTAACCGGGTTGTATAGCGGGAGTTCAAAGGATTCAGCAGTACCATGAAGGGGCTTCTCGGCTTCATCGACCATAGTAATGTCGTAGCGCGCCGAGATTTTTTCTTTAAAAGTCATCCGCATTTCGGGGGTTCCATCAGAGCCCGCCGCAACCTTTACTTTTACCGACTCCCCTACCTGCGAAAAACCTTTCTTCACCGAAAAAGTGATTTCCTTACCGATGGGGTATTCTGCGGCCTCGAGGGCGAACTCAATCTCGCATTTTCGCAACCCATTTTCTAGGGTTTTGTCCGAGGTAACGTCTGCGGCCTCGATCTCGTAGGAGTCAGCAAACCAGCCGGTACCTTCTTGGATCTCTAAATCGGTGCACTTAGCCCGGGTATAGATAGTTGCATAGAGGGCGGCGGTATTTTCGTCCTCCCCGGCAGCTTGAGCCAGGGGCGATAAAAGCACCATCCCCAGGATCAAGGCGACAATAACGCTGATCAGAGACAGATTCGCAGCTTTTCTATTCATATTCCCCACTTGCGGTAGCAGTATTTGAACCTGGTGCCAGAATATATCGCTGGAGATAGCAAAAATAATGCGGCGTAAAAAATCACAACTATGTTTACTTAGAAGGCAAGAACCAACCCCAGAAAAATACTGCAATATCAATAGTTGCTATTACTCCCTTTAACCTGGAAAACAGCTAACTCTATTTTGCTAAGAACCGCGCACTTGCCGGAGGGAGCAATACTGCGTAGTATGCAGTTCGTGTCCAAAACACAGCGGCATTATTTCAACTATGCGGCAGTGATATTATCCGGGTTCCTCATCGCCCTGCTGATAGGAACCTGCCTACTAATGCTGCCGTTATCAACGGTGCATGTCGGAGGGCTACCGCTACTTCCGGCCTTATTTACCGCCACCTCTGCCCTCTGCGTTACCGGCTTAACAATTGTTGACACCGCCACCTACTGGACGGATTTCGGCAAGGTCGTGATTTTACTATTAATACAGGTAGGCGGCTTCGGGGTGATGAGTTTTGCGGCCGTGCTCGCCCAAGCAGTAATCCGCCGAGAAAGCCATAGCGCCAAGCTGGCTTCAGCGGCAGAACGGCGCAGCGTCACCGGCAGGTTGGGCGTACTGTTGCGCCGGGTACTGGGAACTTCCCTCTTGATTGAGCTACTCACCGCCATTCCCCTGACGATTCGTTTCCTGTCACTAGGGTATTCGCTGCCGCGCGCCCTCTGGCATGGGGTTTTTCATGCAGTTTCGGCCTTTAATAATGCTGGCTTCGCCCTCTATTCCGACAATATGTCTTCCTTCGTGGGCGATTGGGGGGTGTGTCTGCCCCTGATTATTGCGATCATTATCGGAGGTTTGGGATTCCCCGTTCTCTTCCAACTTCGCACCAGCCTATTCAAGCCTTATCGCTGGTCGCTGCACACTCGGATGATGATAGCTGGCACCGGTGGTCTGCTGCTATTTTCTTCCCTACTGGTTACGGCTTTCGAGTGGCATAACCCGAAAACTTTAGGCAAACTCCCTACCTCTGATGCGATTCTGGCCGGAATATTTCAAGCAGTCCAAACCCGCACCACCGGTTTTAACTCCATAGATATTGGACAAATGCATGAACCCACCTTGTTTGCGATGGATACTTTTATGTTTATCGGGGCTGGACCGGCCGGAACTGCCGGGGGTATCAAAATCACCACCATGTTTGCCCTCCTGGCGATTGTCGCTGCCGTTATTCGCGGCCGCAACCAAGCCGTGGTGTTTGGAAAAAGCATTTCTTCTGAGGTCGTCCATCAAGCAGTCGCGGTGGTGGTGTTGGGATTTATCTTGGTGGTTACTTCCACCATTTCAATCATGTTCTTAACCCACTTCACCTTGTCGCAAACCCTATTTGAAGTGTTCTCCGCTTTTGGTACCGTAGGGCTATCTACCGGAATAACACCGCTACTTAACGATCCTTCGCAGTTAATACTTATAGCTTTAATGATTATTGGGCGATTAGGTCCGATTACGGTTGCTACCGCACTCGCTTTCGCACCTAGTGCCTCTAAGATTTCCTTCCCCGCAGAAAGGCCGATCATTGGTTAATTTCTCGAAACCTACTTATGCGGTTCTAGGTTTAGGACGCTTTGGTAGCGCCGTCGCCCGCGAGCTGATGTCAGACTATGCCGTGGTTGTCGGTATCGATTTAAACGAAACGGTAGTAAACCGTAATAACGGCATCTTGAGCCAGGTGGCACAAACCGATGCCACCGATATTGCTTCCATTACTGAGCTCGGCGTCGCTGATTGCGATGGCGTAGTAGTCGGGATTGGCGGCCCCCATGTGGAGGCCTCTATCCTCACCTGCTCGCTGCTCACCGATATGGGGGTTAAGAACCTGTGGGCAAAGTCCTCCGGAACCGCCCACGGACGTATCTTGGAACAAATTGGGGTGCCTCATATTGTTCATCCCGAGGTAGCGATGGGGCGCAGGGTTGCCCACTTGGTACGCGGGGTAAACCTGGACTACGTAGAACTGTCTTCCGGCACCGCGATGGTTAGAACTATTCTTCCCAAGTCGGCGGTCGGCTCTCTCGATGAGGTCGATCTTTGGAACCGGCACGGGGTAAAGATCGTGGCGGTGCTGCGGGAAAACCAATGGCAACCGGTGCTGGGGGCAGTAGAACTTTCCGAGGGCGACCAAGTCCAGATTTACGGCAGCGCGAAGCAGGTAGAAAAGTTCGCCCGCCTCGCCCCCCGGCTCTAGCTGCCCTACCCCACCGCGGCCACTAACAAAAACCGGACTACCTACCTCCGCAGCCCCTACTGCAGTGGCGATAACCCAAGTAGTGGTGCGGGGACAATTCAACCTCGGCGGGTTCGGTCTACGACGAGCGGGGACTATTGATGTTCTAGTAATCCCAATAGCTATAGCACAATTCTCCTGTACCGACATACCGACGAATGTCGGTATTGAATACCGACAAATGTCAATGTTGTAGCGCTAGCAAAAAATGGTTACCTGGCAATGTCCCTACGAGGAGACCACAGCTCATATTCCCACGCTGTGTAACACACCATCTGTAACGATGGCATGATGAAAGGAATACAAAGATGAAACTAGGTAAAGTTACTCAGTTTGCTACAGCAAGTGTATGCACCCTCGCTTTATCGTTTACAGCAGTCGGAGTAGCGAACGCCGCTCCTGCAACAGAAGCCGAAACTATTTCCATTACAACAAATAACAATTATAATGTTTTAGCATCTGACGACTTCAGTGAAGATGAAAATACACAAGCAATGTACCAGCTCCTTAACTACTACGCTAATATTCCAGATGCCGTCTTAGAAAACGGAGATGCCGCATTACAAGATTGGCAGAAGCAAAACCCAATCACTACAACCCGTGCTTCTGTTCTTGGCTGTATAGGTGCAGTAGCTTGGCTGATAGGAAATAATGTAGTTGGAGTAGCAAAAATAGTTAAAATTAAACGGCTAATTAAAGCTCTTGGAGGGGTTAAAAACGCTGTGAAATTAATGTGGAACGCTAGCTTTAAAATAGAAAAAATGAAAGCTGCCGGTGGCGCATTAACAGAATTAGGCGCTGAATTACTTGGAGTGTCTGGGGTGAAAAAGCAATGCTTCAGTTAGCGAGAAATGCGTTAGTTCTGTTGGGATTAATCGCAGCTTTACTAAGCGTTATCTTTGGGGTTATGACTCTAATCGGTCGCCCTAGCTTTATCTACTTAAATATGCTGTGCCTGGCTGTATGGGCACTAACATTCGTCAGTGTTAAGTTAATCGAAAACATTATTAATCACAGGTGACTGATACAGGTAAATTCTGGTAATAACGTTTCTGCCATCTACCCTCTACTTTTGGGTATTAACCCAAGTTTTTATCATTATCTCACCCACGAGGAAATAGCGGGCACTATGATAAAACACAAAGCCCAGAAGGTAAAACCAGGTCTCCCATCTTGACTTAAAGGGAGTCTAGCGGACGCAAGCACTGCTAGGTTCTCTTCTCATTTCTTTTCCGGTCTACGAGCCATTATCGCGCTAACCTGGGAGATACCCGTTAGCCAATCTGCCACCACAGGGTTGATAGAAGCGACAAGATCGAAAGCTTCTTGAATCTGGGTTTTCACGTCCACGTTTAGCAATAGTTCGACATGGGATACCCGACTTCGTAGCCGGTGTAGATCGGCAAAACAACTTCTGTGTTTCCGAGGACGGTTTGCACGGCTGCCGTTAATTCACCATGCCATCGGTACAGGTTTAGAGCCGCCTTGCGATTACCGTTACAGCGCTCCAGGTAAGGATTCATGCGGGCAGTAGAAAGCGCCTCGATAACCATTTGGCGCCAATCTTCCATGTCTCCGATTATCCCATGAGCCAACACATGTTGGAATGAGGTGAACACACTTTGGCTGATTCATCTTTGGTTTGAAGATTGTCCCAGAGGGCGAACGGAAGTTTAAGCGAACCGCCCAAGCGGGGACAAAGACGTCGGATTTGATAAGAGCCCAGGGGCTAATGCCCGAACCCAGCGCCCTACCTACCCCTGTTTACCAGGAGGGTTCTTGTATTCGGCGTCTGTTTGAAGCACATTAGAGGGGGCGGCTATCTTGGTTATGCTAATGGCTGGGATCGCACTACTGAAGGGAATCCTGTGAATCATGCAAACTACGCGTTTATTTTTACAGAAATTTAACCCAAAACTGGCATCCAGAGTAAATGAGCATAGCCCCGGACTAGTTTCAGATCTAGTTTTTAACGGGTTTAGTGAACGAATAGTCCTCTTATTACCCCTAGCAACCGACCATGGAGAGACCACTTGGACAGAGCTAGCCTCTAGGCACAATGTTTCTGTCCCTAGTCATTACTGGACTCGAAAAACATTTCATAATTGTGGTGCTGAAGGTATTTACTATCCAGAAGGAGAGATTCCTGATAGAGAATATGCCTCTAAGCTAGCAGCTGCACTATCAAATTCTTCTGAAAGTTCTTCTTGGACTGGAATTTTTTGGGGCGGATATGCTGAACAGCAATGTCGAGCAAATATTATCGGTCCAGAAGAATCTTCATTCCTTAGGCCCGAACCATATTCCATGATTCAGCTTCCGACAGGGCAATTGGAAGCTTTATTGCAAGCACGTTTACCTTCAATACTTTTTGATGACTCGGTTTCGTGTGTAGTGACTCAACCAATCTACGGAGATCGACTTTACGTTTCGTGCGAACACACACTGGCTACAGTTTTGGCCTCTGAGCTTGGTGACGTTTTCCCTGTTTCACCGGCTGACCCCATGCCAGATTATCTGCCCTATTAACCTATCGGTGTAGTCTCAGCCAGCTGGTGAGGACGAACGCTGCGGCAAGCCCCGCCTCATTATACGTATAAAAGATAAAGTGAGCCAGCTTGAACTGGGTAAACGTTACTGTGAAATGACGCTGTTTTACGGCGATGGCATGGGAGCAGGAATAGCTGACTCTATTCGCTCTTTGGTCCAGTAATTACTATCACCTACAGGTGCTTGCGTTGAGGTTGGAGAATCCGGCACTGGACTAGCTTGCCGTGAATGCAAAGCAAGAAGAACTAGCCCAATCACAAGGCAAATCCCTACACATACGCAAAGAATCGGTAGGACACGACCACCCCAACACGCCCGAAACATACCCATATTTGGATACTAACCCAAAAGTCCTAGCTTTAACGATGTGCTGCAAGAAGGCGCACAACTATATCGGATGGTTTTAAAGAGATTATATTCATCGCATCAATCGCGAAACATGATAGGCTGCGGAATACTGCCGCGCGGTACTTCTCACCCAACACGACAGGAGTTTTTATGAATAAAAAGCTTACAGCTATTGTCGCTGTGACTGATGTATCTCAAACTCTCACTTCAACACGGGACACCAAGGCTACTACACTCGGCGATTCAGCTTCCAGCAAAATCAGCATTCCAGAGAGCAGCGATGCCCCAATCAGCCTTCCGGACATAGATGGAGATAGTCATTTAACGATTCCATCCGCAGAAAACGCAGATTATGAAGTAATTAGTACCGGAGACGTCGTAATATCCGGTGAGGATGAAGCCGCGAGCTTATTAATCCAGGATTTCCCCCTACCGAGCTTCAATCCCAAATGGATGGAATTCGCGTTATTTCTGCATTGAAATCCCCCATGGAGCTCATAGTTCAAATCTCATCCTCGCCCATATAAGAAAGCAGTTCTTAATAAATGTCCTGCCGCACTGCGGCAATATCCGCCCAAATGTTAGAGGTAGAGATGAAACTCGACGATAAATACGTTCTATCTCCAAGCGGAAGTTCTGGAACGCTTTGGGTACATCTTGCATGGGATGGTAAAGACCCAAATAAGCCCGCAGTTCTTCCGGATGGGCGCGATTGGGAAGAGGTAATTGTTAAGGAAGGCTTGAAGGGATTACCTTCCCTGATCTGGCTAGAGCCGTGGAACTCAGGGCGTCTTGTAGATTGGCTCTGGCCTGGACTGAGCGAAAGGGTGTTTTCGCAAAATATGCTAAAAGTTTTCCTCAACTGCGGAGTAAAAGGAATAGAAACTTTACCGCTCACTATCAGGCGCAAACAAAATCCCGACATTGAGGGATACTCACTTGTAAAATTTAGTGGAGATGAGCAAGTAGAGCATTTTCCGCCAGGCAATCCATATGGATTTAGTCTCGTGGTAAGCGAGAACATCAAGGAAGAGCTCATGACTCAAAAGCTAACAGGTTTTACTATACAAACCGCTGCGGATGCTTGGGAAGAGCACCTAGCAAACGTTGAATCCTAACCGGCTGGACAAGACGCGGACGACAATCCCGCCTCAAGCCCGATACAGTCAAAGTAGTTAGCAATAGCTCAAAGCCCCGAGCGGATACATTCCCTTCGAGGCTTTACCGTCACCAGCGATAATGGGTTCACTCCCAAAAATTCGAGAAGCAACACAGTGTTGGTGTGGCTCTATTGAAGTATTGTGGCGTCTCGATTTAACTGGTAGGAGATAACTCATGATTCCTGTTAGCGGATTCAAAGAGGAAGTTAGGAAGTGGCTTTCAAATCAGGGTGTAACCGTTCTTAACCCGCAACCTTGTTTTGTGTTTTCTGAGGCATCCTTTGAATCAGGGGATACTGGTTTAGCCGATTACTTCACCAGCGGGGCATGGATTTCATGGCTTGGAGGTCCTGGAATCTCTGGGGTTGACTGGCCGCACAATGCTGCGGGTAAGCCGTTGGCTCATGTTGCATCTTTTTGTTTGAGCGAAGCTCATCCCCATCCAGAAATGGCAGCTTCTTGAGGAAACTATCCCTCCCTACCTTAAGGTTTTTTAGAGATTTACCATGATCTCGAAACTTACGGGAGTGAGGCTGAGGATGCGGAAAACGCCGGTTGGCGGGTGCGCTACATTCCCAGCACAAAGGGATTGGATTTAGTACATCCAAGCAATATTCCCGAGCCTATCTCTGGGGAGGAATGCCAACAAGGACTCCTCATGCCTGGATTCACCCTACCCGCATATACCGATATCGATTCTGCTAGTGGGATTGCATTTGAGGTGTGGGAACACTGCATTGAAGATCTTCAAGCTATCTGGCACGAGCAACGCTTCAGCGAAAAACTGACTACGCTGTTCCGTTTACCCATCTAGGTGGACACTCATGGAACGGAAAGACAGGATTTGAAGAACTGCTAAATGCCGTTCTTCCTATCTCTGATTCTGACACCCACGTTTTACTGGCAACAGTAGAATCCTGGACTACGCTTAACGGCTGGTTTTCAGACGCAGGAAATCTAGAAGTATGGATCCGGCAAAGCGACTTGAAAAAACTTGATTTCTCCCATGTATGGTGCCTAATCCGAACCGACTAGGAACACGGATTTTCAAATGAGGGTAGCTGACATCATTTGTTAGTTACCCTCATTTTCTAGGGCAGGGCGGTTGAATCTCTACCAGGTGGGTGCCTGGACAGCGGACTAGACCAACCGTACGCAAAAAGAGCGAATCAAACAGGGTATTGCCCCAATTTATCGCTGAACGCTGCGCGAGGAGTGGCTTGTAGCTGGTCATCATGATCAAATTGTGCGGTTGACGACGCGGTATACGTCTTGGCCGATTCGGAACTTCTTGTCCACACGGTGACTAAGTTCTTCTGCAATGACGGCCACTGGGGTCACGGTTGCAAGGAGTTGACGGTTCTTATCCTCAACGAGGTAATAGCGCTCATTGAGCTTCTCAATACCATCCTTAATATCGAAAATGCGCAAAATATCGATAATGAAATAGTTCAATATAGAAATGCTCCACTCAATCACTGACTCAGTTTTTGTGTTCTTGTGCCTGTGCCGTAGTGGCCGGATGGTGGCATTCGGAAATACATGACGAATTGCTGCGTCATACTTAGCCTGCTTGGCTCCGGTAGATGCATGTCCGACAGTCACATTTTCCAGATCAATCGGTACTCGCATCTTCACATCGGTAGTAGGGCCAGGCTCTTCGTCAAGCAGGTAGTCAACGCTGACATCAAACAACACTGACATGGCTTTGAGGTTATCGGTATCTGGATAGCCTTTGCCGGATTCCCATTTCGTGACTGCTTGCCTTGAAACATGAATTCTCTCAGCGAGTTCTGCTTGCGAGAACCCGAGGTTCGTGCGGCATTCTTTAATTCGTTCTGCCAGTGCCATAATCATGCTTTCCCTTCGATCGGTTTAATACTATAAGCGTCTACCGCGGCGGGGACAGACGCAAGCGATCCCATGGCTACGCGAGATTTCCTACCAGCTACCGATGGTTGCCACCTGCGTGAACAGCACAAATACCGCAACATTGTGAGGACTCGATGGCTAAAGATGGAACAAACCGAGGCGGCGGCGCGGATACGAGCCGGTCGGTGTACGACTCACGCGGCCTATTGATGTTGAGAATTTTTTATGAAAATTATTGACAGTAAGGGTTACCTAACTTAACATTTTCCTTGTCTCTAAGAGGAGGTCGCAGCCCAGATTCCCAAGCTGCACTACCCGCCGTCAAGCAAGACGGCACGACGAAAGGAATGAAGTCCATGAATCTTCGAAAATTTGTGAAGCTGACGACTGCTAGACCGCCACGGCGATGAGTATCACGCCAAGTTTAGAAGCATTCAGCTCTGTTTTAACCGCTGTGCTCGTGCTGGTTATCGGTCTAGCTCTACGGTGGCAAAACGGACGGCGAGTGCTCGCAGAACAAGAAAAAGAAACCATAAGGCGAGCCGCCACTGAAAACCGCAGGGAGCTGGCTCGCCAACTGCACGATACAACAGCAAAAGATTTGGCTCACGTGGCCGTGCTTGCCCAAGACGTGACCACTCGTCACCCGGAACTCTCAAGTGAACTCTTGCCCCTGGTAGTGGCTGCTACGGACGCCTCGCGACGGATCCGCCCTATGATTCTCTCGATCGATACCGCAGCTACCGAGATGCCGCTATCACAGGTTGTGCAGCAGGTGACGCACATGTTGAAAACCCGGAATATCACGCTCGACACCGGTATCTCCGAGGGTCTGGATGAGGCGGTGACGCGCCAACAACGGTTGACGGCTGCCTTGACCATCAGGGAGTGCGGCTCGAATATTCTGAAATACGCACCAGCAGATTCGGCAGCAAACCTGGTGATTGACACTGACGCCGAGCCCGGCGTGCTCATGATCTCGCTCAGCAACGAAATCGCTGATACCCCGGCAGCTCCGGGAATGAGTAGTGGCTACGGGCTAGCAAACCTGGGCAGCCGGATCTGCTCCGAAGGTGGCACCATGGAGGCGAGCAACCTGGGAGGTCAATGGCTGATTTACATCACGATCCCCGCACACAACCACCCAGACAAGCAGACCGAAAACCACACCAACAAGCAAACCCAGAGTCCACAATGAAAGAGCAGACCAATGAGTGCACGCGAGATTCGCATCCTGCTAGCCGACGATGACCAGATTATTCGTGACGGGCTCACGAACCTATTGAACGCGCAAGACGGTCTGCGGGTAGTGGCAACAGCCCTCAACGGCGCACAGGTGTTCGACCAGCTCGCCTTGCACCGGGTGGACGTGGCACTACTGGATGTGGATATGCCGGTGATGAGCGGCATCGAAGCCGCCCGCCGGATTAGCCACGAACAACCTGGCATCACGATTATCATGCTCACCGCATTCGAACACGAAGAATCCCTCGGACAAGCCATCGGTGCGGGCGTGCGCGGATTCCTCACCAAAGACATACCCGCCCCCGAACTCGCCCAGCTCATCCGCAAAGCATACGGTGGACAGCAAGTGATGGCACCCCGCCCTACCGAAATCCTCACCGCATCCTACGCCGAAACTCACGAGAACCGGGAGAAATACGCGGACTTTATCAACGCCGTAAACACCCTGCCAGATCACCTGCGTCCCACGTTCCGGCTACTGCTGAAAGCCTTTGCCAACAAAAACATAGCTCGGCAAACCGGGCTCACCGAAGCAACCGTGCGATCCTATGTCTCCGATATCCTCACCCACACCGGCTGCGCTACCCGAGGCGAACTTGCCATTACCGCCGTCAAAGCCGGAATCCAAGAATAACCCCACCAGTGATCCTCTCTAAGTGAGCACGCTCCTGCGCGCCAAGCAGTGACCTGTCACGCTGTTTTCCTTGAAAATAAGCCGCGAAACGACTGGATAAGTGCGTGGGTCTATGGCTGTATATACATACCGAAACGGTACACAACAGATAAGGAAACAGCCATGAACATCAAAGAACCTAAATGCAGCGTCGAGGAAGAAAACACCGAACGCCTTATCGGACGTGCTAACCGGTTGGGATACACCATCACCAGCATTGAGATTCAACCTGGCCGGGTCACGATTTCTATCGTTCCTTCCCCGCTGTTCCCCTACACCCCGGAGCTTGACCGGGATTTTAAAACCGATCAATGGCGGGTGCAAATCACCGCCTACGGAGCGTTGAACCTAGACAACATCGAACAAGTCACCGAGGGCTACGGGCGGGCAGCAGCGATGGTGCGTGAACTTGAGCATGCTACACCAGGAAACGTTGTCAACTACCACCTGCCCCGTTAAAACTAAACACACAGGCAAACCCACCTGGCGTGGGGTTTTCCTTTATCGTGAAGCGTTATGAACTAGAGATGTACATCTCTAAGTTTTATTGAAAATAGGTGGAAAATGACT
>NZ_JAQEVU010000008.1:90955-108724 GCF_027694345.1 Varibaculum timonense
TACATCTCTAAGTTTTATTGAAAATAGGTGGAAAATGACTGGATAAGTGCGTGGGTCTATGGCTGTATATACATACCGAAACGGTACACAACAGAAAGGTAGCAGCCATAAACAGCACAAAGGTCACCAGCGAAACCCTCCAGATTAGCGTTGATTCCTACGGGGCGGTTCTTGCCTACGGAGGCTACACGCTAGCAAGTTTTGCTACCTGGACCAAGACTGAAGGCTTTGGCAATAACGCCCAAATCTACCGGTTGATGGAAGAACCCGTCAGCGGGTTCGGGTCTAACTCGAGGGGCCGTGGAGAATGCGAACTCGAACTCGTCGCTGAGTCAGACCACCTTTTCGCTGACGCCGGACATGCGATCGCCTGAGCGTTAGCTAATCTGCCCGAAGCCTAGCCCCGCCGGGCATGAGGGCACCTGTTATCGCCGGTAGCAACTGACTTTTTAACCAATAGAAGGTAACTGATTCGTATGCGTCAGCTAGCTGATTATCAACCGACACGGTTCCTGGCTGAAAGCTCGCGCTATGACAAACGCCGAGCCGATTTTGCGGTCGCGTTCATCCAAGCCTTAAAGCATACGAAAGGCCGGTGGGCAGGAAAACCTTTTAAGTTGATTGATTGGCAAGAACAAATCATTCGCGACCTTTTCGGGACGGTCAAACTGTACGGGTTTCGCCGAGAACCGAGACGATGGTAGAGCTAACGCACTAATCGCTAACGTTCTTGAACACGGGCGCTCCAACCAGCCCGCTAGACCCTTCCTAGCCCCTACGCGTTCACAAACCAAGCGAGCCGCAATCACCGCAATGAAACAAACCCTAGCCGCGCGAATCCAGCAGGTGAAACCATGAGCGGGCTTTTAGAAAACATAAGCCACATCGCTAAACAACTTGGGCTCGCCTATACAGTCAGCTGCTACACCGCCTCCCCAGCCCCAGACACGTATCTAGTGTTCACCCCGTTAACAGATTCTTTCGAGATCTTCGCCGACAACACCCCAGGCATCGAAATAGAAGAAGCCCGAATCAGCCTGTTCACGAAAACCAACTACTTAGCTCTAAGAGACCAGATCACGAAAGCTCTAATTAGCGCTCGCCTGGTTATCACAGGCAGGCGCTATATCGGATACGAGGACGACACCGGCTACCACCATTATTCAATCGACATCGCGGATTATTCACCGGCTATTTTCTAGGAGTTATTGTTTTCCTCCCAGGCTCCATAATTTTGTCCCTCATCATTTACCCAGCGTGCTCTACCGTTGGCCGAGGTGCCTAACACTATGGCTGCCGCGGCGGAAGGAGAAGTAAAAGCAATATCCCGGGTGACCACGCCGCGATTATTTTCTATGCGGATTGACCCATCACTAACTAACTTTTGGTGACGACTAGCTATAGTCGCATACGAGTTAACCGTTGCCTGGCCTGGCTTCTGGCTTTACTGATTTCCCAGCTAGCAACCACGATAGATCCATTCAGGAGGAAAAACTCTCCATCAATCAGCTGCATCGAGGCGTCTATCCCGTCTTTTTGTCTACGCAGATGGAAAATAGGCGAAGAAACTATCTGAGCGGTAGCTGGTTGCACGGTATTTTCTGGGGATCGCAAAACGTTGACTCCCAAGATTGGCGAAATCAGCTTCATATTGTCTAAGAATGATTCTGCTGATGCTCGTTGCGCTTCAGAAAGCTTTCTGCTGCGAGGGGTTTGCTTGTTATCAGGCATAGAACAGCGCTCAGCATTCTTAGCGATTTCAACCAGACGGGCTTCTAAATACCCCCAATGTCCCTCGTAAAGGATCGTTGCAAGCTAGCGATAATAACGACCTTTTCCCACTGCGGCTTCTTTTTGTCATAATCGCGTAAGCGCTCAACGAAGTTTTCTGTCTTACCTATATAGCACCATGTGTTCTCAATAGCTTCTGGGTCATTCCCAAGAAGGATATACACGCCGTTACAAGTGATTGAGCTGAATGACCCCGTGTTTGCATGGGGTTTTCTGACGTTTAAGTTTGTTTGAATCTCGCAGCGACTAGGCGTCGTATCTCTGCTGAAGTCAACACCGCTTTAGCAGGGGTATTATAATTTTTGCTTCTAATCATAAAGAGATTATTCGCGGAACTCGGGGTGGTAAAAGCTCAGCAAAATTGCCGCAGCTATCAAGACTGTGCAACATGTCATTGGTAGCCACGGAGAGAGCCCGTAAAGTGCGGTGGAGGCTATCGGCGCCACTACATAGGCCGCACCATTGTTAGCATTAATCAACCCGGCCAGCCCACCTTGCTCTTCGGGCTTCATTTGCAAAGTAGGCGCCGTGTTGTAGCCAGGCATCGCCAGACCTAGACCAAAGCCTGTCAAGATGCTGGCCGCGATGAACAATCCAAGATTTAGTGGATAAACCAAGAGCAGTAACCCGAGAAGAACGATTATTAATCCTCTTCTAAAGAGTTTTTTAGCACCCCAGTTCAATCTTGGAGCCACCAAGGCCTGCGCCAGTATCATCACCACACCCATTATTGACATGCACAAAGCGGTGAGCCCTGCTGTGACGCCCGCCGCTAGCTTCAATACATCCTGCAGCAAAAAGCCGAAAAGTGTAGCCACGGTAGAAAAAGCGGTAAACATTAGGAAACCGCAAGCCAGGAACACGAATACTCTTGAATCAAAATAGGAAACTTTTGCCGGTTGAGAGACTTTTTCTTCTCCACCTTTGGGTTTGAATGTTAGCAGCAAAACGACAACGCCTAAAAGCATGACCAGAGGCATCACCAGCAAGGGCATCATGAAACCTCCTATAGCTGCAAGGCTGCCGCCCAATAAGGCTCCAAGAATAGACGAGAATCCTTGTGCAGCGCCCAATACTCCCACACCTTTTACCCGTTGCGTCTCACTGTAGGTATGAGTCACAACGTAGGTTTGCGCTGCTGGGAAAACTGCTGCGATGGCACCGCCGTACAGCACACCCCTAGTTATGACTACTCCTAGAATCAACGCCATGCCGGTGAGCAGACCTTTAAATCCTAGCCACACCACCATAGTAAATCCGCCTAGAGCCAAGATTCCCGCAAGCATGCCAATAAGCAAGATACGCCGAGATCCCCATCGCAATGAGACTCGCCCCCACCTAGTGGAGGTAAGAGATAATATAATGGCCGCTAACGAAATAGTGGCGCCAATGTGCCATTCCTTCAACCCGATTTCGCGCGATAGCGGAGCCAGAATTGGATTAAGGATCATCTGCCCCATATATGCCAGTAACACCGTCAAAAACAGGGGAAACAGTCCCGTTATTTTTGATTCAACTTTCTCGTTTCGTTCATTAGTGGCACACATTAAAACATCCTTTCCAAAATGAGCTGGCAATCAAGCTGAAACAATACTAGAACAATGTTCTAGTATTGTCGAGGTTGAGTTATGCTGTTTTCGTGGGAAATAAAGACAAGCGGGTAAACACGGGTAGACGCGCCTGGCTGACGCAAGAAAAGATCATGTACGCCGCAATGAAACTGACCCGAGAGTGCGGTCTAGAAAAATGGTCGATTCGCGACCTTGCGCAGCGTCTAGGAGTAGTTCCCTCTGTCATCTACCATCACTACCAAAACCGTGACGCCATTACCGCTTCTGTAATCAGCGAAATCACTAGCACCATCGAGCTACCGGACGAGCAGCTGGAATGGAAGGATTGGTTCATCTCCCTAGCAGGAAATGTCAGGCCCGTCTTTCTTGAATTCCCCGGAGTCACCGACAAACTGATATATGGACATATGGACGCCACGTTGCTACCAATCTTGGAGATGGCTTACGAAAAACTACGGGACGCTGGTTTTAGCCAGTACATTCACATCGCATACACAATTATCATCAACACGATGCTGTGGAGCATTACTGCTCGCAACTTGCGCAGCCCAACCAAGCAAGAACAGCGCCACGACCTAGACCAAATGATTACCCGGCTTCAGCCCCTAGCCGCCTGCTCCACAACGCTGGCCGACATCCTCCAGGGCTACTTAATTCCGCTAGCCAACCCGAAAAACGAAGACCACATGAGTCAGGAATACTTTGAAATCATCATAGAAGTCGTACTCGCCGGTTTAGAGATAGCGATCTTACCTCGCGAAAAACGCCTAACGAACCTATGAGCAAGAGATCTCATCAATACACATAAGATATTACCCAAAATCACAAGGCATCCAGCTAAGAGCAGAGCCTTTTCAGCCTCTCCCTCTATTTTCCTGCGATTTTCCATTGAATACAAGAAAATCCACCATGTTCGGAGCTTCCTAAACAACAGGTACGACTACGTCAAATACGGCACCACCAATGAACTAGCTATCGCCCTTCACAGCAGACAGGCTTCTCCCAGGAATCCGCAGCCTATATTGAATACTGAGCCCACCCTATTGCGTATGGACGAAGAGGAAACATCCATCTCGACTTCCGGTTTACCTCTTTGATGAACATCAACGTGAAGAAAGAAGCCGACGAAATCTTCCACTATTGGCTTCCTCACTACCCGCGCGACCCGCCTGATAGCTCAACTTTACGGAGGGGTAGAACATTTAGGTCAAGCCCTGGAAACTAGCGAAGATATGGATAAGTCACTCGGTGAGGTAATCTGGCTTATCGCCCTGCTCGCTAACCAGTCCGTACAAACACACAACCTCACCCATCCAGACAATAAGCGCCCAGAACTGACCGAAAAAGCAGTAGAACTCCTAACTGTGCCTGCAGATTTAGCTGACTATCGAGAGGCTATCGCCCAGGCATTACAGCGCGACACCCGGCGAGCAATCATGACCGAGACCCCCAACCCAAAAGGACAAACCAAGAAAAAGGACACCAAATAGATAGTGACGAGGCAATCTTTACCCGCCTAACCTATATCGGGCTCGCCCACCTGGGACTGACCCGCATGCAAATCGACCTCACCATATTCGGCGAACTGTTAGACCTGGTGGACTGCTGGCGCATCGAAACCGGCAGAGCCCAGCCGAAACGCATCTGGTTTATCGATGATATTATTCCAGCCGAGATTTAGCGGGCTAAATGTTTCCTGAGATAACAGGCGAATAGCTGAGGATGGGCGGCATGCCACTGATGCCCTGCACCTTAGACGACTTCTAGGTTCGCCGCTGTTTAGGGGCTAGTAAATCTGTTAATAGGTTTGGTCTGACGAATAGTTATCCACTTCGCCCTTCCCTTTCTCTGCCTATGTGTCGGTTAGATTACCCGGATACTACTTGACCCAATAGGGGCACTCACATATCCTTTTATTAGGTAAAGCTCGCCTAATAAATAATTAGAAGGGGTGTATCGCATGAAAACACGCGACTTTATCAACATTGGCGTTTTCACCGCAATTTATTTTGTGCTAGTTTTCGGCACCGGAATGCTAGGCATTATTAATCCAGCAATGATGTTCGTGGGCTATGCCTTAGGACTTATCGCTAACGGCGCCGTAGTCATGCTATTTAAGTCGCGGGTACCGAAGATTGGCGCCTTGGCACTAATGGGACTATTAGTAGGGAGTTTAATGGTAATTACCGGGCACCCCTGGATTGTTGTCCTGCTTGCACCTGTGCTGGGATTAGCCGCAGACTTCCTCTTCGCTAAAAACTCAACGGTTTTTCGGGTTTTAGGATACGCCGTCATGTCCATTTGGTACGTGGTGCCTTGGTTCCCCGTATTCATTGATCCTCAGGGCTACTACAATTATGTTGCCGACTCTATGGGAACCGCCTATGCAGACTCATTACGCTGGTTCTTGTCACCATGGATGATTGTGGCCTGGGGTGTGGGAGTTTTCATTCTGGGACTTATCGGCGGAGTCTTCGGAAATTCTCTAATGGCCCGGCACTTCCGTAAAGCTGGCATCGCAAAGTAATGACTCTTCAATGTCAAAGCAGCAACCACGGATCAGCAGCAAGCTATCACCAGGATCAAGTCACCAGCGCTGAAATCTTAGCAGCTAACCAACGGCATTCCCGGCCAGATCCGCGCACCGTTTTACTGGTCATTTTTGTATTAAATGCCCTGGTAATGTCGCGACTACCCATGGCGATAACTTTCCTGGTGGCAGGCATCGCACTCTTGGCTTTACTATCGACGCGTTGCTATTCATGGGCGTTAGGTTTCCTTGCCGTGGAAGGAACCTGGATTGCTTGTATCTATCTTTTCCCAAGAATCTGGCCAAGCGCCCTCACTGCGTTTCTAGTGGTTTTAGGCTTCTGGATGATAAAGCTCTGCACTGTTGGCGGTCTGGCAGGTTACGCGATTAAAGCTATCGTCCCCGGAGAACTCGTAGCTGGTCTTCGCGAATTACGTATACCAATAGCTATAACCGTTCCTCTGGTAGTGCTATTACGATTCATACCGACAGTATTTCGAGAATACCGTGCAGTAAGAGAAGCAATGTCTCTGCGGGGATTACAAATGGGATGGCGCGCCCTCTTACATCCCCTCCATTTTCTAGAAATGGTTTTAGTTCCCTTGCTGGCATCCTGTGCCCGAACCGCTGATGAAATGACCGCCGCCGGCATGGTGCGCGGTTTAGGATCCACTATTTTCCCAAGCACTTTAAAACAGCTTCGATTTAATCGACTAGACGCCCTCTGGATATTGACGCTAGTCGCCCTGATTGCTCTCATCCCCTACTCGGATCATCTAGCTATACTCTCGGGCGGATTCAAATGAGAACCTCAATCGGCCATGTTTCCTTCGATTACCAGTTCAACCCGGACGAAGAAACCTCATCAGCTCACGTTAGCGCAGTCAGCGATATTAACCTCGATTTCCCTAAAGGATCTTGTACCTTAATCACCGGCCCTTCCGGAGCAGGCAAGTCGACCCTATTAAAACTTCTGAACGGTTTAATACCCGAACTTTATAAGGGGAATCTGAGCGGACACACCCTCCTTGCTGGTCTTGATACCGTGCAAACCGATATCCAACAATTAGGGCGCACCGCCGGGACAGTTTTTCAAAATCCCCGTTCCCAATTTTTTACGGCAAATGTACTAGAAGAGTTAGCATTCGCGAGCGAAAATGCCGGAGATACCCCCCAAACAACCGCTAACCGAATAGCGGAAGCTATTAACACCTGGGGCATTCAGCGACTGCTGGGCAAAGAGTTACGTCAGCTTTCCGGAGGTGAATTACAGCTGGTTGCTTGCGCAGCGGCAGTGGTCGGACCGCAGAAAATCCTGCTTTTAGACGAGCCCACCTCTAACCTTTCCCCGGAAGCAATTTCTGCATTCAGCAAAGTCTTACAAAGGCTAAAAAGCGCAGGCTGGACACTGGTAGTAGCCGAGCACCGCGTTTACCCTCTAAAAGGTCTAGCGGATCAAGTTGCGATTATGGGTGAAGGGCGAATCCAGCATTTATTTACTGCGGATGAGTTTTTTAGCTTGTCTTCTACACAGCGTAAAGAGTTGGGGCTGCGCACCCTGGAAAAACCAGAAATTTGCGTTAGATGTATTCCCGATCAACAGGCAGACGGTATTACCGCAAAAAATTTAAGGTTCAGTTACGGCAAACACCGCGTCCTCAATATTCCTTCCCTATATTTACCTAAGGGAAAAGTAGTTGCGCTAGTCGGCCCGAACGGAGCGGGTAAAACTACTCTCGCACGCACCCTCATCGGGTTAGCTCATCCAGAGAAGGGCAGCGATATTAGTTTTAGCGGCAAATCCTGCCGGGCGGCAGAAAGACGAAACCGCAGTGTGCTAGTAATGCAAGATGTGAACCGGCAGCTATTTGCCGAAACAGCAGCGGGAGAGGTTGTATTAGGAAATGACAATTTTAGTGAAGAGCAGGTGCAGACGCTTCTAGGTGATTTGGGGTTGCAAGGATTATCTGAACGGCACCCGATGACTCTTTCTGGGGGGCAAAAACAACGTCTCGTGATTGCTAACGCCTTGGCGAGCCAGGCAGAGCTTTACGTATTCGATGAACCTACCTCGGGAGTTGACTACCGGCACCTACTATCGATTAGTTCCCAGATTCGCTCACTAGCTGCTAAAAGCAAAGCAGTCCTGATAATCAGTCACGACTTGGAGTTCATCAATGAAGTTGTTGATTATCAGTTATTGCTCTGGTCTCTCGATAGCGGAATAAACGCGCAACTTACTGCAGCTGACCAAGAGAAACATTAAAAGAGGAAGCCAAGTGACTGATAATCAAGTTAGCGAACCAAGGAAAGATACAGCGGCGAATATCCAGCTGACCAGCAAACAAGGTAAAGCCGCATTACGAGAACTCTTAGCTCCTGTACAATTGGCGCTCCGAGTTGGTCGAGTAATGGCGGTTATATCCGCTATTTTGCGAGTTTTTCCGTTCGTTGCCTTAGTGGGGATCGGCAACGAACTCCTAACTTCACTAGGTAATGGCGCATCGCCCAACCAAAGTGTCATCATATTTTGGGTACAGGTGTTAATCGGAACATTTTGTGGAGGTCTATTCGCTTATTTTGTGGGCTTGCTGGTTACCCATATTGCCGATAATCGCTTATCCGCAAGTATTCAGCAAAAGATTATTCGTTTTCTGGGGCAAGCTCCTTTAACTTGGTTTAGTGATAATACTTCCGGCCATGTGCGTAAAGTGCTGCAAGACGATGTAAAAAATCTACATATGCTAGTGGCACACCGCCCCGTAGATTCACTAATCGCTACCCTAATGCCCATATTTTGCGCGGGTTATACCTTTATTATTGATTTAAGACTCGGACTTTTAGTAATTGTTGCGGTGCCGATTTACATTATTTCCTACGCTGTGATGATGCGGGGAATGGGCGATAAATCCTTAGAACTTGATGCAAAACTTGATCAGGTTTCCTCCGCAATGGTGGAGTTCGTGAAAGGCATTCAGGTGGTTAAGACTTTTGGGATCACCGGAAAAGCACACCGCAAATATTCCCATAGCGCCAATGAAGCCTGTGACTATATGGAGGAATGGAATCGGCCAATGGTGCATGCGGCTTCCTTGACCGCCGCCCTCACCTCTACTCCATTGGTAGTTCTCTTATTTGGGATTGTCGGCCCCTGGTTCGTCTCCAAGCATTGGGTTAGTCCGGTAGAAGTAGTTGCCGGTTGTTTAATTGCCATTGCACTTCCCTCATCAATTAACCTAGTAACCCAGCTTGCTTGGAATTATCAGTTAGCGGGTGCGGCAGCCAAAAGGATTCTTGATCTTCTTAGGGTAAAGCCCCTCACTTGCCCCGAGAAATCGACGTCTTTACCTCAAGACGCAAGCATAGAATTTAAAAATGTGTCGCTCAGCTATGGCCATACCCTAGCTTTGGATAATATCTCTTTACGTTGTGCACCCGGTACAGTAACCGCTCTCATGGGACCATCAGGAGCCGGGAAAACCACCCTGGCCAAATTGGCCGCCCGTTTTCTGGATCCCGATACTGGCGCAGTACTAATCGGTGGAGTAAACCTTAGGGAACTGAGTAGAACCGATCTCTACCGTCACCTTGGGTTTGTACTGCAAGATGCGCAACTCTTGCGGGCTTCTATTCGCGACAACATTTCTATCGGGCGGCACGATGCAGATGAAGCCGAGATTATTAACGCTGCTCGCCAGGCGCAGATTCATGACGAAATCATGGCGCTGCCTAAAGGATATGACAGTGTTGTCGGGGAAGATCTGAAGCTATCGGGAGGGCAAGCTCAACGGATTGCAATCGCCAGAACCTTACTATTGGATGCACCGATACTCATATTGGATGAGGCAGCCGCCATGGTAGATCCGGAATGCGAAGCACAAATCCAGAAAGCTATTAACCATCTAATGGTCGGACGTACTGTTCTGGTTATCGATCACCGTCCCGATTCGGTCAAGAACGTCGATCAAATCGTCCTACTTGATAAAGGGCAGTTGGTGGCTTGCGGTAATCACCAGAAGCTAAAAAATATAGAACTCTACCGTCGCCTGTGGTCGGCATCCAATGTTGAGTTTACGGAAAGAGGACGAAACTAAAATGGATAAGTCAATGGGAGCTATCGACATAATTCGAACAAATTTCCGACTCAGCGCCAATTCGCAAAATCACAGCAGAAGTATCAGCTGGGCAACTAGGATTATCAGCGGTATTGCGCAGGGGGTAGGCTTACTTGCGCTGATTCAGCTCGCAAACACCTGGGCTAGCAGGCAGGAAGAAAGCACTCATAACGCTACCCCCTGGATCTTAACCCTGATCGTCACGGCGATTATCGGGGCGATCAGTATCTACATAAGAGATCGCTTCTCCTACGAAGGCGCTTTTTCGGTGATGCGCTCTGTCCATCGCCGCGTTGGGGATCAGTTGGCAAAACTGCCCCTGGGATGGTTCTCCACCGATACTACCGGGCGTTTATCCCGCCTAGGGGCAGCTACTGTCAATGAGCTCGGAAACCTGAGTGCCCATTTGCTCACGGAACTATCCGCCGCCACCGTCACTTTGCTGACACTGCTTACTGGTCTGCTTTGGTGGTATCCCGCCTTGGGCTCAATTTTTGCGTTATGCCTAATCTGTTACCTGATTCTGATGTGGGCACTAACCTACCTCGACAGTGCCGCCAGTGCCTATGCGGCCCCGGCGGCAACTGAACTAGCTGATCGAATCGTAGAATTCTCTACCTGCCAATCCATGCTCCGCGCATGTGACCAGACGATTTATCCCCAAATGGCAACGGCTTTAGCAGAAAATCGCCGCAGATCCACTCGCCGACTATGGGTAGAATGTATCGGGAATTTTCTCGGTGGCATTGCCTCGCAAACGATTTGCGTTGTAATGATTATTTCCAGTGTTCATCTTGCTTTTACTGGAAGCCTTGCTCCCCTGGCAGTGGTGGCGGTTATTGGGATAAGCCTGGAAATCACTCATTACCTTTCCACTATTTCTAATTGTCGAACCGGGCTACTGGCAGTTGGCCCGACAATGGCGACTATTAACGAAGTACTGGATGCGCGCCCTCTGCCCGAGCCAGAAACTTCGCTACCCCAACCATTACCTCATCAAGTTGAGCTTCGAGAGGTTGATTTTGCTTATGGGAACGATAAACAGGTTCTAAACAAAGTCAGTTTCACCGTCGCTCCCCACACTATGACTGCACTTGTTGGCCCTTCGGGCGCCGGTAAAACCACTATTGCCCGCTTGATTTGTCGATTTTGGGATGTAAACTCGGGTGCAGTACTCGTTGGTGATCGAGATGTTAGAGAACTAACGACTGAAGATTTAATGAGCCAAATTTCAATGGTTTTCCAAGATGTCTATCTTTTCGATGACACTTTGGAAGCAAATATCCGCATCGGTAACTCCAATGCCCCTAAAGAGGCTCTACTACGTGCGGCAGAACTAGCAGGAGTCAACGATATTGTCAGCCGACTTCCCGATGGTTGGGATACAAAAGTTGGTGAAGGTGGATGCGCATTATCAGGAGGGGAACGCCAACGAGTTTCAATTGCTCGCGCTATTTTAAAAAATGCTCCGATTGTACTCTTCGATGAAGCTACCAGCGCTCTTGATGCCGAAAATGAAGCAAATCTGCTGCGCTCTTTCGAAGTATTACGTCGCCAATCCACCATGTTGGTAATCGCGCATAAACTCCACACGATTACTCAGGCTGACCAGATTGTGGTTCTAGATGATCATGGGCATGTGGCTCAGATTGGCACCCACAATCAACTAATAAGCTGCCAGGGGATTTACCGAGATTTTTGGAATGAGCGTCAGGCCGCCTCTGGATGGAAAATAGCCGCACATTAGTACGGAACAGGTTGGATTAAGCAAGGACCTTTAAAACTTAAAGAAGCAGTAGCTGGAGTATATTCACTAGAATTTACCGTGGGAACTCTCGATGCTAATGCTCGCTCAGAGGTGTAAATCGAAACCGGGTTGGCTTCCAAAGCCATTGAATATTACGAAGCTCAGGGACTGTTGAATCCTGCGAGGGACGCAGGAGGGTATTGCAACTACAGCGAGTAAGAAGTTTTACTACTTACTTGAATTTATCGACGATATTATTCTTGCTGGTGTTTAGTGGGTTAAATGTTTCGTGAGATAACCGGTGAATAGCTGAGGATGGGTGGCGTGCCACTGGTGCCCTGCGCCTTGGATAACCTCTAGGTGAGCTGTGGGGATAAGGCTTTAGATTTTGTGGGCGGCAGGCAGGTTTGCTTTATCTTTGCTACCGCAAACCACAGTTACGGGCATCGATAAAGCAGGTAGCTGCGAAGTGAGGTCTAAATCTTTCAAACTATCGAGCACGCTCAGCAGCTCAGGTTTGCTTAGCTGTGGCGGACAGACCCATTTTGTTGGTAAAACTCGCATTAGTGTCTTTTGCAGATTCATCAACAGTTTTGGGGGTTTAGCTTGCGGAGCTGAAACAAACAGTGAGGACACCTTGCCTGGATGGGTGAGGGCGATATTTAAAGCAATCACTGCACCCAACGATAACCCGACCAGGTGAACTGGTTCGGTAAGCGAGTCAGCAATCTGGGTACATACGTCCTTGAGCGACCAGCAAGCCAGCGGCGGTTTCGTTCTCAAAACCTCTAGAGCTATGCACTCGGTTTGCGGAAGCTGTTTTATTACCGGGTTCCAAACATCACGGGTTTCACCCAACCCGTGCAAGAACACGACCTTTTGCGCATCATTCATTTACGCTCCGCGAAAAAACCCACGACCAGGCTAGTTATCAGAAAACCAGCAGCATTTCCGATAGCGGTTACTGGCGAAACCACGTGCGTGAACCCGAAAACAGCAAAACAGACAGCTGCAAATAATAGCCCAACAGCTACCAACACCAACCAGTTACGCACTCGAGCATTGTTCTTTCCCATAGATACCCTTTCCCCTTTTTACGTGCTCGTTCACTGATTATCCCATAAATGCCGTTACCGGAAAGAGAGGTAAACACTCATGGCTGATTCGTCTTTTAGTTTGAAGATTGGCCTGGAGGGTGAGCTAAAAACAACTCATACCGACACCACTAAAACAACGTTATTCGCGAGCCAGATAGGCGCATTTGGGTATTAACCCATTTTTTATCTCTGTTAGCTAGTTAAACCCCAAAACCCTACCCGAACAGGGGAAAACACGATACTAGGTAACGTAAAACCCAAACCCGCTAACGCAAGCGATTTTTCACCCCCTAAGCGATACTCGCTAACGCTCACGAGGATTTATCATTTTCGACGTCCAAGTGGATATTAAGACATCGGATTTGATAACCGCAGCGTGAGCGCAAGAACCCCTGTTGATCAGGGGTTTTGTTGCTTCAGGCGTGAGTTCAGCGAATTGTCTTTCTGTTTGCGCCGCATGACTGAGTGATTCTATTCCTCGATCTCTGCCCACTCTGCGGCAGAGGGGGTGTGATCCTTGCCTTCCGTTAGCGGGTACCACTCAAAGGGTCGGATGCGAACGCGGCGGGAACAACGCTCGTCCTACATCGGACCAGCTGACTTCATAAGTTAGACTGACTCTACCGAGCTGCCCTTAAACCCGTCCGCCAACGTACCGAGGGAAGGCCTGCTGCGCCCCTTCCGCACCAATTGAGATAACCGAGATGAGCCTCTGGAGGACGATGCTGCCGACCCTGATGAGTGGGCAGAGCCGGCATTGGGAGTGGAAGTTATTTGCTAGGCTACGTCCCTTCTGCACAAAAGAGAGATACCCACGGACGCGCAAACCACCAGCCAGCAAAATATGAAAATCACAGCTACTAGGCCTGAATGCAGGGTGTTAACCCCGGGCGAAGACAGGAGACTGAGCACTTCAGTTCTGTCCACCGCTGCCGGAAGTGAACCAATATTCCCAGTCAAGGTGAACCCGTGCAAGACTTTGAAGAAGTCAGAAGATCCGGACAGCATTCCAATGCCAAGCGTTTCAATGCCAAAGGTCCAGCCAAGGCTAAGCACCACAGCACCCAATATCGACCTAGTCAGATACCCGAACAAAGACCCCAAGATTGCATATGAGAAGAGCCCGAGAGCCGTGGCACCAAGACCCAACATCGTTCCACCGAAATCAAAGCCGAACCCCGCACCTCGAATAGCAGTGAAAATAGTGGAGCAAATAGTCGCCGCAATAAAAGAACACAAGGCCATAGCCAAGGAGACGACAGCCATGGTGACCAATCGGCCGACTCCAAGCCACCAGCGCTTGGGGATCCTTGCCAACAGGACACCTAAGGTCCTTGACTCGTAGTCACTGCAGACCAGGATCGCTCCCACTGTCACGCCAACGGGAATACCGTAAAGAGGGACAGAAGCAGTCACATATTCACCCAACACCGACAGCTCGAGGCCTGCCCGTAGAGCTTCAGCAGCTTCGGACCCGATTGCATCGGTCGCAGTGTGGTAGACAATGTACGGAATTACGTAAGCAAAAATCACAATCTGGAGAACCCAGATGAGCACAGCTATCCGAATCGCCGGTCTAAGGGTCGCCGCCTTCACATCTGTGCGAACGATCTGCCACAAATCTGTTGACGAGCTTTTCTGGACACTAACAGTATTCATTTCACTGCTCCTTCTGAGTCATCGACAGATAGGCAGCCTCTAGGGAATCTCGTCTTTTGACTGCCCCAACCTCGATATCTTCCTTAACTAGGACCTTGACCAGATCTGATGCACTCACATCCTCCGGCAAATAGGCAAGGAGGCTTGACCCCTCGACCTTAACCTTGACACCCATACCCTCCAATAGCTGTGAAGCCGTAGCCGGGTCCCCCACCTGCAGCTCTAATGGAGCCTGACCGTTGAACTGTTGGCGAAGCTGCTCTGGCGTACCGTTAGCCACAAGTCTGCCAGACTCCAGGACGGTGACGGTATCGCAAACTTGCTCAATTTCCCCTAGCAGATGGCTGGAAAGCAAGATTGTAGTTCCGGACTCCCGAAGAGTCCTCATCAAATCTCTCGTTTCCGCAATCGCCTGCGGGTCCAGGCCGTTTACCGGCTCATCAAGAATCAACAACTCGGGCTTGCCCAGAAGGGCAATGGCTATGCCGAGCCGCTGCTTCATGCCGAGAGAGTATCCTGAGGACTTATCTTCAGCTCGATTGGCCAATCCAACAAGATCGAGGATGCGCCCACATTCAGCACTGTCCACACCGAAATATCCGGCAAATAGGGCCAAATTTTGCCTTCCGCTAAGGTGTTTATAGAAGGCAGGCATTTCAATCAACCCACCCACCTTGTGGGCCATCTGCCCGGCAGGATGGCCGAATACATTAACGGTGCCGGATGTGGGTCGAATCAGACTAAATAGGCACTTCATCAACGTAGTCTTACCGGCCCCATTCCTACCCACTAGCCCATGAATGGCACCCTTTTCTACAGAGAAATTGAGACCCTCAAGCGCCACCGTCCCTGTCCGGTAGGTCTTACTCAGGCCAAGACAGTCAACAACCTTGTCCATTACCCCTCCTATCACTTTCAGTAATTAACGACATACTCCACCGAGATAACTCTTCCTGAACTATTTGCCAAACCTTTTTGCCGATTCGGCATTCGCTGAGACTGAGCCGCCAAAGTCAATGGTGAACTACTCAACCTCGTTGATTGTTGGCGTATCGAGACTGGCAGAGCACAGCCCAAGAGGGTTTGGTTTATTGATGATGTGATACCGGCTGGTATTTAGCGGCTAGTGGTGGTTGAGAATGCAGTGGGCTATGAGCTGGTCAATACGCCTGACATCGACTTGTTTACCAAGACTGATTTTTATGTGGCCTGCTCTTGTCCATAGTTCAACTTCAGCGTTGAAATCCAAGCGTCCAGCGTTTTCTGTCGACCACATATTAATAGCGCTGTATGGAAGTGAATAGATTTCTACTTTCTTTCCAGTCAATCCCTGCGCGTCACGAACAATGAGACGTTTTGACGTGAAAATAGCTGAATCACGCATCGTTTTAAATGCCGCGTAGGGCTGCTCACCCTCAACAAGCAACTGCGCCACATCCTGAGGTATGGGCACCTCGTTCATGAACGTCCATGTTGCTACTGTCGCCATTTCCATAACTAAACCTCTTTCTCAGGTTATTGCTTTTCTACCTAACCAGTTTCCCATATTTAAAATTCACAAGTCGAGGATTTAACCACTGTGGCTGACTCTAGTTTTGGTTTGAAGATTGGTCCTGAGGGTGAGCGGGAGTTTAAGCGCGCGATCACGGATATTAATCGTGAGATGCGGGTTTTGGGATCTGAGATGAAATTGGTGGCTTCTCAGTTCGATAAGAACGATAAGTCTGCTTCAGCGCTTACGGCTCGTAACCAGGTTTTGGGCAAAGAGATTGAGGCGCAAAAATCCAAGATCCAGACCCTTAAGAGTGATGATGCGAAAACTGCCGCTAAGGACACTGAACACCTAGAAAATGCTGTAGATGAGCTGGGTTAGCAGATGGACGACATCTCAGGCAAGACTCGCATCTTCGGTGACGTGCTCAAGGCGAATCTGGCTGCTGAGGCGGTTGTTGGCGGGGTAAGGCTATCGGGCACGCCATCGCAGGTATCGCTAAAGGCTTTGGCTCAGCGATGAAAGATGGGATTGACTACAACGCCAAATACACCCAGTTAGAAGCTAAATACCAGAAAACCCTGGACCGCAAACAAGCCATCGATGCCGAGATTACTGCCAAGAGCGCCAAGGCCACTGCGATCAAAACCGCCTACACCCAGTTGGGCGACCAGCCTATCCAGCATTTTCAACCATCCCAGTGGACAGCATTCATCGACCACGCATTATCGGAGCCAACGAGATCCAGTTCGTCTTCAGAATCGGCAGTGAAATCACCGTGCCTATTGCTAGCAGGCTGCCAGTTTCTTCCACTTCCTGATTTTGGTACGAAACGTCGTAAATGGCGCGACGGTGTTGATATGCACCCATTTCCACACCGGCCACGCCGACGGGGTAGAAGAAGCCCACGCCCGCCGACCAGACTCAAACAATTCTGACTCGGTTAGGCCACCCACCATCTGAACCAGCTCACCAAGCAGGATCTTGAACCTGTCGATCAAATCCTCCATAGATACCTGTTCCCAGCGCTGATAGAACGACTCATACAAGCCACCCAGCTGATTCCACTTATAGCCAGGTGCCGGAGTCACCACGTCAAGACCGGCTTGTTCGTCACGTTCCCAGCCGAGCAGTAATTCCATCCAACCAAGCTGATAGGCAATCATCTGCCGAGGCGTGCGATCAACACCATCAACCAGCCGGTCCCAACCATCGCCAGGAACACCTGCGAACTCGCCGATAAAAAGTTCGCCACGCTTAGTAATCTCTGCAGCCAGCTCAGCACCAGACTCATACGATTTCACCACACACCTCCTTGCGAACCAGCGTCAATTTCACGTTCCGTTAGCTAGCTAAACCACAAAACCCTACCCGAACAAGGAAAACACGATACTAGGTAACGCAAAACCCAAACCCGCTAACGCGGTCAATTTTTCACACCCCCCTAAGCGATACTCGCTAACGCAAAAGGGTACTTATCATTTTCGACGTCTAAGTGGAGCGAGTGACGGGAATCGAACCCGCATGACCAGCTTGGAAGGCTGGGGCTCTACCATTGAGCTACACTCGCAATCCGGGTTTTCGTCTCCATTTAACGAATCCCGCCAGAACAGTGTAACCTATTAGAGGTTGAAATAAAAAACCAACGGGGCGTGGCGCAGCTTGGTAGCGCACCTGCTTTGGGAGCAGGGTGTCGCAGGTTCAAATCCTGTCGCCCCGACCATGTGATGTCCCGCGACATATGTCCGCATATGTCGCGGGATTTTT
>NZ_JAQEVU010000009.1:0-2163 GCF_027694345.1 Varibaculum timonense
AAGTGTCCTGGTACTCCTAAAGGCGCAAAGGTAGACAACGACGGCTGCTCGGTACTGCCTACGGTAGGTAAGATTAACCCCATCGTAGGTGAAAAGGACACCCCGATTACTTCGGTAACTGTTCCGGTAGATAACCCCGGAAAGAGCAAGCTGACTGCTTGTAAGGCCGAGGGACTTCCTGCGGGGCTTACCATTGCTCTTAATAAAGAGGGGACAGCCTGCGTAATCAGTGGTATCCCCACTGAGATCGTTAATCCCGGTCGGGATGTCAATGTCACGGTCAGCTTTGAACCGGCAGATAAGTCTGCCGACCACCCTGGTGGCGATATTCAAGGTAAGACCAGCGTAACTATCAAAGACAACCTGACTGACGCTGATCGTTACAACCCGGCATACCCGGCAGTAACTGGGAAACCAGGTGAAAGCGTTAAAGCCTCGCAAACGGGAGATAAGAACGTTCCCAACACCGCTCGGTACGTCCTCGGAGATAATGCTCCCCAAGGGGCAAGCGTTGATGATAAGACCGGGCAGGTTACGTTGAATATTCCTGATACTGCTAAGAATGGTGAGGAAATTACTGTTCCGGTAAAGGTGAACTATGCGGATAACTCGGCAGATAACGCTACCGTGACCGTTAAAGTTCGTACCGATAAAGACGGTGACGGTAAGCCAGATCCGGTTGATCCGGAGAACCCGCAAGCTGGGGACGATTTGTGTCCTGGTACTCCGGCTGCCGATAAAGATAAGGTAGACGAATTCGGTTGTACCTTAGCTGACCGTTGGAATCCGTCCTATGCTGATGTTAATGGTCAGGTAGGTAAGCCAGCGGTTTCTGCGGCTCCGCTCTTTGATGAAGTAACCACCAAAGATAAGGACGAAAAAACTGCGGCTCCGGCAGGAACCAAGTTTGCCCTGGGTAAGGACGCACCTGCGGGAGTGTCCATTGATGCTAAGACCGGGATTATTACCTGGGATAAACCAGCTCAAGGAAACACCGAGATCCCGGTGAAAGTCACCTATAAGGATGGCACTACCGATAAGGTGACCGCCAAGTTCAAGATTGCCCTACCAGGTGATGATGATGGTGACGGTGTTGCCGACGATAAAGATAAATGCGCCGGAACCCCCCAAGATGCCAAGGTAGACAAGAATGGATGCTCAGTGGCTCCCAGCTTGCCGGACGCACCTAAGATTACCGGTGAAAAAGGCAAAGCGATCGACCCGGTTGATGTGCCGGTAAAGAACCCCGGTAAAACCAAGGTCACCGCCTGTCAGGCCACGGGATTACCTGCCGGTCTAACTATCGAATGGAACGAGGGCAAACAAGCCTGCGTAATCAGTGGTACCCCCACTGAAGAGGTAACCGACGGGAAAGTTACGATTACTGTCGATTACACTCCGCAAGATAAGACCGATCAGCATCCTGGAGGGAAAGCAAGTGGTGAAACCACCGTTACTATTACCGATCCTGCAAAAGACGGTGACGGAGACGGCGTAGCTGACAAACAGGACAAATGCGCTAACACCCCGAAAGGCGCCGCAGTCGATAAGAACGGTTGCGCGCTAGCGCCCAGCGTCCCGGTTATTCCCAATATCGAGGGGCAGAAAGATAAACCGCTAACCCCGGTGGTGGTTCCGGTAGATAATCCTGGTAAAGCCACGATTACTAGCTGCAAAGCCGAGAGACTGCCTAAAGGTTTGAACATTAAGTGGGACGAAAAACGCTCCGCTTGTGTGATTAGTGGTACGCCTACCGAGATAGTAACTGGTCAAAAGGTCACTATTTCGATTGACTACACTGCACCTGATGGAGGCAAGAAGCCCGGCAGCACCCAGGTTGAAACTATGGTGACTATCAAGTCGGCTAATCCTGGTCCAAAAGATGTAGTGCCCGGTTCGGGTCTACCAAAGACCGGTGCTCCCATCCTGGGATTGTCCCTGCTGGCATTGGCATTAACCATCGCCGGTATGGGTACTTTGACCGCCAGGCGTCGGCAAAGCTAAAGCGATACCAAGTAGTTCTTTTCAGAGCTTTCATGGCAGCTAACAGCTGTGGACACTGAAAAGAATTAGCAGTTCGCTAAAACTTTAAGGCGGGCTCGGAGAAAAATCTCCGAGCCCGCCTTTGCGCTTTCCAGAATGATGGTCACCCTCTTACCGTAA
>NZ_JAQEVU010000009.1:2173-75071 GCF_027694345.1 Varibaculum timonense
GTTACTTAGCCCGTTATTTACCGATAAACGCTAAACCCCACCCTCGCCCTCGTAAATAATTCCAAGAAATAGCGATAACCTGTTGCAAATGTCGGGAAATAGCCTACAATTGCAACATGCAAGTTTCAAATTGGGTCGCATCTATTGCGCAGCTATCAGAATCTGAGGGGGTATTCACCACTGCGCAAGCCGAGCGTACCGGGATACCTCGGGACGCGCTACATGACGCGGTGAAGGCGGGGCGGCTTGAAAGAATTATGCGCGGCGCCTATCGCATGGTGGGAGCGGGGGTAACTTATGTGGATGAGCTAATAGCAGTATGGAAACTGACTAATCCCGCAAAATTCACCTATGAGCGCATGAAAACATCGACTTGGGATGGCGTGGTAGTGGGGGGCTCTACGGCGGCGTCATTGCTAGAAGTCGGTGATTTTCATTTGTCTACGTATCGGTTGTATTCGCCAAAAAGATTTAACACCAGAAATCGCGCTGCAAACTTCGGTAGACGAAATGTTTCCCGCAGCCAGGTCGCGTTCGTAAAGGGCATTCCGGTTACTCGCCCCGAACGCACTATTTTTGACCTAATGCTTGATAATGAAGATTTTTCTTTGATCGGAAACGCTTTACATGATGCCTGGTATGCCAATCGAAATTTTAACTTTGCCATGCTTGAACACCTATTAAAAGGGCAGTATAAGGAAGAAAAGGCGAGTCGAATCTATAAAGATTTGCTCTCCGAAGCAGGACTTAGCGAAAGGACGAAAGATGGCTAAATATGACAGCCCTGCAGCCCTTGAAATGGCCATTAAAGCAGCGGCTGCGAAGTCATCAGCTGAAACCGGTCGTGCGGTAACATCTTTCTATTTTCATCGACTTCTTTGTCGCGTATTTGCATCGGAAAATACCACCTTTGTCTTAAAAGGTGGACAAGCTCCGTACGCCATATCGCCTTGCCTGAAAGCTTTCAGATTCCAGAAGAGTGGGGACAGCCACAAGAAAAGCAGTACGAAAAAATGTGGTTACAAACTGGTCTACCTGAGTCTCTGAAAACGGTTAGGGGAGCAGTAAAGCTCGCTGAAGCTTTACTTAGTCCAGCAGTTAAGATGCGCTTAGGGAAAATGACCTGGAATCCCGCGCTACTTCGGTGGGAGAAATAGTTAGTTAGCCCCGCCCTCGGGCTGAAGGGGAGTGAAACGGTACTTGCCTTTTCCTTTGCCTTTAACTTTACTAATCAGGGAGGCAGCCAGGAGTTTCCGCAAAAGTTCAGAGGCCGGGGAGGGGGTTATCCCCAATATCTCTGTTACCTGCGAACGCGAGAAAACGCCCTCATTCCCGAAGAAATCGTAGAGTTTTTGGGCGTGCCGAGCCGAGACTGGACTAAGACCTTTCCAGGCAATATCCTGATTTTCTAGTCTAATATCCTGGTTTTTAGCCCCAATATCCTGTTTTTTCGATAAAGTCCCATCGTCAGCGGAAGTAATGTCCTGAGTTTCCGGGGAAACTTCCTGCCTGTCAGACTCAAAAGCCTGATTCTCTGCGGTACTAACTAAACCGCTGATATGCAGATACCGATTCTTTAACTGATTTTCTTCTCCCAGCAGCAAATTTCGTAAGAACTTAACTAGGTATTCGTTAGTTTCGTGAATCCCGGCAGTCAGGTTTTCGTAGTTCGCGCGCACCATTGCGTTTCGAAAATACCAGGCGTGTTTAGAAAAAGGGGTGTTATCGACAGTGAAACCCAAGGTGCGGAGGTACTTGATGAAAAACACGGCGGTAGTGCGGGTATTTCCCTCATCAAAGGGGTGAATCTGCCACAATCTAGCCACAAAGGAAGCTAGGTGTTCAATAATTTCGGTGGTACTCAGCCCCCGGTAACTAAAAGCGCGCTCTAAAGTTAAATCGTATTCCAGGGTCGTCATTAAATCGGTAGCATTCCCATAGATGACGGTATCTCCGTCCAGTACCCATTCTTTCTTGGAGATATTGTAGGTGCGGACTTTTCCGGCCTCGGGATAGATTTCTGCAAAAAGCCGGCGGTGTATCGCCAGATACTGCGCAGCCGAAAACACAAATCCGTCCTCAGATAATACTTGCGCAACCCGGGTAGCTACCTTATCTGCTTCCTCCGTTCGGTCTAAGCCCCGCTGAGGGTTTTGCTGATAGTAGGAATTAACCAGGCTTTGAGCTTCGTCTAAAGTGATTTCACCTTCGATGGAGCTCCTAGCGGTAGTTATTAGATACGGTGAGGGCGCTAAACCATCTACAGCTTGTAAACCAATTCCTGCCTGCCAAGCAGCAGTCAGAGCGCGTTGAGACGGGGATCCCTGGCGTACATAATGGGCAAATGGATCCTCTTTGGGTTCCCCAATCCCGCCTCTATCTGTCATCACACCTCCTGCTGCTAGTGTCATTTTAGCTGAGGTTTGCGTATTCCTGCCCATTCAATGTCCTGGTTTTTAGACCCAATGTCCTGTTTTTTGGCAAAGTCTCATTGTCAGCGGAGGCAATGTCCGAATCATATTCCAAGAGAGTTATTACAGCTAGAGGCGATATCGTTAGGTTGCAAATCCAGGGTGTGGGTAAAATGGGGGCTATGAGTGAGCCGCTAATCTTGGGAATCGAGTCTACGTGCGACGAAACTGGCGTGGCGCTGGTGCGCGGGGGAAAACTATTGGCAGATTGTACTGCCACCTCGATGGATGAACATGCTCGTTACGGCGGAATCATCCCCGAAATTGCGTCCCGGGCGCACCTGGAATCCTTCCTGCCCACTTTACAGGCTGCCTGTGAACAGGCCGGGGTGGCCTTAAGCGAGGTAGACGCGATTGCTTGCGCGGCAGGCCCGGGATTAGTAGGCTCGCTGACCGTAGGTATTTCGGCGGCTAAAGCCTTGGCACTCGCCTTAGATAAACCGCTGTACGGCGTAAACCACGTAATCGGACACCTGGCGGTAGATGCCCTGGTAGAAGGGGAGTTTAATCCTCCTTTTATTGGGCTGATTTGCTCGGGTGGACACTCGAATCTGGTGCTGGTGCGCGATCTGGCTCGCGATATTACCGAACTTGGCGGTACCTTGGATGACGCCGCCGGGGAAGCCTTCGATAAAGTAGGGCGTCTGCTGAATACGCCCTATCCAGGAGGTCCGCATGTAGACCGCTTGGCGCAGGCGGGGGATAAGGAAGCTATCCGTTTCCCGCGGGGACTGGCGGCCGGTAAAGACAAAGAGCGTCACCGCTATGATTTCTCTTTCTCAGGTCTAAAAACTGCGGTCGCCCGCTATATCGAGGGTCTAGAGGCGGCCGGGGAAAGCATTAACCGGGAAAACATTTGCGCCGGATTCTCCGAAGCAGTAAATGATTCCCTGACCAAGAAAGCAGTCCAGGCGGCTCAGGATTTTGATTGCCGCGAGATCGTGGTGGGGGGCGGTTTTTCCGCTAACTCGCGTCTGCGCGAACTCCTCGCCCAGCGCGCCGAATCGGCGGGGATAACCGTGCGGATTCCTCCGATTCGGTTCTGTACCGACAATGGCGCTCAAATTGCTGCCCTAGGCGAGGCGCTAGTGAAAGCGGGAATGCCGCCCTCGCCGACAGATTTTGGCCCTGACTCTCAGATGGCGCTCACCCAGATTTATATGGCTCCTAGCCACAACGATACGGAAAAATCCCAGACCGCAAGCAATAATGCCCAAGGAAAAAGGGCAGAAACGGAAAGCATCTATCGAAAGGTGAAAGAAAACATGGCGAAATCATTTGACCAGATGCGCCCGGAATTTGAAAAAGCTGCTGAAAAAGCCGCTGACCGGATTAAACCTTTAGTAGAACAGGGACGCGAATATGCGGAAGAAACCCTAGAGAAAGCGCGCCCCTATATGGATCAGGCAGCTGAAAAAAGCAAAGAATATGTGGAACAGGTGGCAGAAAAGGCACGCCCCTATGTGCTTAAGGCGCGCCCCTATATGGAACAGGCCGCTGAGAAGGGTAAAGAGTACGCGGAAGAAACCATGGAAAAGGCGCGCCCCTACATGGAGCAAGCCGCGTCAAAAAGCAAAGAATATGCCGAACAGGCGGTTGAGAAAGGGCGTGAATACGCTAAACAGGCTCAGCAGCGTTTGCAGGAACGCTCACAAGCGCGGAAAACCGATTCCAATGAGCCATCGGTAACGGTAGAACCGCCTGACGATGTGGAGCCTAAATCCTAGCCCTGCGCTAACCAGGGTGTTTTACCTATCACCGCTCACTCCTGGTGATAGGTAAAACAAGCTAGGATAAGCGGCTATTTACAGGGCTCCAATACTAAGCAACGATGACCTGCGCCTACCCGGGTGAGTGCTACGGTCACGGTTCGCGGCGAGAATCCTCTGGTTTTCTTGGGCATTACTTTTTTGCGCCAGCTCGCAATATCGAGGATGACCCCACGTTTTAGCACGTCCAGGCGGGTTGCCTGGATGGTGCGTAGATAGGAACTGACGGTTTTTGTTTTCAGCGGTAAATCCTCAACTATGCGGTAACAAGTTGTGGCTAACGAATCCTCGGGAAGGGGCATACTGTTCCCGCTCAGATAGGCAATCCCGTTAGCTATGGGCGCTGCCAGTATTTTTTCGCAAAGGTCGGGAATAATTCCGGCGCGAATAATCGCGGGATTAGGGTCGAACAGGTAATCTCCTAAGCCGGATGCGGGCGGAACTTGCACATGGTTATCTCCCGGGCGGGAAGCGCTAGCGCATAAATACTCTTTTACCTGATTACCCTGAATAATCAGCGCAGAGCGTCCCGCGCCTTCGGGGGCTAAAGTCAGGGAATAGAGGGCGCATTCAACCAAGTCCCCATCTACGCTAACCCATTGCGCATGGTAATTATCTGGTAAATAGCTAAGGTCGATTCCGGGCGCCATTTTTACCGCTAAATGCGATGCGCGTCCTCCCCAGGCAAGGACTTTTGAAAGTGGGGGTGACCAGGAATCAGGGGAGAGGGCGCGTCCGGTTGGGAGGCGGCGGGCAGGATCAAAAAATAGGGCGGGCAGGGGGTTTTGGATGGTTACCTGCTGTGCGCTCTCGCAATAGACTTGCGCGGAAGGTATCTCAGAAAGGTTAAGTGCTGCGCAGGTGGCGGCAGTGGGGCTAATATCTACTGCCCGCAATTGTTGGCAGCTAGATGCTAATTGCATCGAGTCCGCGCCGATTCCACACCCGACATCGATTAGGGTGTCGATACCGGCATCAGTAAAGCGTTTTGCCCGCTGTATAGATACTATTTTTCTGCTAGCTTGTTCTAGACCTTCGCGGGTAAATAGTTTATTTTTGGCTTCGTCACCGAGCTTTATTTGGGCTTTTTCCCGCAATATCCATTGGGTTTGTAAAGAGGCAACCAGGGCGGCGGGGTAGCGTTTACGTAGCTGTTTCGCAATCATTGGGGCTTCTAGTTGGCAAGGGTGAGGATACTTTTGGAATAACTCCCATCCTTCTTGGGTAGTTAGCGTGGAAATCATCGAATCTTCGCAAGGTGGCAAGTGGGAGGTTAGCTGTTTCATTTCGCGAAAGCTAAGTGGCGTTTTGGCTGCTAACATCTTTTCTCCCTCTATTGTTTTTAGTCTAACTGAGGATTTAGGAACTTAGGTATTGGCGAAGCTACCGCGGCAGCCGCATATTCGCGCAGGGCGTAAGCATAAACTGGCACTCAGCTTGATTGAGTGCCAGAATGCACTTAAGCTAAATAGTGCATTTGGAGTTGCGAGACTCTGAAACAGTATCGGAAAGATGGCACCCGCGACGCCAACGCTCCGATACAACAACCGAAAGTTTTTTGGATAAAGAAAGGGAGGTCTGCAGTGTCAGTCTCCATTAAACCATTAGAAGATCGCGTCGTGATTCAGCAGGCAGAGGCGGAACAAAAGACCGCTTCCGGTCTGGTTCTTCCCGATGCTGCCAAAGAAAAACCGCAGGAAGGTAAAGTAATTGCCGTAGGCCCAGGTCGCATCGACGACCAGGGTAACCGGGTTCCGATGGATGTTGCCGAGGGCGACAGCGTTATTTACTCCAAGTACGGCGGCACCGAAGTTAAATACGGTGGCGAAGAATACTTGATTCTTTCTGCTCGAGATATTTTGGCAAAGGTAGAGCGCTAGTTATTGGCCTCGTTTATGCGGGGTTTGCCGCGTAAACAATAGCTGTTAAATAATCGGCGGGGTTGGAGAAATCCGACCCCGCCGATTCATGTTTTTGGCATTAGCCCCTTAACGTCGCCTTCGTGGCTCTATTAAGGGTGCCCGGTGTTTTGGTACAACTGTAATCGCAGTAGCTAACTGGAAACTGTGGCGGATATGCGACGTCGGGGGCGAGAAAACTCGCCCCCGACCTTAAAACTATTTTGCTGTTATTTAACTACGCTGAACTACTTTTCTTTTGGCGCAGGCAAAATCACATCTCGCACCAGTTCTTGTAAATCGGTGTTTGATTTGAGGAATCCGCGCAGCGTCCGCACGGTGGGACCGAAAGTGGCGAACTCTTCGACGCTCATGCCGTCTACCTCGTAGGCGCGGCGGAAGTCTTCCACCTTCATCAAGGTTTCCATAATTTCTTCTGATACTGGCTGTTCAAACCGATCTTCATAGCTGTAATCGGATTCTTGAATACGCTTTGCCCAAGCAAAAGGCGGAGAAATAACGATATCTCCCCCAACTAGCTCGGTGTACTGCATAGTGTTACGGAAGGCGGCTACCAGCATTCGGGCTCTAAGACCGCGCTTTTCAAATTCGGCGACCGCTTTCTTTACGGCAGCGATTCCGCCCCATTCCAGGTGTCCGGGATTTAGCACCAGTTTGTCGCGATTAGCGCAAATCTTCAGCCAGTCGTCCAGGCGACCAACCATCAAGGTAACTACCGGTCCCATCTGGGAAACGTCTTTGCCTTCGGCTTCGCGTCTCTGTAGACCGCGCTCGATGGCTTCGCCGGAACGAACCGCTTGCGCTACCGAGAAAGAGACGGTCACGTTCATGGATACGCCGCGGTAGGTGGCGTCCTCAATAGCTTCAATCCCGGTCTTGGTGGCAGGTACTTTTACCACAATGTTGGGAGCCATTTCAGAGAACTCTACTGCCTGGTCGGCTAATGCCTGGGCGTTGCGGTAGTTCGCCGGATCGGTTTGTACCGAGAGGCGACCGTTACGACCATTGGAGGCTTTGAATGCCGGTTCCAGCAGTTTTGCGGCTTCGATAGACATATCTTTTACTGCTTGCCAACCGATTTCGGACTCGGTGGCGGTGGGCATATCTTCGGCAATCTTTTTAATCCGGGGGGCCCAAATATCTAAATGTTTAGAAATGGTGGTGTAAGCGATAGTGGGGTTGCAGGTTGCGCCTACCCCGCCCCAAGAAATTGACTGCCGTAGTTCTTCTAGGTCGGAAGAATCGTTCCATAGCGCAGTTTTAGAATTCTTGGCTGCATCTAATAACGGACCGGATACTGGTTTAATCTCGCTCATTTTGTCTCCTTGAAACTGCTTGACACCGCCATCGGTGCTGCTATCTTCCAGGGTAAGGGAAAAACTATTAAGCGTCAAGACTTTGATATAACAATAGAGCAAAGAATTTGGTGGCAGTAATCATATTTAGGGTGTTAAATCTGCTTTTATCTGGACTGATGCGAGTAAGGGTCGGTAATCAAAGGGGTTGATAGCCTTGTTGGTTAGACCTGACAAACTCCCGGTGTCCCTAAGGAAGGAGTGCTGTGGCGGGGGTGGAGTCCCCGCGGTCTCGTCCTGATAACTGGCGAAATGCGAAAAACTACAGGCTAATAGTGAACTTGTAGCGAGAGGCTCGGTAGACATGATCGCCAAGCTCAATTGGTCTGCCTGACTGGTTATAAGAGATGCGACGCATATTCAAAATAGCTGCTCCGCGTGGCTCTTGCAGAGTCTCTGCCTCCTCAAGGCTGGCTTTACGGGCTGAAATCGTTTGTTGTGCCGAAAATACTTCATGCCCATGTTTATGCATAGTCTCGTAGAGACCACCGGAGCGTAGTTCCTTTTCGCTGGGGGCAGTATCGATTGGCAGATGGTTAGTCATGATTGCCAAAGGCTCGTTATTTGCCAGGCGTAAACGGACTACCTGGATTACGCTCTGACCTTTGTTAAGGTGTAAATCTCTGGCCACGTCCTCGTCGGCAGGGACTTCCGTATAAGAAATAACCTGGGTAGTGGGTTTTTGGCCAGACTCTTTTAAATCGTCATACAGGGAAGACAGTTTAACTTGTCGATGAATTTCCTTGGGGGCAACTATAGTGCCAACCGCGCGTTTGCGCACCACCAGGCGCAAATCCACCAAGGTTTGCAGAGCGCGACGGGCGGTAGGGCGGGAAACTCCCAGGCGGGAAGCCATAGAAAGCTCGTCCTCTAGCTTGGCTCCTGCCGGAATCGTTCCGTTCAAAATGAGTTCTTTTATCGGTTCGGAAATCTGGTGGTACAGAGGAATCGGGGAGTTATGGTCAAGGTCAATGTTTGTTATGTAGGTCTTAGGGGTTGCCATCGCAATCTCCTTTTCCAATCTGCATCACTGGATGATTTTAACGCGTAATGTTAATTAAGCCTGACATTAAGCAGAATACACCTAAAGTTAATAATTTCGGGAGATTTTTGCCTCTAACTGGGGTTCTCGCGGGATAGTCGCCGGGGAGCACACTTTGTGTTTATGGTTTATGAGTAGAGGCTTTTCCTGCCCTGAAATCTTTGCTAGAATGTTAGTACAAATAAGGGGTTTGTGTTTTATCTCTAGGCAGACCCAGACAATGTAGTCAATATAAACAACAAAGGGAAAGCTGATATGAACACTTTCAAGATGCCAGTCGTGGATGTGCTCACCATCGGACGTTCAGGAATAGATATCTACCCCCTACAGACCGGAGTAGGACTAGAAAAGGTAGAACAATTCGGAAAATTCCTCGGTGGCAGCCCCATGAATGTGGCAGTAGCAGCCGCTAAACTGCGCCACTCCTCCGCAATTATTACCGGAGTAGGAAAAGACCCTTTCGGAAAATTCGTGCGCTCCGAGATGCGCTCCCTGGGCGTCTACGACACCTACGTGGTAGAAAACCCGGCCTTGGCCACCCCGGTCACCTTCTGTGAAATCTTCCCTCCTGACACTTTCCCCCTCTACTTTTACCGCGAGCCCTCCACCCCCGACCTGGAGCTAACGAAAGAAGACATTCCCGAGGACGCAATAAAAGCCGCCAAGATATTTTGGATATCCGTGACCGGATTGTCCGAAGAACCCTCTCGCAGCGCCCACCATCACGCTCTTGACCTGCGAGATTTAGGGGAAGCCGGAAAATGGACAATCGTCGATTTAGACTACCGAGAAAACTTTTGGACCGATGAAGAAACCGCTCACCGTGAAGTAGACCGAATACTAGAAAAAGTATCGGTAGCCGTCGGAAACAAAGAAGAATGTCGAATCGCAGTGGGAGAAACCGAACCTGACCGCGCCGCCGACGCCCTCCTAGAGCGAGGAATCGAAATCGCAGTCGTAAAACAAGGTCCGCTAGGAACCCTGTGCAAAACCCGGGAAGAACGTATCGAAGTCCCAGTCACCCCGGTAAAAGTCACCAACGGTCTGGGCGCGGGCGATTCATTTGGAGGCTCGCTATGTCACGGGCTACTCTCCGGCTGGGATTTACCCCAAATTATTTCCGCCGCCTCCACCGCCGGAGCAATCGTAAGCTCCCGACTAGAATGCTCCACCGCCATGCCCTCCGAACCGGAAATCCTAAACATGATTGCCAAAAACCCGCGTTCCGCGCCAATCGTTACAAAGAGGTAATATCGTGGGACAACTAATATCCAAACTCGCTAAAATCCGCGCCTTTGAGCCGGAACGAATCAGCCAAGCCCTAAAAGACCGTCCTCGCCCCAGGCTAAAAGAAGTGCTGCAAGGAAAAGATGGTTGTTCAGGCAAACTAATGGTTATCGCCTGTGACCATCCCGCGCGCGGAGCACTCGGGGCTGGAAGTGACCTGGCCGCAATGGCAGATAGAGAAGAACTGCTCTCACGCTGTTGTGAGGCACTTGCCCGCCCCGGAGTAAACGGGTTCTTGGGCACTTCCGACATGATTGAGGACTTAACCCTACTAGGGGCGCTCGATAATAAAATAGTGTTCGGCTCGATGAACCGCGCCGGACTTGCGGGAGCCACTTTCGGAATGGATGACCGCTTCAACTGCTATGATGCGCAAGGAATTGAACAAGCCGGTCTAGCCGGGGGGAAAATGCTAACCCGGATTAACTATGCAGACGCGGGTACAGTCGCCACCTTGCAGGCGAGCGCCCGCGCCATAGACGAACTGGCAGAGCGCAAACTCATGGCCATGGTCGAGCCATTTATTTCGGTTGGTTCAGCCGAAAACGTACGCAACGTCCTCACCGCCGATGCGGTAATAAAATCAATCACTATCGCTTCCGGACTTGGGCGTACCAGCGCCTATACCTGGCTAAAACTTCCTTGCGTTGCCGAAATGGAACGCGTGATGGAAGCCACCACCCTTCCCTCTCTGATTCTAGGGGGAGAAGTATCAAACGATCCTGACGCAGCCTTGCAGTCATGGGGTAACGCTTTACGCTTACCAAATGTCTTAGGCTTGGTTATCGGACGTTCACTATTATTCCCGGTCGGCGACGATGTGGCGCAGGCTGTAGACGAGACGGTAGGTTTACTATGAGCGATAATAAAAACTATTTATTCCGAGACGGTCAGCTAAAAAACGCTCAGTTTGAGCTAGATTTGACCCCCGAAAAAGCCGGTTGGGAGTTTTCCGGACTGAAGGTCTTGAATCTGCCTGCCGGAGCTAGCCAGGAGGTTACCTCGTCAAACTCGGAACTGCTGGTTTTACCGCTCGAGGGCGGCTGCACGGTTAAGGTTGGCAGTGAAACTTTCGAAATCAAGGGACGTAAGGATATCTGGAGTGAAATCACCGATTACCTGTACGTACCAATTAACACCACCTTTACGGTGAGCAGCGAAAAAGGTGGACGGTTTGCCCTACCCAGCTCGGTAGCCAAGAATGAAAAACCGCTGCGCTACTGCCCCAAAGATGAAGTCATCTCCATGATTCGCGGTAAGGGCGATTGCACCCGGGAAGTCCACAACTACACGATGGGCAACCCGGTAGACGTAGACCACGTGCTAGTCACCGAAGTGATTACCCCCGGTGGTAACTGGTCGTCCTATCCTCCCCATAAACATGATGAACATTCCGAAACTGAACGGATTTTGGAAGAAATCTACTACTACCAGGTAAAACCAGCCGCTAACGGCACTACCGGAATGGCGCTGCAGCGGATTTATCCCTCCAAAGGACACACGATTGATGTGTGCGCCGAGGTGCACAGCGGGGATGTAGTAGTAATGCCGCACGGTTGGCACGGTCCGTCCGTGGCTGCCCCCGGATACCACCTGTACTATTTGAACGTAATGGCTGGTCCAGCCGAGGACGCGACCTGGCTAGTAACCATTGATCCCGACTATGTCTGGCTCACCGAAGATTGGGGTGGCGGCGAAGCCGACCCCCGTCTGCCCATGACCAACGCCACCATCAAGGAGGACTAAAGATGGCAAAATATGAGACCGTTCGCCTAACGACCGCGCAGGCGACAATCCGCTTCTTAATCAACCAGTATTCCGAGCGCGACGGCAAAGAATACCGGCTAATCCCCGCCACTTTCGGGATTTTCGGACACGGAAACGTGTGCGGTATCGGTCAGGCGCTGCTGCAAAACGAACTAGATTCCACTCCTGATGGGGGAGTAATGGAATACTATATGCCGCGCAACGAGCAGGGTGCAGTCCATGCGGCTGCGGCTTTCGCTAAAGCCAAGAACCGCTTGCAGACACTCGCGGTTACCACTTCGATTGGTCCGGGCGCCTTAAATATGGTGACCGGCGCGGCGCTGGCCACCACTAACCGAGTGCCGGTATTGCTGTTGCCCTCTGACCAGTTCGCTACCCGTTACCCGGATCCGGTGCTCCAACAGTTAGAGGATCCGCGTTCTTTGGACGTGAGCGTTAATGATGCTTTCCGCTGCGTGTCGCGTTTCTTCGACCGGATTAACCGTCCCGAACAACTAATGCCCTCTTTGATGAACGCCATGCGCGTCCTCACCGACCCGGCAGAAACCGGAGCCGTAGTACTGGCAATGCCACAAGACGTACAGGCCGAGGCCTTCGATTGGCCGGTAGAAATGTTTGAAAAGCGGGTATGGCACGTGCGCCGTCCGGCAGTATCTGAAACCGAGATGGCGCGGGCGGCAGCGATTATTAAGTCGGCTAAGCGTCCCTTGATTGTTTCCGGTGGCGGCACGATCTATGCGGAAGCCTCCCAGGAACTGCGCGATTTGGCGACCGAGACCGGAATCCCGGTCTCTGATACCCAGGCAGGTAAAGGCGCCATTAACTTTGATCATGAATGCGCCGTAGGGGGCGTCGGCTCTACCGGGGCTAATAGTGCGAACCATTTGGCAGACAAAGCCGATGTGGTAATCGGGGTGGGTACTCGTTACTCGGACTTCACTACCGCATCCCACACCCAGTTCAAGAACCCGGATGTGCGGTTCGTAAACATTAACGTGAAAGCGTTCGATGCGGCGAAACACGCCGGTGAAATGGTGGTAGCTGACGCCAAGTTGGCACTAGCTGCCTTGAAAGAGGCACTCGGGGATTACCGGGTATCCGCAGAATATAGCCGCGAGATTGCAGATGAGCGCGCGGACTGGTTTGAAAAGACCGCCGAATGTTACGGTGCGCATGATCAAGAGTTGCCGGCACAAACCGAAGTGTTCGGCGCGCTTAACGACATGATGGGCGATAATGATGTGTTGATTAACGCCGCCGGGTCGATGCCGGGTGATTTACAGTGCCTATGGCAGGCAAAGACCCCGGTGCAATACCACGTAGAGTATGCCTTTAGCTGCATGGGATATGAAATCCCGGCAGCTATGGGTGTCAAGATGGCGTTGCCGGATTCGGAAGTAGTGGCGATTGTTGGGGACGGAACCTACCAGATGTTGCCGATGGAACTGGCCACCGTGGTGCAGGAAAACATTAAGGTTATCTATGTTTTGTTGCAAAACTACGGGTTCTCTTCGATTGGTTCGCTTTCGGAATCTCATGGCTCTCAGCGTTTCGGTACTCGCTACCGGATGGGTGATGGCAATCCCCATAACGAGGACGGGGAGCTGCTGCCGGTAGATATCGCCAAGAATGCGGAATCTTGGGGAATTAAGGTGTTGAAGGTGCACACTATCGCAGAGTTCCGGGATGCCTATCGCCAGGCAGAGAAATCTGAGCAGGCAGTGATGATTCATATTGAAACCAATCTGTTTGGTCCTAACCCGCCGAACTGTTCCTACTGGGACGTGGTAGTGCCGGAGGTTTCTCGCATCGAATCCACGCAGCAGGCTCGTGAAGAATATGTTGTTGGAATATCCGAGCAGCGTCACTACTGGAAGCAGTAGCCAATAGTACCTTGCGACTCTGATGGTACGTGAGGCGAAATAGCGACTAAAAATCCCGGGGCGGGGAGATTTTGAGGATTAACCCAGATTTTGGATAACCCTAAAATCTCCCCGCCCCGGGGTAATTTTTAAGCGCCCTATCAAGGAGGAATAATCACATCGCAGGGTAGAGGAGACAGAAAACTTACCTGCCGGTAGCTTAATGCGAAAGAGTATCAGGATTTGGCTACTTGCTAACCACCGTGGTGATGGTACGAAGAATTATTTTCGCGTCTTTTAACAGACTGCGGTTGCGAACATAATCAGCGTACATAGCAGTCTTTTTCGGAATCAGAACCTCTATATAGTAGCGTTCCGGATCCGGGGCTTGAGCCAACTCGTCTGCCTCGTTACGGTAAACAATCGAAGCGGGATCGGTAATCCCCGGGCGAACCGAGAGGATAAGATTGCGAAGTTCCTCCGGCCATTCTGCAACGTATTCGGGTACTTCAGGACGAGGTCCTACCAATGCCATACGTCCTCGGGAAACATCTATAAGCTGGGCGAGTTCATCGAGCTTAGTTTTCCTGAGAATCCGACCGACCCTGGTTACTCGCGGATCACCGGTGGCAGAAATATTAACTTTGGGAATTTTGTTAGCCATAGTGCGGAATTTGTGAATCTTGAACGGAACTCCACCGCGTCCTATGCGTTTTTGACGAAAGAAAACCGGACCGGGAGAATCAAGTTTTATTGCGACTGCAATGATTAGGAAGAGTGGACTCAATAAAACTAAAGCGAGAGTCGATAGGCAGCGGTCGATTATTTCTTTACTGTTCATGAGGAATACCTATAGGCTAACCGGGATGGTGATAATGTCATTTTGTCATTTCCTGGAGGGTGTCGCGGGCAGTTTCCGCAACGAAAGCTACTTGTTCATCAGTCAATACAGTATGCAGAGGTAGGGTAACTTCGTGGCAATAGGCAGCGTAGGCATTTGGGTAATCCTGTAGATTAAACCCAAGATTCTTGTAGGCAGTTAGCATCGGTAAGGGCTTGTAATGAACATTGCAAGAAATACCTTTATCAAACATACGTTCAATAAAATCATTTCTTTGATCAAGTTCTAGGGTGTCTAAAGAAAGTAGGTAAAGGTGTCCACTGCTGGAAAAAGGCTGACCATCTTGGTCTAAGCCGCGGTGAGTTAGCGGGGTTACCGGCTGATGAGCTAACTCCTGGTTGTAATAGTCAATAATCTGGTGACGGCGCTTCATGGTCTGTGGGTAGCGTTGTAACTGTGAGTAACCAAGAGCAGCCAAAATATCTGGCATATTTTCTTTGTACCCGGTAAACATGACGTCATATTCCCAGCCAGAGGTATTGGTTTTTTCTAAAGCAGATTTAGACTGTCCGTGTAAAGTGTTCAGTTTTATGAACGGTTTAATCTGTTCAGCTAGAGGGTTTTCTTTACGCCAGGTCAGCGCCCCTCCTTCCGCTGTGGTCAGGTTTTTTACAGCATGGAAAGAAAATGCCGTGAAATCGCTCGCCTGCCCTGCGCGCATTCCGTATCCAGTTGCTCCCAGGCTGTGAGCTCCATCAATAATTAGGGCAATGCGTCCTAAATGTTCCTGTTGTGGACTGCCCGGGCAAAAATCGCTTTGAGCGGATTCAATAGCTTGATATATCGGCTTGGTATCTACCATCTTTCCAGCTAAATCAACCAAAATAATGGCTTTAGTACGCGGAGTAATGGCCGCCGCGATTCTTTCGGCGGTGGTGAAATAGTCACCCTTCGCGGTGTCTACCATTACTATTTTCGCTCCCACGTGCGCAATCACTGATGCGGAAGCGGTATAGGTATAGGCAGGGACGATTACTTCATCACCGGAACCCACCCCTAAGAAGCGGAGGGCGTTTTTTAAACCGGCAGTTGCCGAATTTACCAACATAGTGTCACTGGTACCAGAAAAACCTGTTAGTGCCTTACGAAATTCCTCGCCGACCGGGCCGCTGGTAATCCAGCCAGAACGTAGTACCTGAACTACTGCCTCAATATCTTCAGGGCGAATATCAGGAGGAGAAAATGGCACCTTCATATGCTTGCCTTTCTGGTAGCTAAAAATTCTACTTTCATTATCTCACTAATCCTTTTTATCCTTTTAGGTTGAGTATTGTCCTCAGATTTTTAGGATTTGCGGGGTAAAATAGCGCTAGGTTTTCTAAGTGAGCAGAAAAGAGGATATGTGTTTATTCCGACTTGGCTACGACGGGGTATTTTACTTGCTACAGATATTTTTAGCTGGATTATAGCGGTAGCAGTTATTTCCTGGATTCGATTTAACTTTGTGCTTAGCGACTTGGATTCGTGCGCGATAGTTACTTTTGTGCTGATAGCAATCTTTGTGCAGATTAGTGTGGGACTGGTCTCAAAACACTACAGAAATCGCTATTGGATTGCTTCGTTTGAAGAAGTTGTGAGCTTGGGAGCTTTGGTTATCTGTTCTGGGATAGTTGCTGCCCTATTCACCCTGCTTTATCCAGGGCGTTTCGTTAGTATCGTAGTCGCGGTTGCTAGCCCTGCCTTAGCCCTATTAATCATGGGGGCTGCTCGAGTATGCTGGCGAGTTTTAAAGAAGATTAGCCGTCATGGGGCTGACGATCCGGAACCAGTGATTGTGATTGGAGCTGGTATCGCCGGTGAGCAGTTGATTCATCAGATGCAGGTTGATACGAAAACGCCCTATATGCCGGTGGCCTTGATTGATGATGCCGCGGCGAAAAAGAATCTCCGACTGCGGGGGGTTCCCGTACGGGGGAAAATGAAAGATTTGCCGCAGGTAGCTAAAAAACTTGGGGTTACTACCGCTATTTTCTCTATTAACAATGAACACCCTAACCCGCTAAGTCCCGAGGTAGAGCTACGTGAGGTTAAAACCGCCTATTCACAGGTTGCAAAGGAAGCGGGTATTAAGCTGCTGGTTGCTCCTCAAGTGGGAGACATTTTGGGTGGAAAAGTCGATTTGAATAATATCCGCCAAATTAACGTGACTGACCTGTTAGGCCGCAGGGAAATCAAAACTAATTTTCAAGAAATATCTGGATATATCGAGGGGAAACGAGTTCTAGTTACCGGAGCTGGTGGATCAATCGGATCCGAGATTTGTCGCCAGGTAAAGATGCTGCGTCCAGCAGAGCTGGTCTTACTCGATAGGGATGAGTCCGAGTTACACGCGATGCAACTCGATTTGTATGGCACTGGAATGTTGGACACCCCTGACTTTGCATTATGCGATATTCGCGATAGGGAAGCGTTGCGAGCTATTTTCGCAGCCCATCGCCCGGAAGTTGTTTTCCATGCAGCCGCACTTAAGCATTTGCCAATGTTGGAGCAGTATCCAGAAGAGGGCTGGAAAACCAATGTCTTAGGTACAAAGAACGTGGTAGAACTAGCGGTCGAATACGGGGTAAAGAATCTAGTTAATATCTCTACTGACAAGGCGGCTGAACCAACTACCGTGCTGGGTCGGTCTAAACGGGTAGCTGAGAGGATTGTGGCTCACTATTCCCAACAGGTTGCCGAAAGGGGGTGGCGTTACGTCAGCGTGCGTTTCGGTAATGTTTTAGGTTCGCGTGGCTCGGTGCTTTGGACTTTTACCTCCCAGATTGAACATGGCGGTCCGATTACTATCACCCATCCCGATGTGGAACGTTTCTTTATGACGATTCCGGAGGCTTGTGCTCTGGTTATTCAGGCGGGAGCTATCGGACGGGCGGGCGAAGTGCTCGTGCTTGACATGGGGCAACCGGTGAAGATTATGGATGTTGCAAAACGGATGATTCAGATGAGCGGTAAACAGATTTCAATTGAAATTACCGGTATGCGCCCAGGTGAGAAACTCACTGAAGTACTACATTTCGAGGGCGAAAAGGACGAACGTCCGTTCCACCCGCTTATTTCCCACACCAGTGTTCCCCAGGTAGATCCAGCTGCTTTAGAAGAGGAACACGCCGATGTGGTAGCTGAAGATACTGTTCTATATGGTGATAGCCGCTAAACAGTCGCAATGACGGATGTGATAGTTTAGATTTTTTCGTATTTTGGGGGCTTTTATGGCACATGAGCTAACGGAAGACGAATTGCGGCAAATGCAGCTTAAGTCTTGGCAGATGTATCAGCATTTTGCCGACTTTTGTGACCGCCATGGTCTGCTTTATTACGCCTGTGGTGGTTGTTGTATTGGGGCTATCCGTGATGGCGGTTTTGTGCCTTGGGACGATGATATCGATGTGTTTATGCCACGCCCAGATTATGAAAAACTTGCCCGCTTGTGGTGTAAAGATTCAGCTAATAAACAATATCTTTATGTTCGCTCGCACAAGAACATGGTCACCGGCGATCTTATGGCTAAGATTTGTGATGCTCACACTACGTTGGTAACCACCTATCAAGTTGATAAAAAAATGCCGCAAGGGCTCACTATGGATATCCTTCCCCTTGACGGCTGTCCCCCTCCCGGTTCATTTGCTCGACGGATACAAAAGCTCTTGGCACTGGTATTTTCTCTGTTTTGTGCTCAGTCCGTACCTGAAAAACATGGGGGAATGGTAGCTTTGGGCAGTAAATTATTACTGACTGTCGTTCCTTGGTCGGCGCTCAGATATAGAATCTGGCGCTGGTGTGAAAAGAAAATGGCTAGTTGGAATTTTTATACCTCTGAATATACGACTGAACTAGCTTCTGGTCCCGGCTATATGCAGAATGAATACCGGCAGGAATGGTTTTCTAAGGCTATTAGCAAGCCCTTCGGTCAATCTAGTATTAAAGTTCCGATTGGATACGACTCTTATTTACGTATGGCGTTCGGAGACTACCTAACTCCTCCCCCTCCTAGCAAACAAAAACCTGCCCACGAGGTGGCATTTCTTGATTTAGATACCCCCTACACGACCTATATGAAAAATAAGAAAAATCCCTAGGAACAACCCTTGGGAACTGTAAGGTGATTCAGCGACCAATAACCGCCGCAGCTATGGCTATCTAGAGGATTCGGCTAGGGTTGAAGGGTGCAAATTGAGTATCAAAACTACTTGGAACCGGGGCAGTCAGAAATCCTGGTTCGTGAACTTTTGGAACAGGCTTTTGGCCTTGAAGAACTGGGGGAGCCGGAAGATTTAATCACTCAGCTGCAGGCAGGGCAGTTCCAGGTTTTTTCTGCTTGGGAGGGGGCGCGCCCGTTAGGGGCAGCTATAGCCTGGCCGGCAACTAGGGAAGTGACTTTGCTGAGTTGGCTGGCGGTCAGTCCCCGCACTCGCGGTCACGGGGTGGGCTCTAAGCTTTTCCGTGAAACGATTTCTGCTCTGGAAGCTACCGTTAATCCCTTGTTGATTCTGGGAGAGATTGAGGATCCGCAGCTCCATGCGCCCTCGGAAGATAGAGGGGATCCGCAGCGGCGTTGGGATTTCTACCGGCGCTTGGGCGCTAAGCACCTGGACTTTCCTTTTACAATGCCGCGCCTGAGTGCGGACGTGCCGGTGGGGGAGGATATGTGGCTTCTCAGTTTCGGAGGACGCGCTCACGCCGGGATCGAGGCTAGTACCGGCAGCCTTGTCGGGCAGGGTTTGGCGCGTCCTCTAGAAAAATTCTTGAAAACCTACCTAGCAGATAGCGGAGAAATCCGGAACGCAGACGGAAAATATCGCCCTGCAGTGGAAAAAATGTTGGCAGCCGCCACCAATCTAGATTAATCTGCGCCGCCTTAAGGCAAAAGCTGGGTAATATCGATTTGATGGCAGAAGATTACCAGGTAGGCGTAAAAAATGAGTAAAGATAATATCCCAACTATTGACGAGTTTAGACCCGTAGTTCTTCGAGTTCTGCAGGACGGTCAGGTGCGACACGTGCGCGAAATCTGCGAACTTGTCGCTGACTCTATGAGGTTAAGTGAGCAGGTGCGCGAGGAGCTTATTCCCTCCGGGCAACCTCGTTATCAAAATCGCATTAACTGGGCATGTTCTGGTCTTTTTTATGCGGGTTTGATAACTCGCCCTCGACGGGGATATTGCCAGATTACCGATGCCGGGCTCCAGGTTGCCGAGCGTAATCTTTCCATCTATACCGATGAAGATATGCTCGAATGGGAAGTATGGGTCAAATATCAGCTAGAGATTGCTCAGCGTAAGACGAAAAGTGGCGAGGCGGAAGTAGAGACTGAGCCTAGCAGTAATCCGATTGAAGTAATGAGTAATGCCGAGCGTGATTTTAATGCGCAAGTAGAAACTGAGCTTCGGAAATATCTGCAAGATTCCTCGCCTGAGTTTTTCGAGAAAGCGGTTATCGATTTGTTATGGGCTATGGGATACGGTGGTGACTACGGGGCTAAACAGCATGTTGGTCGCTCTGGTGATGGAGGTATTGATGGGATTATTCGCCAGGACGCATTGGGGCTAACCAATATCTATATCCAGGCAAAACGTTATGCAGATACCAATAAAGTTGGAGATCCGGAAATCCGTAATTTTATCGGTTCTTTGGATTCACGTGGTGCCAACTTAGGGGTGTTTATTACTACCTCGGACTTTCAGCCTCGCGCCGTTACTACCGCAAAAAACTATCGACATGGGAAAATCATTCTGATTAATGGGGTTAAACTCACCGAGTTGATGCTTAATTACGGAGTGGCAGTCCACCCGGCAAAGCAGTTCACTCTTTACAGTATCGATGAAGATTTCTTCGAAGAACCTATTGGTTAAATGCGATAAGTTGCTGTGTTTTTATGCGTTTAAAGGTGCACTGGTAGCTTATTCCCGATTGAGCTGTCGGGTTCTTGGGGGGCTTAAAGCAGTTACTCACTCGTGAAAATAGCGTGTCTGCGTGCCAGAGAGAACTTCCTTTTAAGGGAAAGCTATCTGCCCGGTGGGGTACTTATAGCTAGGACGGTTCGGAACTCCGCTCGTGGAAGAGCTACTTCGTGAGGAAGCTCGCATTTTAGCAATCTTCATATCTTATTTGGAGTGGGCTATCATGGTTTCGGAAACGTTTCCGGCGAGGTCGCCACATTCGCTATTGGTCGAGGAGGACCAGTGAAATCAATAGTAAGTAGAAAAGTATTTGGGTTTTTTATTGCCTTTCTGTTGGTAATAGCAGGTAGCGTTACCCCGCTAGCTCATGCTGGCTCCAATAATCAGGTGATGTATCTGAACTTCAAACCAGACCCAACGATTGAAAAACCCTTGACTGTCTATCGCGTTGAATACTGGGCTGACGGACAGCCCAAACAAACTCAAATGTTTTCCGGTCAGCAAGCTGACGGGTATTTGAACACTAATATCTTGGCGCCAGGCAATCCCCTGAACTTTCGGGTTTACCGCACAGACACCACCTCTTTACAACCGGGACAGAGCGAAAACCGGGTGTGGGAGTCTCCTGCCTATTCCGGTGTAAAACCCGGTAATTCTCTTTACACAAAGTGGGATGTATGCAGCTACAGTTACAAACCAGGTGATGTTTTCAAAGCGGTTCGGGACTGCAAATTAGTAGTTAGCTTCACCCCTGACCCTAATGTGCCAGAATCGGAATATAACCTGTGGGTGTGGACCGATGGAGCCGCCGGATACTCCACCCCTTTCACTGGGAAGGACGCAGCTGGCAGGTTGACCGCCGAAGTGACGCTACCTGCGCCAAATAAGAAAGTAAATCTAATTGTGCGTCGCTCAACCGCGACCAAGGAATGGGCTTGGCAGACTTCTGATTTGAAAGATATCCCGGTCCCCGGTGGCATTGAGATAAAAACAGACAGCAGCTTCAAGCTAAAACCTGCCGAAAACCCGAATACCCTCCCGAAAGAGGTTACTGTTACCGTCCACTATCTACGCTCTGACAATAAGTATGACAACTGGAATGTGTGGACTTGGGTTCCTGGAAAAGACGGTAGCCGGGTTAATTTCGATGGAAATCATACCGCCACGATTACTCATAAAGATGTAAATGGGATTGAAAAAGTTGGTCTGATTGTACGCCGTTCGGAATCAGGAAACGAATGGGCAGAGAAAAACACTCCTGACGACCTCTTTATTACCAAGTTCCCCCAGGGTAAAGCGGAAGTTTGGATTGTCCAAGGTGACCCCAAAGTCTATTATTCGCAAGCCGATATCCCCAAACCAGATTCGACAAATAACTGTACAGAATTACATTCTGCCGAATTCAATAAAAAGTACTATTACGAGGGCGAGTTAGGGGCGATTTACAGCCCCGAAAAAACCACTTTTAGGCTGTGGGCTCCCACTGCCCAAGCGGTTGAGTTCGTAAATTATTCCCAGGACGGAAAAGTTACTGCCATGACCAAAGGGGAAAAGGGAACCTGGGAAATTACTTTTAATGGTGACCAAAAGGGTGTGCAATATCGTTATCGTCTCCATTTTGACGGCGGAAAAATTAACGAAGCGATTGACCCCTATGCTCGGGCAGTTACCGCAAACAGTACTCGCACCGTGGTGATAGACCCAGAAAAAACTGTCCCCCATAACTGGGACGGTAAACGTATGCCCGCATTCACCTCGATGAAAGATGCGATTATTTACGAAGCCCATGTGCGTGATTTGACCATCGGCCAGGATAACGGCATTACCAATAAAGGAAAGTTTTTGGGGCTAACCGAAGCGGGCACTAAAACCAAGGCCGGTAATCTTTCTGGACTCGATTATCTAAAATCTTTAGGTATTACCCACGTTCAATTCTTGCCGGTTTTTGATTTCGGTTCCATAGATGAGCAGGGTGACCTTTCGTTTAATTCCCAATATAACTGGGGGTATGATCCCCAAAACTACAACGTTCCGGAAGGGTCGTATGCAACCAAGCCGGCCGATCCTACCTCGCGTATCTTGGAGCTAAAGTCCATGGTGGAGACGATGCATGCTAACGATATGCGGGTGATTATGGATGTGGTTTATAACCATGTGCATAAACCGGAAATGTCCCCATTGCAGCAAACTGTTCCTAACTATTATTTCCGGATGGATGCTAACTGTAAGTTCCAAGATGGCACCGGAGTTGGCAATGAAACCGCTTCCGAGCAACTGATGATGCGTAAATATATCGTTGATTCAGTTACCTATTGGGCAAAGAACTACGATATTGATGGTTTCCGTTTCGATCTTATGGGGATTCATGACGTGGAAACTATGAAAGCGGTACGGGAAGCTCTCAATAAGATTGATCCTTCGATTGTGATTCTTGGTGAAGGCTGGAAGATGGGTAACCATCCCGCAGGGGTAGCAGCAGCTAATCAGGAAAATGCCAAGAAGTTACCCGGAATATCATTTTTTAATGACCAGTATCGTGACACCGTAAAAGGTGATAACTTCGAGCTTAAGCACACGGGATTTATTAGTGGCGCAAATCAGGTGCAACGCTCGTGGGATTTGTTAAACAATATCAAGGGCGCGCAATATGTTCGAGACTACCTGAGTCCGAATCAATCGGTGGTCTATAACGAAGCCCATGACAACTACACTATGTTCGATAAATTGAAAGGTAGCTTGCCAGCAACGATCCCTGACAGTGAGCTAGCTCAGCGGCACGCCCTAGGAACCGGTACTCAGTATTTAGCTAATGGGGCGGTATTTATCCATGCAGGACAGGAGTTTTTACGAACTAAAGCGGGAGATCATAATTCCTATAAATCCCCGGACTCGGTTAATGTTTTCGACTATGACCGTGCCCAAAAATATGAAAAGGAAGTAAAGTTTTTCCGGGATTTAAACCAGTTCCGTAAGCAATATGATTTTATGCGTCAGGGCAGTTACGAAGCTGTAAACCAGAAGTATACGCATGAAATTATTCCTGGTGAAGAAAGCATCGCTACTAATCATGTGGGATATACCGTAAAGAGTGCTTTCCCGGTAAAAACTAAGAGCGGTAAAGATAATGCCGATGCATTCGCTTTTGTGAATGCTGGAAACCAGGCTTGGGAGGCGCCTTTACCGGCTGGAGAATATGAGGTGATGATTAAGGGGTTGGATGTTTATCAGAACCCGGTAGCTCTCACTTCAAACGGTAAGGTAACGGTTCCACCTTTAAGCATTTTGTTGCTTAGGGAGGCGGCGGCGCCTGAGCCGGAACCGGAGCCAGAACCAAATCCGGAGCCAGAACCAGACCCGAACCCAAATCCAAATCCACACCCAGAGCCGGAACCGGAACCAAATCCTAATCCAAATCCGAATCCTGGGGTTGAGCCGAACCCGAATCCGGGAGGAGAGGCGAATCCAGGGAGTGAACCTAATCCTAATCCGAATCCGGGAGGGGAGGGAAACCCTAGTCCCCAAAACCCCAACCCTAATTCCAAGCAGCCAAATCCTCGTCCTTCGGAAAGCAGCTCTCCATCTCAAACAGGGAACAAACCGTCAGACAAGGGTAAGGAATCTGCCCCAAGGGTTAGAAGACAGGGGCTAGGTCAAACCGGTGCTGGAGTGCCGGAAATGGTAATGGTATCGCTACTGTTGGGCGCTTGCGGGGTGACGGTGAAGCGTCGCGCGCAAAAACGTAGCTAAGACAGCTCTCATGGTTGCCTGCCTGGTAGTTAGATATTTACTAGGTAGACCGTCAAGGGGTGTTTAGCTTCGCTTTTAAGGTAGGTTTCGTCCTTTCCCTCGGGAAATAATTGGCTTTTCTCGAGAGCGAGGGCGGACTAGGCTAGTTAGAGAAGTTAGTATTGGTCTGGATTCGGGGTGAAGCAATGACGGGAGAGTCCTTACAGATATGTTCGCCGATTCCGGGACGTGTCGTTGGTTTAAGTCAAGTACCGGATTTGGTTTTCTCCGGCATGATTGTTGGTGCTGGGGTTGCGGTGAAACCCAATCCGGGGGCAACCGAGATTACTGCCGTGTCTCCCGTCTCCGGTAGGCTCATTAAACTGTTCCCACACGCTTTTATGGTTTCCAGTGGGGAACAGATAGTGCTTGTTCATTTAGGGGTCGATACTGTCAAAATGCGCGGTGAAGGTTTTACTTGTCATGCCATCGAAAATGAGAAACTAAATGTTGGCGATCCGGTAACAACTTTTTCGGTTACCCAGATTGAGAAAGCTAAGCATTCTTCGTTATGTCCAGTGGTGGTTTTGGATTCAACCCCAGAGGATTTGGAGAATCTCACTTCCGAGGGAACTCAAGTGGATATGGGGGATTTACTGTTCGAGATTTTTGATCTCTCTAGCGATACCTCTAGCGAGTGACCCGGCTATATGCGGCGTAAGTCATTGATGATAGTGCAGGTTATGTGCCTTTAGTGGCGAAACTGGTATTAGGATTGGTTCGCAAGGTCACCATTTCGCGCTAATACGTAAATGTGAGCTTGTCCGGTTCAAAGGAGCCACGCGGGTTTTCTAGCTTATCTTAAGGTTAATAATTGACAATGTTAAGCCGAGATAAGTAGATTAAGCATTCAGTTAGTCTTACCTAAAATCTTAAAATAGTAATTACAAATCACTTCAAGGAGAAAGATGCAAAAAACCAAAGTATCTGGGCGGTTGCTGTCTGTGCTGCTGTCCGCATTCTTAGTTTTTCCAGCGGTTATAGGGCTTAGCTTTACGCAATTAGCTTGGGCGGCTCCGGTAGATAATCAAGCTGATAAGCATATAACAGAGGTTTCTTTTAGCGTGCCACAATATAAGTTCGGCAACAAAGTAACCTCAATACAGATAAGTGGACAAACCAGTAACGTGTTCGCTGAGTCTTGGAAACTGGAGCAGCAAGACAAGAACAGCACTTCGTGGTCTGCGGCTTCGGGAACTTTTAGCAATGAGTTTAAATATCGTATAAAGATAGCTTTTTCTGCTAAAACCGGTTATGACTTTGATGGCTTAACGAAGGAGAAAATTACCCTCATGGGAGCGGGGTCTGCTGTCGAATATGATGCCGGCAAACACGAGGCAACTTTTAATCTTCCCCCACTTGTCGCAAATCATACTCTCACTTTTGAGTCCAATGGTGGCAGTAAAATTAAATCCGTAACTAAACCAGAGAACACAGTTGTTGATTTAGAGGACGAGAACTATATCCCCACTAAAGAGGGCTTTACTTTCGAGGGTTGGTATCTTGACCAAGGTCTCACTAAAAAGGTTTCCCAGGTTACTCTAGGCACGGATATGACGGTATATGCGAAATGGGCGCAGAAAGCTGCCCCCAAGCCGGAGAATCCAAATCCTTCCCAGCCGGGTGGTTCCGTCAATCCGCCCGCGACCTCGACTCCCTCACCGTCTTCACCGGATAAAACTGTAAAACCGCAAAAGCCGGGTACTGCTGCGGGTGCAAATAAACCTGGAATGTCAAAGCCAACTGAAAAGCGTCCAGGCACCATGAAGCCGGCGCTTCCAGCTACCGGTAGTAATCCTGGGTGGTTACTAGCGATTGCGTCGGGTCTGTCCGTTTTGGGGGTTTCTCTCGTTTTACGAGGACGCGTTAGGGAAAGCAGAGTTTTTTCTCGGTAGTTTCCTAGTGTTTAGTTAAATAAACCGATTAAGACCCTTCTGCCTTGTTTCTAGGCAGAAGGGTCTTAACAATTCGGGCATTAGCCCGACATTAGCCCAACAAGTCTGACGGAGAGTTAATGCCGTGATTAACCCGTATTCCTCCTTATAAGGTCAAGTGGTGCCTATTTGGGGGTAAACTTTTTTTTTGGGGGGGGGATTCTAATTGCCTGTTATTGACCCAAAACCCGGGCAGCTCAGTGCTGGGATGGTAGCGCTTAATTCGCGATAGACCTTGGGGTTTGCCTTGAATCCTAGATGTCAGTTGGGGGCGGATTCCGTATCGGAATCCGCCCCCAACCTTTGTTCCCCATCTCAAGCAAATAAGGAGATATCAAACGCTTGTCGCTTAACCCTTATTGCTGATATTAAAGGTAAACACTGCATCTGGAAGAGAATATAAACAAACCTGAAAGAATGCTTTATATTTGGTAAAAAGTACAGTTAAAAGCTATTTCTAAAGATTTCCTCTAATTTTTCTGACAACTACCTGAAAGCTAAAATGGCTGGTAAATCAAGATAGTAGCAGCAGCTTAGAAACGGGGCTAAAAGCTAGATAAACCTGCCTATATTCGGATTTTGAATTGGGGCGCTTCTTAAGTAGTGGGGGGAACAGTGCGGGTAGCCCAAGTAAGGATTTGGTTACGTAAGAAATCAACCTTATCTGCGTCCTCGTAGCCCTCATCTAGCTTGCGATAGTTACTGGGTAAGACCCCATAGAGACTTAGCTGATCTAAAATCAACAACTCACAGTTGGGAGGCAACAAAGCTTGAGGGTCATTAAGCAGGGGAGCGAACCACTGCGAAGCCAAAGTTTGCGGATCAACTACGAACAGAGTAGGCAGGGCAATATCTTGCAGTAGTTTCTCGGTATCGACAATGGTCAGTTCTTTCAAGGTCTGTTTACCTATCACGAAATACTGTCGGGAAGCCCCCTGATCGTTGGGGATACGAGTATGTCCTACCTGTTCCAATTCGGCTAGTTGGGAGGAGGAAAACACGTCCTCCCAAGGAACCTCTGCTGGCCCTAAAATTGGTGCCGTCAAAACTAAAGCCTGTACCTTATCCGGGACGGCGCGTAAAGCAGCTAGAGCTCCCGAACCATCAGCGTGAAGAATTTGCTGGTCAAAGCCTCTCTCGGCTAGCCAGCCGGCGACGGCTTTTAAATCTTCAATCTGGTTTTCCAAGCTGACAACGTCATCATCGCTTTTTCCGCATCCCGAAAAATCCATTTGTAAAGTCGCGTAACCAGCAGCTCGATAGGATTTTGCGAAAATATCGAACCAACCCAGATTGTGGCGGTCAAGTAAGAATGAATGAGCAAAAATCACTGCGCAGTTACTAGAATCAACCGGAACTACGAAATCGGCAGCTAAGCTAATGCCACGTGACGTGTCGATGTTTATTTCGCTCATATAACCACCGTAAACCGGTAATCATAAAAAATGTTGTGAGAATGACCAGAATTTTCTTAGTCTGGCTAGCTAGTTTTTTTAACCGGAGCCCTGTACGGTGGTTGCGGTAGAATAGTGCACGCCCGCTTTTGACGATTCGAAAGGTAATAGCTGTGGGAAAGAAACTATTGACCGTCCTCGGCATCGGTGCTGGTATCGCGCTAGTTCGCCGTGAGGTTCGTGAGAATCCCGAGGGTGGGGTTGCCAAAACCGTTAATGCAGTGACTTCCAATCCGCAGGTTCGCCGGGCGGGGCGGGCTACAAAGCAAAAAGCGTCTGAGGTTTTTCGCCGCCAAGGAGAAGCCATAACCGATAAAATCGCGGATGCGGTTAAGGAACGTCTGTTCGGAGTGCCGGTCACCAATAAAACAAATCCCGAGTTCGTGGACGTGCAAATCGAGGAAATAACGGTTGATGTGCCAGATTCTACCCCTGAAAAAAGTTAGAACATCTACTTTTGTGACAAGGGGATAGACCGTACGGTGCAAGAAACCTCAAAAAAACAACTGCGGCGGTGGCGCAAATACCTCGCGGAAGAACGTCTAGAGGCTGATACCTATCGCTACCTGGCTCGTCACCGATTCGGTGATGAACGGGAAGTGCTTCAGGAACTTTCAGTTGCCGAGGAGCGTCACGAACAGTATTGGTTAAATCTTTTGGGTGAGGACGCATTGCCGGCTCCCCGGGCAAGTTTGCGTTCACGCTTGCTGAACTTTTTTACCCGAGTTTTCGGCACCATATTTATGTTGGCGATGATGCAGCGGGCAGAGCAGCGTCACGATTACGAAGCTGACCATGATGTTCCCAGCGAAATCGTGGCAGACGAAAAGATTCACTCCGAGGTGGTGCGGGCTCTTGCTGCCCGGCAACGTGCCACTATTTCTGGTAGTTTTCGCGCCGCAGTTTTCGGTGTGAATGATGGATTAGTCTCTACCTGTGCTTTGATTCTAGGGATTTTTGGGACGGGAGTTTCAAAAACCACGATTATCGCGACCGGGTTGGCCGGTCTGCTTTCAGGTGCACTGTCCATGGGGGCAGGGGAATATGTGTCGGTGCGTTCTCAAACTGAACTCTTAGCTTCTTCCTCGCCAGATCCAGAATCTGAACATGCGATTGACAAGCTAAATATGAATCAAAATGAATTAGCGTTGGTGTTTAGAGCGCGCGGGGATGACGCGCAAACTGCTGATCGGAAAGCGGCCGCTGCTTTTGCGAAGATAAAAATAGGCGAGCAGGCGAATTTAGGGACAAAAAATCGTGATTATGAAGAAATCGGAACCGGTATGAGGGCCGCGGTTTCTTCGTTCGCTTTCTTTGCTATCGGAGCGTTTGTGCCCCTTTTCCCATTTTTGCTGCCGTGTTCGGCGCTTAGTGGTGCAATCGCGGCGGTGGTTTTAGTGGGGGTAACTTTACTGCTAGTCGGGGGGGTTGTCGGGTTGCTGTCTGGCTCCGACCCTGCTCCGAAAGCCTTGCGGCAACTGTTTATTGGGTACGGCGCGGCCGGAGTTACTTATCTGTTGGGTTTAGCTATCGGCACACAACTTTAATAGTTGTTTTACCGCTAAGAGGTTTTAGCTTTCTGGTCGGTTGTTTGTTTCGTTTTGGTTGTAGTTATCTATAATCTGAGCGTGCTTAGCGCCAGTATTTTTGCCGGTGGCAAGGTCGATTTCTCCTGTTTCGTCCTCTTTGTCTAAAGTTCTGGAGCCGCGTATTTTTAAGTCTCTTAAACGCAGTAACTGTCGCAATTGGCGAGTGGTTAGTGTGATGGTGAAATCGGGGGCTTCTGGCAAGGTCCAACCGCGCCACTGTGCCAGTAACACGAAAATCAGTGAGGTAATAATAGAAATCCCCATCCCTAGTACCGGCATTCCCACTTTAAAGAAAATGACCATTAGTACTGCTGATAGGGCGGCGGGGGTGGCGTAAAGGTTAGCTCCTCCGAACACGCGCGGGATACGACCAACCATAATGTCGCGAATGATGCCTCCGCCGACTGCCGTGGTTAGCCCCATCATTAGTGCGGGTAGTATCCCTAGCCCTAGGGCAAGGGTTTTTTGCGCTCCGGTGGCTGCCCAACATCCCAGGCAGAGGGCGTCGGCAACCGTAATTATCCGATTAGTCCATTTAGATTCCAGTCGCCAAAAGAATGCCACTAATGCACCTAGTAATGCTCCCGCGAGGTAAAAAGGGTCGGTAAATGCGACTGGAATCTTTTGTAATAAAACGTCTCGAGCCATGCCGCCGCCGAGGGCTGAAATAACTGCTAGGGTAGCGAATCCTATGGCATCAAAGTGGCGTTCTCGAGCTAATTTAGCTCCGATGATGGCTGCGCAGAAAACGCCGGTTACATCAACGACGCGAAATGCGGTCGCTACGACTTCAGGACCGAAAGCAGTTGTGGACATAGCTTTATTTTTCTATTTTTCCCTCTAGTTTTTCCACTCCGGGAGTAGTCTGCGGATACACCCCCTAGAACCGAGCCCCTCTTCTTCGGGAGCCGTTTATCGCCACCCAGATTTTCCTCTTTGTTGAGATACGCATATGCATACGAGAGGGTTTTATCGGAGTTCGGGCAGGGCAGTTAGTAGGTGCGATGGTGATGGGAAAGGGCGTGTGCGAAAAACTTATTACCGCAGGGGGAGATTTTATCCGAGTGGGTGCGGTGGGCATAAGAATTCGGAAAATGCTTTGGCATTTTTCGAATTCTTGGGCAGGAGGAAAAACCCACCCCTGCGCGCCGAAATAATCGGGGTTTTTACCGAGCCAGACCCGGACATGGAGTGCTGTTACCGAGAAGGATCCGGGTTGATTACGGCATCAATTTTATGCTTAGAAGGCAGCCCAGCCAGCAGTAGTATCCCAGCTAAGGACAAGATGGTATAGAACCAGAACAAGCGAGAAAATCCTTCGTTTAACCCCATCTGGAATGCGGTCTCTATCTGGTCGCGATGGGATTCAATATCTTGCAGATACTTAGCTCGCATCTGTTCCACACCTGGAGGAACCGTTCCCATCTGGGCTTTTATCTTGGCTTCTTGCTGATCAAACAGATAGTTCGCTATTTCTTTAGTCCTATCCACAACGTTCGTGACATCCGCAGATTTGATTTTCTCTTGAATGGGAGCGGGTAAATCTGACATTTTAAAGCCCATATCTGCTTTCATCTGGGGCATTCCAGATTTGCTATTTTCTATGGCAGCCATGGTAGGCATCGGCGGCATTTCGGGCATTGCCTCCATTACCTTGCCGGATAGACCTCCCATCGCGGTGGCGAGCAACCCTACTAAGATCGCGGGAGCCAAAGTAGTGCCCAGCGAACGAATCAGCGATAGGGTTGCTTGTCCGGAATTAGCGTCAGACTCGGGAATTAAATGCAAGATTAGGTAGGTTAGTGGTGCGCCCATCAAGAAACCTAGACCTAATCCCATCACAAATATTGATAGTGAAGTTGATATTATCCCTGGGTGGGGGCTTGCCCAGAAGATTAGCATTATGCCCGCTATGGTGGAGATTGCAGTGCCTACTCCCAGGATTCGCCGCGGCCCGAAACGGTCGGTTAAGCGCCCACTAATGGGAGATCCTATTGCCGAGCCCACTCCGATAATGATGGTGGGATAGCCTCCGGCTCCCGAGGGTAGACGTAAACAATTCTCTGCAAACTGAGGAATAAACATTACCGTCATCATCAAGATGCCAGCAACCGCGCCCATTAGCAGGGTCGATCCCACATTTATGTTTCCGAAGTATTTGAAATTGATAATTGGGTCGGCTACCCGGTGTTCGATAACCCAAAAGAGGGGTAGCAGGATTAAGAAGACTACTAACGCTACCCAAACGTTGCGGTCTTTGACGGACTCGCCAATCTGGGTGAAATCCAGGTTTTGGAATGCCCATAGTATCGAGGTTGTCATTACTACTAGAACTAATATCCCTGGTAAATCAAGTCTGCGGGAGGAATCTTGGGTTTCCTTTGGTAATGCCCAAATCCCCAGTCCTACAACAACTATGGCAATGGGAACGTTAATGTAGAAAATCCATTGCCAATTTTCTTGACCGGCAATATCGAGAATTAGGGAACCGGCAGAGGCGCCAAATACTGAGGCAACGCCGTAAACCATCCCTACCAGCCCTAGAGCCATACCGCGCTTAGGAGGAGGGACGATGGTGCCTACTGCCGCGGTGGCAACTGGTACCATCCCGCCCCCTCCGATTGCTTGAATAGCTCGTGAAGCCAGCAGCAATCCTAGAGAGGAGAAGTCTTGTGCTAGTCCACATCCTAGGGAGCCAAGCCCAAATAACCCAATTGCCAGCACGTACACCGGTTTACGGCCAATAATGTCCGCGATTTTTCCGATAACTGGAATCGCTGCCGCATATGCGAGGGTGTAAATAGTAAATACCCAAACCCCGACCTTATCGTCAATGCCTAATCCGTTTTGAATAACGGTGCGAGCAGGATTTACGATGCCCATATCTAGGGCTCCCATCCCAATCCCTGCTAAGTAGAGGACGAGGACGAGTTTCCACCTTTTGGGGGCGGTAAAGTCGGTATTGGTTAGCTGGGAGTCGCTATTTTCTGTTTTATGTTCTACTTTTTCGGGTTTCGGGGTTTTTAGCTCGCAGCTCATAATAATCCTTGATGTTTAGTTTTGGTTTCTAAAGCTTTAGGACTCTTGATGTGGGGAAGTGTCTAGAGAATCTAAAAATTGACCTAGCATTTCGCTAAAAGTAGCCAGTTCGTTTTCGCTGCGATTGGCAAATAATCCCTTTAATCCTGCCTCCATGGGGGCGGTAAAATCGTGTCCGATTTTCCCGCCTAGTTCCGAGATGCGCAGTATAGTTTTACGGCGGTCGCTATCGCTGGTTTCGCGATTTACATATCCAGAATCGACTAGCCGATCAGTCAAATAGCTGACTGCCGCTCGCGTAATTTGTAACTTTTTCGCTAGTTGCGAGGGGGATAGGGGTTGTTCGGATAGTTCTGCTTGCCAGATTTGCAAGAGAGCCTCTCCATCTTTTCCGTGCAGCCCTACTTTTGATGAATACCGATTGGTTAGGTCATTTGCTGTGAAAATCAGGCGATGTAACTGGTAGAGGAGTTTCTCTAGGTGTTGTTTGCGTTTGATTTCTGGCTTAGCTTCTTCAGTCATGTAGTTAAGTATATTAACGGTTAAGAAACTTAATCAAATTGTTTTGTGGTTCACCCCGTGAAGATGCCCGTTTCGCCCTCCCGGTACATTATCGCCCTCCCGATTGGGAGAATTTCCGGTTATTTGGGGAGTCTGTGTCCAGTTGGGAGGGTGTTTTTGTCTGTGGAGGGCGTTTTTGTCTTGGAAGGTGCAACAATTGATTACTGTCGATGCTGGCAGAATGCAGGAGCTGGCAGATATCGGGATTAATGCCCAGAGGAGCCGGTTTTATCCGAGTGGGTGCGGTGGGCATAAGAATTTGGGAAATACCTGGGGTATTTCCCAAATTCTTGGGCGGGAGGAAAAACCGGATCCTTTGGGTACGGCTGTAGCACGCGCGTAACAGCGATTTAACCAGCAGGTATATAAATTCGCAGGGGAAGATTTTATCCGAGTGGGTGCGGTGGAGGTGCGAGCCGCGACCGGTAAAAGATACGAGAGAAGATTGGCAGGAGTGTACGTTTGCAGGGGTAGATTTTATCCGAGTGGGTGCGGTGGGCGTAAGAATTCGGGAAACGCCGCTACGTTTTCCGAATTCTTGGGCAGGAGGAAAAATCTACCCCTGCGAGCAGGGGACTAACAACACTCGCGTACTATTACCGAACCGCGCTAACCAACGGGAAGGGGGTGCGCGGGGCAGGATGCCGCCACCGAAGCCATCGCGCGCTTTTCTGCCGGGGTGACCCATAAATGCCACTTATTTTTTACCGCCACCTGTAAAGCAACATATTGGCATTGAAACCCCTTATTTGGGGGCAGCCAACTGGCAGCGTCCTTATCTTTCTTATCTTGATTTGCCGTTCCATCGACCGCCAGCAGATTCAAGGGGTCATTGGCGAAACGTTCACGAGTCTTTGTATCCCACTTACTAGCTCCGGTTTTCCAGGCATTAGAAAGCGCAACTACGTGGTCAATCTGAATCTTTGATGAAGTCTCGGCACCTTTATGGAAATGCTGATATTTACCGGTATAAGGCTCAGTGAAAGTCCCAGACAGTACCGTGCAATCATGTGTACCTGGTTTAATCTTTACTGCTGAAAGGTCACGCCGTAAAATATCATTTCGCGTGTCGCAGCCATTGTGATCAATGTCTGCCCAGCGGATACCAAATTCGGAACGGTCATAAGCGCTGGCACTTTTCCATTGAGCTTCCGGTAACTTCGAGATTGCTTTCACTAAATCAGTCTGCACCGATTCAGCCAAAATCTGATCTGCGCTTTTACCCCAATCAGGTAGCTGAACCTTAGGGGCTCCCCTATGGGAAAGACCAGCTAAATCTGGTCCCAGTCCGGGAACAAAAGCCCAGATTAACAAGGCAATTGTAAAAAATGCGACTATCCGGCTTCCCCAGGAAGATTTTTTCCATAACCGTGCATATTGGTTTTGCTTACGATACCCCATGCTTCTATTGTGCTTTTTTGACGATTTGATTTGCTTTAACTTTACCGCGCTGAGGGATATTCGGATTTATTGGCGGCGGTGCAAAATAGAAATATGTTCACGCTTTCTCAGGCAGCGACCCTCGCCCCCGGACTTCCGGCAGCGAAGATTTTGCCAAAACTCAAAGACGCCCTCGAAACTGTAGGGAAAGCGATTGTTAGTGCCGAGCCAGGGTCGGGGAAAACTACTTTGGTTCCTCCTTTTTGCTGGGCTCTAGAGGACGTGCGGGCAAATGATGATGGCAGGGCAGCGGGGGTAGTGGTCACTGAGCCACGTCGGATTGCTTGCCGGGCAGCTGCCAGTTACTTGCAGTCATTACTGCCTAGAGAGAAGCAAAACCTGGCAGCGAAAGTCGCATTTTCGGTTCGGGGAGAATCTACTCGCGGGCAGGATACTCGCCTGGATTTTGTTACTGCCGGACTGTTTTTGCGTCGGCTGCTGGCAGATCCAGAAGTTTCTGGTATTGGCACGGTAATTATCGATGAAGTACACGAACGGTCTTTAGAGACTGATGTTTTATTAGCTCTGCTCTGCGAAGTACGGCAGCTGTGTCCGGAGCTGCGAATAGTGGTGATGTCGGCGACTTTAGATAGCGAGCTTTTCCGGAAGGTTTTAGGTGAGGATACCCCGGTGCTTCAGGCGGAAGGTAAACTTTTTCCTCTGCAAGAAGTATTCGCGCCCCCGCCAGCGCGGGTGCGTCGGATTAGTGAGCGCGGAACTTCTTGGGAATTTCGGGATTACTTGGCCGATCTGGCGTTAAACCGTCGTATTCAAGGTGACACTTTAGTGTTTGCCCCCGCAATCGCGGATGTAGAGGCGATTGCTTCGGCGTTACGTACCCGCGCAAAACACCCGGAAAGAATAATGACCCTGCACGGGCAGTTGTCTCCCCGCCAGCAGGCAAAAGTACTTTCTGAGGGCGCCTCTGTTGCTAGCGAGGACGCCCTAGAGCCGGGGGAGGGGCGGATTATTGTGGCCACCTCGGTGGCTGAATCGGCACTGACGGTTCCTGGGGTGTATCAGGTAATTGACAGTGGTTTATCACGAGTTCCAACCCGCCGTCTGCGTGGCAATTCCGAGGGACTAATCACTCTTAGCTGCTCGCAAGCCACCGCCATTCAACGCGCAGGACGCGCCGCGCGCCTGGGAACCGGTCGAGCAATCCGCGCCTATGACCAGCTAACTTATGCACGGATGGAGTCCGATACTCAGCCGGAAATCTTGCGCAGTGATTTGGCGCAGACCTATTTGCAGCTGGCAGATTGGGGGCAAACCGATCTGGAAGTTCTGGCGCTGCCGACTACCCCTCCGCCTGCTGCCTGGCAGCAGGCGGAGAAGGATTTGCAGGCTCTCGGCGCTTTAGATGCTGACTGCCGGATTACCGCTTTTGGACGCCAGTTAGTACAAATTCCTGCCCACCCGCGCCTGGCACGGGCGTTAATACTGGGTTCACATCTGGTTGGAAAACGCAGGGCAGCCCAAGTAGTAGCGGCTTTGCAGGCGGATTTACATCGTCCAGATGGGGATTTATGGGCAGCTATTTGCGAGGCAGAACGCCAAGGAGATACGAACTACTGCAAAGAGCGTTCCCGTTTTGAAAACCTAGCGCAGCGCTATCAAGATATTGATGCCGGTAAGGTGGTTAAAGATTTTTCGCTTCTATATAGCGCGGGCAAGCGGGTAGGAAGTGGAGCGAATCAGCAAGGCGAAAAATCGGTTACCTTGCAGGAAATCGCCGGTGATTTAAGCGTAGGGGTAGTAGTTGCGACGGCTTTTCCTGAACAGATAGGGCGCTTAACCAGTAAACAAGGGGTCTATCAACTTTGTGGGGGAGGTGCTGCCGGTGTAAATAATGCAAATGCTCTGGTCAATACGGAATGGCTAGCAATTGCGGAAGTTGGACTGCGTAAAGGTAAAAATGATGTTATTCGTTTTGCGGCTTCCTTAACTGAACCGTTAGCTCTTGAACTAGGTAAACACCATATGCGGGAATGTCACGAGGAACAGTTCCAAAAAGGGAAAATAACGGCCTGGAAGACTAAATACCTGGGTGAAATTCCTCTACATCGTGAGCCAGCTCAAATCCTTGAATCTGAGTCTCTCCTCGAAAATGAGTATCAACGAGACGGTTTCGGGTTTATCCCTTGGAGTCCAAAAACCCGAAATCTGCGTGCCCGTATGGCGTGGGCTGCTGAGTACCTGTCAAATATGCCCCCGGTTTCCGATAAGGACTTACGTGACAATCCAAGTTTTTGGTTAAGTCTTATAAATTATTTTTCCGCTGGAAACAGTGCCTTAAATGCCCCGGTAGCAACCTGGTTAGAGGCAGTGTTGGACTATAACTCCCGGCGTAACTTGGATAGGGAAGTTCCCAGAGATATTACTCTCCCTTCAGGTCGTACCGCCGCTATCACGTATCCCGAGGAGCTAACTAGCGGCCCGCCTCGGGTGCAAGCAAAACTACAAGAGTTCTTCGGTCTGCAATCCACGCCGAAAATCCTGGGCGGAAAGGTGAATCTGGCGATGGAGATGTTATCGCCAGCAGGACGTCCGTTGGCGTTAGTGACCGACTTGCATCATTTCTGGGATGAAGTGTATCCGCAGGTGCGCGCGGAAATGCGGGGTAGGTATCGCAAGCATCCTTGGCCGGAAGACCCCCGCGCCGCTACCGCGACTGCCGCCACCAACCGCCAGCTCCGCTCCCGGTAATTCAGGGGTTGGTACTGGGAAGCAGGGAAAAGATTTTTCCTCGCGCCCCGATATTAAGGTCGAGGATTACGTTTGTCTCCCCGCCCAAAGAACTTGGGTAATACCCGAGGTATTACCCAAGTTCTTACGCCCGCCTAACCTGATCGACAAAAGTAATCCTCACCCTTACCGGCTTGGTGGGAATTATCCGGGCAGCATGGCAACCGGTTGGAATCTCGCGTACCAGGCGCGTGGTGGGGGCTAGGTTTTATCCGAGCAGGTGCGGTGGGCATAAGAATTCGGGAAACGTCGCTACGTTTTCCGAATTCTTGGGCGGGAGGAAAAACCTAGCCCCCAACGCTTACGGTGGGCGGGAGACGCAAGTAATCTCCGCTCTTGCGGTCTCGGGGGAAGGTGGCGAGGGCGGGAGGAAAAACCTAGCCCGCGCCCTCAGCTATTACGCACTCTAGGCTAGGGCAGCGCCTACTACCTCTTGCGCCTCAGAAATCACCTGATCTACGTGCTCATCGCCCTTAAAGGATTCCGCGTAAATCTTGTAGATATCTTCGGTACCCGAGGGGCGAGCCGCGAACCAGGCATCTTTAGTGACTACTTTCAGCCCGCCGATTTCGGCGTCATTACCCGGGGCGCGCACCAGTTTGTCGGTGATATCCTCCCCGGCTAGTTTCAGGGCGGTTACGTCCTCGGAAGAAAGCTTCTTGAGCTTGGATTTCTGCTCTGGGGTCGCCGCTGCCTCGAAACGCTTATAACTGGAAGCCCCGAAACGTTCCACCTGTTGCTGATGCAGCTGCGAGGGAGAAGAACCAGTGACTGCCAGGATTTCCGAGGCTAGCAGCGCCAAAATGATGCCGTCTTTATCGGTAGTCCATACCGACCCGTCCTTGCGCAAGAAAGAGGCACCGGCCGATTCCTCGCCTCCGAAACCGATAGTTCCCGAAAGTAATCCCGGCACGAAATACTTAAAGCCCACCGGTACTTCCACCAGTTTGCGCCCCATATGGGCTACTACCCGGTCAATTAGCGAGGAAGAAACTAAAGTTTTACCAACCCCGCAACCCTCGCCCCACTGCGGGCGGTGCGTGTACAGGTATTCAATCGCCACTGCCAGGTAGTGGTTGGGATTCATCAATCCATCTGGGGTAACAATCCCGTGGCGATCCGAATCCGCGTCGTTACCGGTCGCAATATCGAAAGGCGTAATCCCGTCCTCGTCCGGAGCCATCTTTTGCCGCAGCGAAGCCATGGCGTTGGGTGAGGAGCAATCCATCCGGATCTTTCCATCCCAATCCAAGGTCATGAAGCTGAAAGCGGGATCCACATTGGGATTGACCACTGTCAGGTTCAGGTCGTGGCGTTCTGCAAGCATGCCCCAATAATCGACTGAAGCGCCCCCTAAGGGATCGGCACCAATGCGCACGCCAGCAGAGCGAATCGCGTCCAAGTCAATTACGCTGGGGAGCGCATCTACGTATTCTCGCAGGTAGTCATGGGGGTGTACGCAATCTGCTCGGGATAAATCTGACAAAGTAGAGCGGGGAACATTCCGCCAGCCATCCTCAAGAATCTGGTTAGCGCGGTCGGCAATCCAGCCGGTAGCGTCTACATCGGCTGGTCCACCGGTGGGGGGATTGTATTTGAAGCCGCCATCGCGGGGAGGGTTGTGGGAAGGAGTGATAACGATCCCGTCTGCCACATCTGCACCCGAGGTGCGCACCTCGCCAGGCGCGCCATTGGCCTGCAAAATTGCCAAGGAAACCGCCGGGGTGGGTACATAGGAGTTTCGCGAATCAATCCGTACGTCCACTCCGTTAGCTACCAGCACCTCTAGGGCGCTGCGGTGGGCAGGTTCGGAGAGGGCGTGAGTGTCGCGCCCGATAAATAACGGTCCGTTAATTCCCTGATTGCGGCGATACTCTACGATTGCCTGGGTGATAGCTACGATATGAGCTTCGTTAAATGCATGGTCGAAGGCGCTGCCCCGGTGTCCCGAAGTACCGAAACTTACCCGTTGGCTCGGCTCGGTAGGGTCTGGCTCTAGGTCGTAGTAGGCGGCTAGGAGGTCATCGACATTGATTAAATCTTCTGGTTTGGCTTTCTGCCCGGCTCTTTCAAACATATAGTTAGTCTCTCACTTATTTGGATTTCTGTCTGGATAAGTCCATAGGTTTCAACCAGGTAGCTGTTCTCTATTAAATTTGGAGTGTGCATCGATTCGATTGGGCTATTCGGCAAGCTATGCAGCTGGCAGCACTTGCCGGTGAGGGCGGGGATGTCCCGGTAGGTGCGCTTGTGCTCGCTCCTAGGACAGGAAGGGTGCAACCCCTGAACGCTTACGACGGGTTTATCTTCGAGGACGAGGGCGCGCGAGGGGTAAAAGCTGCACGCCCTTCCTCGGGTAAAGCTCAAGGCGATAGCTCTTTCTGTGTTCCAGAAGAATCCGAGTTAGGGGCTTGGGAAATAATCGGACGCGGCTTTAACCAGCGGGAGGTCTCCCCGTTTGACCCTACTGCTCACGCCGAGATTGTGGCTTTGCGGCAGGCGGCGAGGAAGCGGGGCAGCTGGCGGTTGTCAGATACTACTTTGGTAGTGAATTTGGAGCCCTGCACGATGTGTGCCGGGGCGATCGTGAATGCCCGGGTTTCGCGGGTAGTGTTCGGCGCTTGGGATGATAAGGCGGGTGCTGCTGGCTCTGTTCGGGATGTTTTGCGAGATAGCCGGTTGAATCACCGCGTAGAAGTTATTGGCGGGGTTTTAGCGGACGAGTGTGGAGGGCAGTTAAAAGACTTTTTCGCTACTCGGCGCTAGGGGTAACCCTAGGGTTCAGCCATTTACCGGTGCTTTAATGCAGAAGTTGCATCCAATCGTCAGTTCCTTTCACTGGGGACTTCTGTGCATCCTCTGCTCGTGTTTTCTGACTCTAGTTGGGGTGCGTTTAGGTGCTTGCTTTTTGGAATCACCGGTTATTCCGACAAATAGGCAGATAACTCTCCGACAAATAGGCAGATAACTTTCCGGCAAACAGGTGGATAACTATCCGGCAAATAGGCAGATAACTTTCCGGCAAATAGGTGGATAGGCTATAGTAAAAATATGTCTGACTACTTAAAACGGGTAATTGACTATGAGATTGCCCAAGTGTTTCCCCAATTACCTGCACTGTGTATAGCAGGAGCTAAAGGAGTGGGGAAAACGGAGACCGCCCAGCGACTCGCCCGCACTACCTACCAGTTAGACCAAGTTGATACTCGCACTATTTTGCAAGCAGACCCGCGTATTTTCCTACAACAACCACCCCCAGTTCTCCTGGATGAATGGCAACTATTGCCAGAAACCTGGGACACCGTTCGCCGCGCGGTTGATGCTGGTGCACGTCCCGAAAGTTTTCTGCTAACAGGTTCCGCCAGCCCCAAACCCGGGGTACAAACCCATTCGGGAGCGGGCAGAATCATAACTTTACGAATGCGACCTTTAACCCTTTCCGAACGAGGAATTACTACCCCCACCGTCAGTTTGCGTGACCTATTCGCCGGTGAGCAAGCGATAACCGGTAGCAGTGACTTAACTGCCTCTGATTACGCTGATGCCATCTGTCAAACCGGGCTGCCCGGATTTCAACAATTAACTGGGCGCGCTTTGCGCTTGGCGGTAGATTCCTATCTGCGTGACGTGATGGATAAAGATATCTTTACTCAAGGATATTTCACCCGCACTCCGCACACTTTGCGAGCTTGGTTGCGTTCTTATGCGCAGGCTACCGCGACTACCGCGTCCTATGCGCAGATATTAGAAGGTGCGACTGCCGGGGAGGGGGATAAACCCAGTTCCGAAACTACCCGCACCTATCGTGATTTCTTAACCAAACTGTGGATTTTGGAGCCTCTGGAAGCTTGGCAGCCTTTGGGTTCGGGGTGGAAACGCTTGACCAGCAGCCCTAAGCATCATCTAGTAGATCCTGGCTTTGCAGCTCGTCTCTTGGATTTAGAGTCTCAGGATTTACTGACTCCTGCCGGGGCTAATATGTACGGTGCCCTGTTTGAGTCTTTGGCTGTGCTATGCGTTAGGGTCTTTGCTCAAGCTCTAGAAGCTACGGTAGGGCATTTCCGTACCCGCGCAGGTGAGCATGAGGTCGATTTGGTTTTGCAAGGACGAGGAGGGGCAATAGTTGCCTTGGAAGTCAAAACCGCGAATCGGGTCACTGACCATGACGTTAAGCATTTACTCTGGTTGCGCGAACGTGTTGGCGAAAAAATGCGAGCTGCCGCTGTCTTGTATGGTGGAAAACAAGCTTATATGCGAAAAGACGGGATTGCGGTGATTCCTCTGGGGTGTTTGGGGCTTTGATGTTGATTTTGGGTAGGCAAACGATTTGAGGGCGAGGGATCGTTTTTGCTGATAGCTACTAGCTGCTGCGTTAGTTTTTGCCGGAGCTGGCGGAAAGGAAACTAATGAGTCCTCTTGCGAGGCCGGAAGCATACTGTTGTTGCCCTTGAGGGCTGGATAATCTTTGAGCATCTTGAGGGTTCCTCATTTCCCCCAGCTCCACCATTACTGCTGGTACTTTCGCAAAATTTAGGGTGGCGAGGTCGGAGCGGGGCAGGGGTGCGGGACCGTAAATCGTTGAAGGGCTAAGCCCTGCCGCCTGTAATCCCGAGGAAACGGCGCGCGCCAGGCGTTTTGACGGTTCCCCTTGGGCAGAGTTTAACGGAGGATTGGAAACCATTACGAAGAATCCGTGAGGGGCAGACGACTGGGAACCATTGGTGTGAATAGAGAGGAACGCATCGGCGTGTTTCTCGTTCGGGATTTGTCCGCGCCGATCGACACATACCTTATCTGCATGGTCATCTTTTTTGGTCAGATGAACGCTTGCCCCTTTTTCTTGTAGCTCAGCTTGTAAAATCAGGGCAACTTTCCAGTTGGCAGTATGTTCAGGGTAGCCGCTGTTAGTCGCAGTTCCGGAGGTATTACATATTTTGCTCCCTCCGCGCCCATCAGGAACTTTGTTGGTTAAATGTTGCCCGTTAGAGTGACCGGGATCTATTACGATAGTTTTTCCTGCCAGTATCTTTTTAGGTTCTGGATTGGGGGTAGAGAGCGAGGTGGAAGGGGAAGTCGGAGTAGGGGAATCCTTGCCGGTAGCGTTAGGAGTGGAGCTGCTAGCGGTTTTGTTGTTTGCAGAGAAATCGTGGTGGTCGGTGGCGGGACTGCAAGCGCTTAGGGACAAAAGGCTGATTGCCATTACGATGATGCTAATTCGATGAATCTTGTGATGGGAGCAGGGGAATCTTTCGAGCACGTTATAAGCCTAACCGTATTTTTGAGGGCGGGCTCTTAAGTTGGTAGGGGGGTCGTGCTAATCTGCGCAGCGTCCTCTTAATCTAATCGCTATTCACAGGGGTAAAGCGCCTAAATCTGGCGTTAGCGTTTTAGGGGTAGCTTTGAAAGTTTCCCTCTTACGAGCAGGGGTAAGTAGTTAGAACGGTTGTGTCTGGGACCTAAGTCGAGTAAAGTAATCTTTGTAAGGACATTTCAATTAAGTGTTAGGGATGTCGAAAAACCGACATGACCGGCGATAAAGTCAGCAATAATCAAAGGAGATACTGACAATGGTAAAACAGTTGCAGCACTGGATTAATGGCGAATACGCATCGGGAAAACCCGCCGGAGAAATCAAAATCGAAGATCCGGCATTAGGGGAAGTTATCGCCACCATCCCCTCCGCCTCTAGCGAAGATTTAGATGAAGCAGTAAAAATCGCGCAGAAAGCCCAAAAAGAATGGGCAAAAATATCGTTGGCCAAACGAGTAGACATAATGTTCAAGATGCGCCACCTGGTTTTGGAAAACCAAGACAAAATGGCACGGCTCATCGTGCAAGAACACGGGAAAAACTATTCCGATGCAATCGGGGAAATCCAGCGCGGACGCGAAACTTTAGATTTTGCGTGTGGTATCAACGCCAATATGAAGGGCGAACATTCCTACCAGATTTCTACCGGCGTTGATATCTTCACCGTGCGGCAACCGGTGGGAGTAGTAGCGGGTATCTGCCCGTTCAACTTCCCGGCAATGGTACCCATGTGGATGCACCCGCTAGCTATCGCAACCGGTAATGCGATTATTATCAAACCGGCTTCCGCTACCCCCTCGGCGGCGCTGTTCACCGGCGAGCTATACAAGCAGGCAGGACTGCCTGATGGTCTCTACCAGGTATTGACCGGGAACCGAGATTTAGTTACCTCGATTTTGGAACATCCCGGAATCGACGCAATTTCCTTTGTTGGTTCTACCCCGGTTGCACATATTGTGCAGGACACTGGGGTTTCTCATGGAAAACGCGTTCAGGCGCTGGGCGGGGCAAACAACCACGCTATCGTAATGCCGGATGCGGATATTGATTTTGCTGCTAAGCATATTTCGGCGGCTGCATTCGGGGCGGCTGGCGAGCGTTGCATGGCGCTACCGGTGGTAGTCGCGGTTGGCAGCGCTGGGGAAAAACTAGCCGAGAAAGTTAAAGCTCACGCTGATCAGATCCATGTAGATCAGGGCATGGCTCAGGGCTGCGAGATGGGACCGGTGATTGACAAGAAGGCTCAGGAGCGTATAGAAGGGCTCATCACCGATGCCGAGGAACGCGGGGCAACTATTGTGCGCGATGGTCGCGGATTCCGCCCGGAGGGCTACTCGAACGGTTACTTTGTGGGACCGACTATTATCGATAACTGCCCCAAGGATGCACCCGCATATTATGAAGAAATCTTCGGACCGGTGCTGGTAATTACCCGCGCCGATAGCTATGAAGAAGCCATAGAAATCGTTAACTCTTCGCCCTTCGGTAATGGCTCTGCCATCTTCACCAATGACGGCGGAGTAGCGCGCAAGTTTACCCTAGAGGTAGAGGCCGGAATGGTGGGCGTCAACGTCCCGATTCCCACCCCGGTTGCCTACTATTCCTTTGGTGGATGGAAAGAATCCCTGCTAGGTGATACCCATATTCACGGGCCGGAGGGCGTGAAGTTCTACACCAAGGCCAAGGCGATTACTACCCGCTGGCCGAGCGAATCCGGACACTATGAAGCCACGATGAGCTTCCAGCGCGAAGAAGGCTAAGAATAGCCGGAACTAAAGGTTCAAGAACATTTGATGTAGGCGCGGGTCGCCAGTCAGTTCGGGGTGAAAAGTAACCCCAATCTGACTTCCGACCCGCGCTCCTACAATTTTATCGTCCACCCGTCCGAGTATTTCTACTCCTGAACCCACTTCGCTAATGCGGGGAGCGCGAATGAAGGTCATTGGCAAATCGTCCATTCCCGCAAAATTAGCCCGGGCATTAAAAGAACCAAGTTGGCGTCCATAGACATTACGTTCCACGGTAACGTCCAAGGTGCCGAGTGCGGTGCGATCGACGCTGCGTTTGCCCATAATCCGCTTTGCCAACAAAATTAAGCCTGCACAAGTACCTAAAACTGGCATTCCGGCGGTAATCATTTCCCGCACACGCTCCGCCATCCCCAGTTCAATCAACAATTTAGATTGCACCGTAGACTCTCCGCCGGGCAGCACCAAGCGGTTAAACCCACTACGTAAATCTGCGGCTTCACGCAGCTCTACCACCTGTGCACCCAGCGCTTCCAGACAATGTTCATGCTCAATAAATGCGCCTTGAACTGCTAGGACGCCAACTTTTTCCATATTGTTTCGCTAACCGTTTCTATTGGAGGCGTTTACTTGCCGCGTTCTGCCATCAGCAGGTCAATTTCGCTTTCGTTGATCCCCACCATGGCTTCTCCCAGGTTTTCAGAAAGCTCAGCAATCAGTTTCGCGTCCCGGAAGTTAGTAACCGCTTTGACAATGGCGCTGGCGCGCTTAGCGGGATTGCCGGACTTGAAAATACCAGAACCCACGAACACGCCCTCTGCGCCTAGCTGCATCATTAAAGCAGCGTCAGCGGGAGTAGCAACGCCACCAGCTGCGAAATTCACTACCGGCAGACGCGAGGAATCGTGTACTTCTTTAAGTAGAGATAAAGGAACCTCAAGCTGCTTGGCAGCTTCAAAAAGTTCATCATCGCGCAGGCTGGAAATCCGGCGAATCTCAGCATTCATAGCACGCATATGGCGTACCGCCTGTACAACGTCACCGGTTCCCGGTTCCCCTTTGGTGCGAATCATGGTTGCGCCCTCGCCAATGCGACGTAGCGCTTCACCCAGGTTACGAGCCCCACACACGAAAGGTACTTTGAACTGGGATTTATCAATGTGGTAAACATCGTCAGCGGGGGAGAGCACTTCGGATTCATCGATATAGTCAATTTCGATAGCCTCAAGTAGTTGTGCTTCTACGAAATGCCCAATCCGGCATTTCGCCATCACCGGGATAGAAACTGCCTCTTGAATCCCCTTAATCATTGCCGGGTCGCTCATCCGGGAAACGCCACCAGCAGCGCGAATATCTGCGGGGATACGCTCTAACGCCATCACGGCAGCCGCCCCTGCGTCCTCGGCAATCCGCGCCTGCTCGGGGGTAGTAACGTCCATAATCACGCCGCCCTTTAGCATTTGCGCTAGTTGGCGGTTTAACATAACCCGCTCGTTGAGGTCGTTTGTTTCCTGGATGCTGGTCGTATCAGCAGTTTTCATTTCCCGTTCCTTCCTGATGTGTAAGCTTTGGGGGTTTCAATCTTTTGCCCTTAAAACCCGCTAGGCGTATATCTTTACCTTACAAATGAACACCGAAAAACGTTAGTTTACAAAAAAACTTGACTCGGTGGGGTTAGTGTTTTACTTTGAAGAATGTATCTGGGTGTAACCGTCCCTTGGGTGATGGGCAATACCGGACAGGGAAAGCGAGGACGCTTCATTAACCTTTTGCAAGGAGATTCCCATCTTGGTAGGCAGTCAATATACGGTGACGCGCGTTTTTAATAACAACGCGGTACTGGCTTATGTTGGCAATCAAGAAAACGAGATTATTTTATTAGGACGAGGAATAGGCTTCGGTAAAAAACCCGGCTCTAATCTTGACCCCAGTAGCGCCCAACAAACTTTCGTGGCTACTGGGAAAGATCGAGTAGCATTCCTAGAAATGCTGGAAAATGTAGAGACCCCTGTCCTGGAAATTATTTCGCAAGCTATTAACATGGGTATCGATTTATTGGGATCCTTAGATCCCTCCATTTACCTGATGCTCACTGATCATCTGGTGTTTACGGTACAAAGGCTGCATCACGGCTCCCTGCCTCACTCCACTTTATTAGCTGAAATAGCAGCGGTTTATCCTGAAGAATTTAAAGCCGCCCAGGTGATAGTGAATTTTCTGAACTCTAATCTATGTATTAATTTGCCTCCCGATGAAGCCGCGCTTATAACTTTGCATTTGCAGGCGGCACGCACGGGAAGGAACGTAAAACGTCCTCTGGCGGAAGCAAATCAGCTCGCCAGCCTGGTAGACACGGTAGCTTCCCAGTTAGGAGTGGAGGACGTACCTAATAATCTTCGCGCCGATCTCACCGGTCATTTGGCGCACCTGCAAAGACGGGTACATGCCGGTAACTTCCGAGACAATAAAATCGCGCTTATATTGCGTGGTCAGCTAGGCGACGAATGGAGCATGGCGAAATTATTGATCGGGAGACTTATCCAAAAACCATTAACATCGCAGGTTACAGGCGAAATTGCCTATCTGGCGATGTTTTTACATGGTTGGTGCGAAGATTTAAAAGCCGTATCGCAAGGCGCGAAGCGGTTATCCGACAAAAGGATGAATAATGAAAGATAGAGCAATGGCAGGGCTGCAACGCTTTGGTCGTGCCCTAATGGGTGCTGTGGCAGTAATGCCCGTAGCTGCAATCCTCATGGGTATCGGTTACTGGATTGACCCTACAGGTTGGGGCGCTAATAACGTAGCTGCCTACGTGTTGATTAAAGCCGGTGGAGCGGTACTGGACAACCTGGGGTGGTTGTTTGCTATCGCCCTAGCATTCGGTTTAGCAAAAGATAATAACGGTGCGTCTGCACTATCCGGTTTCTTGGGATATGCCACGGTTAAACTGGTAGTTGGACAGGACGCCGTAGCCTCTTACAAGGGCGTAGATTTAACGAAGCTTGAGGGCGATGCTGCTCTGAATTGGGCTTCTCAAGGTTGGGCGGCAATCAATGACAAGAACGTCTTGATTGGTATCCTGGTAGGTCTACTAGCTGCTTGGGTTTACAACCATTTCCACAAGACCAAGTTGCCTGATTTCTTGGCATTCTTCTCGGGACGCCGTTTGGTTCCTATCCTTACTTCGCTATTCTCGATCGTATTAGCGGGGATTCTGTTCGTACTGTGGCCGCTACTGTACTCGGCTCTGTTCAACTTCGGTCAATGGATTCAAGGTATGGGGGCTATCGGTGCCGGTCTGTACGCCGTTGTAAACCGGTTGTTAATCCCCACTGGTCTACATCACGCTTTGAACTCTATTTTCTGGTTTGATGTTGTCGGGATTGATGACATCGGCAAGTTCCTAGGTGGCGGGGCAACTATTGCTGCTGCTGAAGCCGCAAAGACTGCCGCTGATTGTCCTGGCGTTTGGGATTCTGCCGCTAATACCTGTGAGGTTGTTGGGGTAGTTGGACGTTACCAGGCTGGTTTCTTCCCGATTATGATGTTCGGTCTGCCGGGCGCTGCTTTGGCTATTTACCTACGTTCTGAAGATAAGAAGAAGAAGACCGTTGCCGCTTTGATGATGGCTGGCGCGCTAGCCTCCTTCTTTACCGGTGTAACCGAGCCTCTAGAGTTCTCCTTCATGTTCGTAGCTCCGGTTCTTTACCTGGTTCACGCCCTATTGACTGGTGTTTCGGTCGCGATTGCAGCAGCAATGCACTGGACTGCCGGTTTCGGTTTCTCTGCCGGTTTCGTAGATATGTTCCTATCGGCTCAAAACCCGGTGGCTAACAAGTGGTATATGTTGCTGGTAATGGGCGTAGTGTTCTTCGCTCTGTACTTCGTGATTTTCTATGCCTTGATTGGGGTAATGAATATGCATACTCCGGGACGGGAACTAGAAGATGACGAGCTAGATATGTCCGACCTAGAGGACGTTGATCCCTCTTCCCAAGCTGCAACTATTCTCAATGGTTTAGGTGGTGCAGAGAACATTGATACTTTGGATTATTGCACTACCCGTCTGCGGGTAAATGTAAAAGATCCGCTGAAGATTAACGAGAAAGTAATTAAAGCGGCCAAAGTGGCTGGGATTATTCGTCCTGGTCAAAAATCAATCCAAGTGGTGATTGGTCCTCAGGTTCAGTTCGTGTACGACGATATGGCAATGCTGCTAAAGTCCAGTTCAGCTGTGCTCATGGGTGAACAGGAGGAATAAAACAGTGTTTGGCTTCGGCAAAAAGAAACAGTCCGTATTGTCTCCGCTCAGCGGAAAGCTACACGCAGTGACAGAGGTTCCCGACCCAGTGTTTGCTCAAAAAATGTTGGGTGAAGGGTTCGCTGTCCAGCCCGACAAGCAGGTTCAAGAAGTATTGGCTCCGATTTCTGGAAAACTAATTAAGTTATTCAAAACCGGACATGCTTTTGGAATAGTCGGGGACGAAAATGGGCTGGAAGTGCTGGTACATGTAGGAATTGACACGGTACAGCTGAAAGGTGAGGGTTTTGAACTACTCGCCTGCGAAGGCGATACCGTAAGTGCCGGACAACCGATTGTTCGAGTAGATGTTCCTAAAATAATCAGCCTAGAAAAGGATCCGATTACCCCTGTGGTGTTTACTAAAAAAGCTCAGGTGGAATCAGTCAGTTCCCCTAGTGGAGATGTAAAGGCTGGAGCTAAAGGTTGCACGGTGACGTTGAAATAAGTTCTATTCCACGCCACTGATTGTGATTAATAAGGGTGGGGGCTTCAGGATAATCCTGAAGCCCCCACCCTTATCTATTAGGTATTAGATTTAAAACCCAGGTAACACAGATTTATCTGCGTATTGTTTTTCAATGAATGATTTAACTTCTGCCGAATGTAAAAGAGCATCTAATTTCTTTACCGCTTCTGCTTTCTTGGAATCTTTTTTCCAAGCCAGAATATTTAGGGAAGGATTGTTCTCAGTGGCTTCCAAAATCAAAGCATCTGAGGGTTTCTTACCTCCACCGAGCGCAAAGTTACCGTTAATCACCGCAATATCTAGGTCGGCGAGGGAGCGCACCAATTGTGGTCCTTCTACCTCGGAGAGTTCAAAGCCACGAGGATTGTATTCTTTGGACTTCGCAATAACCGATACCAGCTGCTGCTTTTCATCCTGCGGTAATTTAATCAATCCCTTATCAGCCAGTAGCTTTAGAGCACGAGCCTGGTTGGTGGTGTCATTAATGATTCCGATTTTGGCTCCATCTTTAACATCCTTAATATCCTTGATTTTTTCGGAATAAATCCCTAGCGGCTCTAGGTGAATTCCTTCGCCATGCTCGAACTGCCAGTTATTCTTGGCGGTTACCTCATCAAAGTAGGGAACCGTCTGGAAATAGTTAGCATCCAAATCCCCAGAGTTCAGGGCTTCATTCGGCTGGATATAGTCGGTGTATTCTTTTACTTCCAACTGAATACCTTGCTTTTCCGCCAGGTTATCGGCCACGTAACGCAAAATCTGTGCGTGCGGAGAAGGGGAAGCACCCACGACCAGTTTATTGGCATCTTCAGCAGAATTACTGCCACAAGCGGCAAGACTCAAAGCTAAGCCAGCAGCTCCAGCTGCAGCCACAATTTTTTTCCAAGTTTTCATTTTAAATATCCTTATAAGTAGTTTTTAGGTAGTTTACAAAGTTTTCTTACCCGCCCTCACCAGCGTCTACGAAATGGACTAGGGAGGGGGATTCCTGGATAGCAAGTGCCACTCCAGAAAAAATAACTTTTAACGAAAACCGCTAGAATTAGCGGTAATAGGTCCCCGACTGGTTTTCCCTTAACGGTGATCTACCAGCCGGCTAAGCATATCTCCTAGCCACTGTACAATGACCACGATTAGCAGGATGTCGATGACTACGATTAGCATTACGTCACCCATAAACTGGTTGTAACCATAGTTTATAGCGAGAGCGCCCAGACCGCCGGTGCCTAAAGTACCCGCCATCGCCCCATAACCAATCAAAGAAATCAAAGTGACGGTAACTGATTGGATTAGAGCGGGTAGCGCCTCACGCACCTGTACCCCCATCATAATCTGCCAATTGGAAGCCCCCGCCATTTTTGCGGCCTCCAATTTGCCACTCTCCACTCCCTGGACATTGGATTCGACCAGGCGAGCAAAGAAAGGAGCTGCTGCCAGCGTTAATGGCACTACGGCAGCTTTCCAGCCCAAAGTCGTGCCCACTAGCAGGCGAGTAAAGGGAATAATCGAAATCATCAAAATGATAAAAGGTAACGAGCGTCCCACATTCACAATGAATCCCAGCACTGCGTAGAGCACGCGCGCGACTTTAGACCCTGACAATAGCCCTGCGGGAGCGGTCGCCACCAGCAGCAGACCAATAGGCAATCCCAACAGAATCGAGAATAATCCCGCCCATAAAGACATATAAATCGTCTCTAAAGTGGCGTCCAGCAGATTATTAGTAATCACCGGATTGGAAAACCAGCGGCCAGAGCTATCCGCGGCTAAGGGCATCATATTCACAACCTGTGAGGTAGTAGCGATAAGACTCATGCTCGCACCTCCGTATAGATGTGATGATTTTCCATTTCGCGGATAAAAGCGTCCAGTCTCGTGGATTCTACCCCTACAGCCAAGCGACCAACTTGAGTGGTGCCCACAGTTTCAAAAGTTCCGGCAACGATATCGCCCCGCAGCTCAGCAACCAAATCCATAACTTTCGAACCGGTAGGTACCCCTGGTGAAGAAGTAAACGCAATATCCACCACCGTGGCCGCTTTACCCTGTAAAGTTACTTCGCCCTCTACATTAGGGGGTGGAACCAGGTCTTTAGCTAGCCGCGAGGAGTGCGCTTTGACTACATCTGCTACCGACCCCGTCTGCACAATTTTCCCGCCCTCTAACAAGGTGACATGAGTGCAAATCTCCCGAACCACACTCATCTCGTGGGTAATAATCAGAACGGTAACGCCCAGACGGTCATGAACATCCTTAATCAAATGCAGAATCTGCTGGGTAGATTCCGTATCCAAAGCGCTGGTAGGTTCGTCACACAGCAATACTTGGGGTTCGTCGGCAAGTGCCCGGGCGACCCCTATTCGTTGTTGCTGCCCCCCGGAAAGCTGAGAGGGGTAAGACGAGCCACGATCATGCAGCCCCACCAAATCCAGGAGCTTTTGTACCCGCTCGTGACGTTCACCGCGTTTTTGTCCCGCCAAATACAGCGGATAGGCAATATTTCCGGCGGCTGTACGCGAATCGAGCAGGTTAGCCGCTTGAAACACCATCCCGATAGAGCGACGTGCCTGGCGAAGATGCTTTTCCGAAAGAGTAGAAAGGTTTTGACCGGCAACCAGAATCTCGCCGGAAGTTGGACGTTCCAGTGCGGTTAAACAGCGGATTAGAGTAGATTTTCCGGCTCCCGATTGACCAACGATACCGTGGATTTCTCCCGCCCCGATTTTTAAGGAAATCCCATCAAGGGCGTGTAGTTTGTCCTGCTTTTTGCGGGGATAAATCTTATAAACGTCCCGCAATTCAATCAGCGGTTTATCCGTTTTAACGCTAGTCATAAGTCCCTTTCCATCGGTCCTGGCATTAGCACCGTCTTACCGGTTGCTGCAGTGCGCGAGCCAGGTCTCTGCACTGCTCTTGATGGCTGATTTCAGACTAAAGCCCAAAAAAGGAAAACACCAATTTTTGAGACAGCTTGTAGTTGCTTTCACGTTTTGGCTAAAGTGTGGGTATGAGAACGACACCGGTAAATAAAATCCAGTGGTGGTGGCTCGCTTAGGCGGGTTGCTTTCTCATGCGCATATTGACCCGCCTCCTGGCGGGTATTTTTATGTCTAGGTGGCGGCGGTTAAAAGAACAAAAAGATAGGAGTAATAATGACTGATAATCTCAAGGTAAAACCGGGTGGATTCCCCATCGATAACCAGATTCCCAGCCATTGGTACAATCTTGCCGCTGATTTTCCAGAGCCGATGCCTCCTTATCTGAATCCCCAGACCAAAGAAGCGATAACTGCTCAGGATTTGCAGCCCCTGTTTCCTCCGGGACTAATCGAACTGGAAATGAGTAAGGAACGCTATATAGAGATTCCGCAACGGATTCGCGAGCTTTACACCAATTTTCGACCGGCTCCGCTTTACCGCGCCCATAACCTAGAGCGTGAATTAGGTACTAAATGCCGTATCTACTACAAATATGAGGGCAACTCACCTGCCGGTTCCCATAAACCTAACTCAGCTATCGCCCAAGCCTATTACAATGCCGTTGCGGGAATTAAGCGACTGACTACCGAAACCGGAGCTGGTCAGTGGGGAGCCTCCCTGGCTATGGCATGCTCGATGTTGGGGATGCAATGTGAAGTGTGGCAGGTGCGTACTTCCTATGACCACAAGCCTTATCGGCGCTTGCAAATGGAAGTTTATGGCGCAAAATGCCACGCCTCGCCCTCGGAGCTAACCGAGTCGGGACGTAAAATTCTCGCGGAGCATCCCGACACCACCGGTTCTTTGGGAATGGCGATTTCGGAAGCGGTGGAATCTGCGGTGTCCGACCCCCAGGCACATTACGCTTTGGGCTCGGTGATGAACCAGGTTCTTATCCACCAGAGCGTTATCGGTCTAGAAGCACAAGAACAACTATCTAAAGCGGGAGAATCTGGGGCTGACCTGGTATTTGGTTGCGCAGGTGGCGGTTCTAATCTAGGGGGTTTGGCGACCCCATTTATTGGTAGCAACATTCGAGACAATACCAAAACCCGGGTAGTTGCCTGTGAACCGGCAGCCTGTCCCTCGCTCACCAAGGGAGAATACCGTTACGACTATGGGGATGCGTCCGGATTGACACCCTTGATGAAGATGTACACCTTGGGGCATGATTTCGTTCCCGATCCCATCCATGCTGGAGGTTTGCGTTATCACGGTATGGCTCCGATGATTTCCCATGCCTACCATCTAGGGCTCATGGAAGCTCGAGCATACCCGCAGGAAGAAACTTTTGCTGCCGGATTACAATTTGCTCGGGCAGAAGGAATTATTCCGGCTCCTGAATCCACTCACGCGATTGCGGGAGCCTTGGACTTTATCCGCTCCGGCGAAGCTAAGGACGGGCAGGTAGTGCTAATCGGAGTTTCCGGTAACGGAGTACTAGATTTAGCCAGCTATCACCAGGTGCTTAAACAGTAAAAATCGGGGTATTCGCTTTATTGGGAAGCCCGATTTCCGATGACCATGCGGGGGGTACCTTTCCATAGCTGAGGATTGGTTATCCGGCGACCGTCAAATAATAATTTGATGCCGGGTAAGTCTTTTGCGCTGATGGATTGGTACTCTGCATGGTCAGCTTGCACGATGGCGGCGGTGATTTCTTCCCCGAAGTGGTAGGGCTCCCAGCCGAATCCTGCTAGTTCTTCGTCGCTGAACATGGGGTCATGTACCAGTACTTTTGCTCCTCGTTTGCGCAGGGCATCAACGGTAGCGAACACTCCGGAGAACGCGGTTTCTTTAACTGCCCCCCGGTAGGAAGCCCCCAGTACCGCCACTTTGAGGTCTTTCAAATCGCCCAGCACTTCCTCTACCCGGGATACTACGTATTCGGGAATTCCGGCGTTATAGGTACGCGCGGTGCGAACCACGGTAGCGTCAGGGTCGGTAGACAGGTACAGACGCGGGTAAACCGGAATGCAGTGTCCCCCCACCGCAATCCCGGGGCGGTGAATGTGGGAATATGGTTGCGAGTTGCAAGCATCTATTACTTTTTGCACGTCAATACCGACTTTGTCCGCGTAGACGGCGAACTGGTTAGCCAGCCCGATATTAACGTCCCGGTAGGTGGTTTCTGCGAGTTTTGCCATCTCGGCGGCCTCGGCGTTACCCATATCCCAAACCCCGTTTTCACGAGGCAGGTCGGGACGCTCATCAAACTGGAGGACGCTTTCATAGAACTTGATTGCTGCCTGGGTACCTGCTTCAGATAGCCCGCCTACCAGTTTGGGGTAGCGGCGCAAATCCTGGAATACTCGTCCGGTTAATACCCGCTCGGGGGAGAATACTAAATGAAAATCCTCGCCCTCTTTTAGCCCTGAAATCTCTTCAATCAGGGGCTTCCAACGATTACGGGTAGTACCCACCGGCAGGGTGGTTTCATAGGAAACTAAGGTTCCGGGGGTTAGGTGCTCTGCTAAGGAGCGAGTAGCCTTATCCATCCAACCGAAGTCTGGTTGCCAGGTTTCGTCATCAACAAACAGGGGAACTACCAAAACGATGGCATCTGCGTTAGGGATAGCGTCTGCGTAGTTGGTGGTTGCGCGGAGTTTGCCAGCCGGTACTAGCTCGGAGAGTTTTTCTTGCAGGTGGGCTTCCCCAGGGAAAGGTTCTTTACCTTGGTTAATAAGCTCAACGGTCTTTGCATTAACATCGACCCCAATCACGTCCTGTCCGCTAGAGGCAAACTGTACCGCTAGGGGTAAGCCGATTTTTCCCATTGCCACAACTGCTACGCGCATGAAAGCTCCAAAATAATAGCGATGAATTAAGTTTATTTATATTCTAAGCATGCTAACTGCACTTGTGTTCTTGCGTTAGGGTAAGAGGAAGAAAACTCACCATTGGAGGTTTTATGACCCGCATAGTTGATAGTGCAGATGTTTCCCCCGAAGCACAGATTGGGGAAGGCTCTAGCGTTTGGCATTTGGCTCAGGTGCGCGAACACGCCCAGCTGGGTAAGAACTGTATTATCGGGCGCGGTGCCTATATCGGCGAGGGCGTGCACATGGGCGATAACTGCAAAGTGCAAAACTATGCCCTAGTTTATGAACCGGCTTCTCTAGAGGATGGGGTATTTATCGGGCCGGCGGTAGTGCTGACCAATGATCATTTCCCCCGGGCGATTAATGAGGACGGCTCAATTAAGTCGGCCTCCGACTGGGAACAGGTAGGGGTCACCATTAAGCAGGGGGCAGCTATTGGCGCGCGCTCGGTTTGCGTGGCACCGGTAACTATCGGACGCTGGGCGTTGGTAGCGGCCGGTTCAGTGGTCACCAAAGATGTTCCAGAATACGCCCTGGTGGCCGGGGTTCCGGCGCGCCGTATCGGCTGGGTGGGGCCAGCAGGGGTGAAATTGCAGCCCGTTCCGGGCGAAGAGGGTATATTTGAGTGTCCCCAGTCCGGCAAGCGTTTTCGCGAAGTTTGCGATAATAAGCTGCGAGAAATCTAGGCAAGGGAGTTTTGTTGGGTAAACGTCGTGGCTTTGTCAGAATAGTTTCAAGAATTTTTTTGCCTGAGGCGGCAGCTGCGTCTTTTCGTTTAGCGGGCGTATCTCAGGCTCTACGTGACAAAGGCGTAGAAGTTGAGGTAGTGACCACTACCGCGCCCCCGGGAGCAGCCGCTAATGATCAAGGTAGGGTACGGCGTTTCCCGGTACTGCGCGATAAGGAAGGTTACGTACGCGGGTATCTGCAATATCTGAGTTTTGATATACCGGCATTTTTTCGAGTCCTGTTCTCGCCTCGCGCTGCCGTAACTTTAGTGGAACCCCCTCCTACTACCGGGTTTTTTATGCGGATAGCCCAGAGGATTCTGGGCGTTCCCTATGTGTATTACTTGCCGGATTTGTGGGGAGCTGCCAGTGCGTCCTTCGCCCCCAAACTTGTGGTAACTGCGGTGAAAGCCTTAGAGACATTTGCGGTTCGGGGCGCGGCGGCAGTAATCGCGGTTAATGAAGAAATCGCTGAGACTGCGCGCACAATGGGAGCAAAGTCTGTATATCTTATTCCCAACGGAATCGATACTGATACCTTTACCAACGAAGTTAAGCCGTTATCTCGCACTGAGAGAGAAGATAATGGATTGGCAGATGCGCCCTATTTTATTTACACCGGCACTGCTTCCGAATGGCAAGGTGCCAGCATCTTTATCTCTGCTCTGGCTCAGGTGATTGATAACATTCCTCATCATCTAGTGTTTCTTGGCAAAGGCAGTGACTGGGATTTACTTAAAGAACAGGCCGAACAACCGGATTTGAAAGGACGAGTTCACGTCCTACAAACGCTTCCTCCAGGTGAAACTGCGCGTTGGATAGCGGGCGCGGATGCGGGGCTTGTATCTATAAAAACCGGTGTCGGATACGACCATGCCTACCCCACGAAAGTCCTGTCTACCTTGGCATGTGGAACTCCGGTAATCTATGCGGGGTCTGGTCCGGCTAGGGTAGACATCGTTGATAATTCTTTAGGGTTTTGCGCCGATTATTCGGTTAGCAGTATCAGCAAGGTATTTAGCGATTTCGATGCGGGAAAAAGCACACTTGAGAACCGGGAGCAACGGCGACAATGGGTAGTTAATAATCGTTCCTTGAGAGCATCCTCTCGGGCGGTTGCTAAGGTTCTCGCCGGGAATCGTTAAAATCCTAATCGGTAATAGAGAAAAGTATTCATTAAAGACTACTGCTAGGAGAATTAGTGTTTCAGGTCTACCTGCTGCAAGTAACTTGTTCCTTACTGATTCTTTATATTCCCGGTCTGTCCCTGGCACGAATTTCACGGATAAAAGGGGTTGCAGCCTGGGCGTTCGCCCCACTGATTAGCTTATCTATTTGTGCATTAGGCGCAGTATTAGCTGATTTAGCGGGAATCCGATGGGGGATTGCTAGTTTTTCGTTAATGACTGCTTTAAGTTTCATTCCAGCTTATCTCCTGTCGCGAAAATGCCAGCCGGTGCACGTGACTGCTCCACCGCGGTGGCTTCTTCCTACCGGGGTTGTAGCTTGTATCCTACAAATCATTCCGTTCTATTTCGCAACTTCTGTTCGGAGCCCGATACAGCAGATTGATTCGACTTTCCACATGAATCTGGTTTGGAACATCCTAAAATCTGGAAATGGTTCAACCTTCGGTGGGGCAACCCGAATGTATGGTTTAGAGACCACTAAAACTATTTACCCGAGTGGTTGGCATGATTTTGTGTCTCTATTTACCACGAAAGACACCATTGTTAGCGGCGTGAACAGTATGCACGTCGTAGTAGGAGTACTTTGGGTTCTAGGGTTATCTCTGCTTGCATATGGGCTGTTCCCAAAACGTCCAGGTATAGTATTGGCTACGCAGATTTGCTCAAGTTTTGTGAGTGTCTTTCCCACCTATTTGCAAGGCGCTTACCCGGTTTTCCCAAATTCTCTGGCTGTTGCCTGCTTGCCGTCCCTAGGGGCAGGCTTTGTATTTCTACTTCGGATATCTTATCCCAGGGCGCTGTATGACCGCGTGATGCGTATAGTGTTTGTTAGCTCATTGGTGTTATCCCTGTGTCTAGTGCATCCGTCTTTCCTTTTCAACGTCTGTATGCTGGGACTAGGATCTTTGCTATATATGCTTTGGCAGCGGTTAAAAGCGCTTTCCGCGAAGCAGCGAGCGAAAACCTTAGCCAGAGTAGGAAGCGGCTTGGCGGCTCTGCTGGTAGTGGTAGCTGTGACCATAATGTCTAACGGTTATATTTTAGGCACCCTTCACCGGATGGCAACCGCTTACGAGACCACTCCCAATGTGACCCTATCGGCATTTTTTAAAATTCTATCTTTGGGTTCTGCCAATCCTATTCCGGTTTCTGCTCTGGTAAGAGGGAGCCGGCAAATATTGGCGCTCCTGTGTTTACTGCTAACCCTTGTGGGTATGGTATTTGTGCGCCATTTTGGCAAATCTGCGATAGTTGTCACCTGTGCCTGGGGGACAATGTCGCTGGTGGTGCTATCTACCATGTGGCGCATATTCCCCCTTACGATTCTGGGGGGTATATGGTACATGAGTCCTTATCGCGCCTTGAGTGCTTTAGCTGTTCCCCAGATCATAATCATGGCTTTGGGAGTTTCCGCCTGTTTCTCGGTGCTACCGCAAAGAGTTAGCAAGTATCTGAAAATTTCCATGAATAAATTTACACCGCTTCTCTATGGGATTAGCGCTCTAGCTCTGGCAATCACCATTCCCCTGGGAGTGATAGCTAAGGTATCTTATTATCGGATGGCTTATAACCCTGACTCCACTTTTTCTACCATCGTTGCCAGCTCTGAAGAAATAGCTATGCTCTACCGGCTGCGCGAAGAAAAATTAGATAAAGGTTTGATACTGGGAGATCCCATGAATGGCTCAGCTTTAGCACAAGCTGTCAGTGGTAAGGAAGTTGTTTTTCCCCAGTTGTATTACCGTCCCTCAAATAAAGCTGAAAACTATCTCAAAAATAGGTTTTCTGATATTGGACGTGACCAGGAAGTTTGTAATGTTCTAAAGAAACACCATATTGCCTATTTCTATTACGATTCCGACCTATCAAATTTGGCAAAAAATTCGGATGAGCAGTCTCCCGGATTCTATAGAAATATCAATTGGTCGGCCTTACGGAAAATTGATTCCGGGGGGACCGCTACCCTCTATGAGATTACCGCCTGTAAATATAATCAGAGGTTTTCCCTAGTATCGAAACAGCTACAGAAACGTTACGAAAGGGAGCGGTAGATAGACATTAATCGGTCGCATGAAGAGTTAAGACTCCTTTCATTAACCACAAACTCCCGAGCCTTTTTCCCCATCTCTATTTGGGAGGCGCAATCTAAAGAAAGGAACTTTTGCATTTGGAGCGCTAAAGACTCTGGATTTTCGCGTTCGGCAGTAAACCCGGTTACGTCTGCACTTAACATTTCTGCTGCCCCACCCGAGCGATTAACAACTACTGGGGTTCCGCAGGCTTGAGCCTCTAAAGTTACCAGACCTGCTGCTTCTTCCCACCCTCGGTATTTTTGTGTGGCCAGTACAAACAGGTTGCTCCTTTGCATCTGTTCCTTGACTTGTTCGCGATTCATTGCTCCCAGATAGCAGATATGAGAGTACTGTTGTTGAGCCTGTAATACCTCTGGTTTTAATGGTCCGTCTCCGACCAACAGCAACTTATGGGGAATGGTTCTCGTTAATATATTTGAGGCTTTAATTAAAGTGGGAATTCCCTTGGCGAGGCTTAATGCCCCCACGTGTAAAACTGTGGGAATTTCATTTTCAGAGGGCGTCGGCGGGGGAGTGAAGAAATCAGTGTCGATACCTTGGTAATGAACTTCGATTTTGCTGGCAGGTAATCCGCTTTCTATAGCTTTATCGGCTAGATAACGGCTTACCGGCAAGATTCTATTTGCTTCCCTGTTTACCGCAAGATAGTTTTTTTGATGCCAACGTCGCATTAGGGTGCGGGGCGGGTATAACTGCATAAACACGTCTGCGCCATGCAAGGTTACCAGTAAGGGCGCGCCGGTTTTCTTTGCCGCCTTCGTAGCGGGAATCGCCCAGGTAGCGAAATGTTGGTGAATAATCTCGGGATGGAAAGCAGCTATTTGTCTGCTCATTCGTCCTAAGAACAACGGTTCAATGTATTCTCGCTTGCGAAAAGAGATTACACCTTCGCCTGGAACCGCCGAGATGAAGGGGGTTTTTATTGAATTATCGTTTTTTTCCAGAACCAGACCGAAGAGCGTAGAAACGTTAGTTTTCAGTTTTTCCGCGTGCTGAATCGCGAAATAGGTGGGAGGAACTCTTACTATCCCGATGGTGTAGGCAACCCGCATTTTCTCTTCCTCGTTCCCGCCTGGTTTGGCACTAAGTTTTCTTAACTATCGACCTGGTCAAAAATATCTAAATCTTGATGCCATCTGCCGTGAAGGAACTCTCGTGTCCAAATCCCCATGATTGGTCCTTCGAATAACAGACGAGAGGCGAGTTCTAGCCGATTCATCTTCGGTAAATACTTTGTAAACCCAAGCGGATGATTCATGGTGAGATGAACTGAGCGCAGATGAGACACTAAAACGTCAAAGTGGGTCAGGTGGGCGAGTTTAATCGCCAGGGGGCGGATAAAGCCGGGTATCGGGAGTCGGCTAGCCCCATACAGCGGATTAGATTTACCGGTCTTAGCGTCATAGAGTGCATTTATCCAGCGTTTATAAAACTCTCTGCTTGCCGTTAGTTCCACCGCGCCTGAGAACCAGCAGGCTGCAAACTCTCTGTCCAACATCGGAAGCGCCCAGCGTAAACCGAGGTATTCATAAATCTTCATCGAATTATTAATGTATTTAGTTTGCCGTTCATGCAGATTAAATGCTTCTACCAGACGTTGAGTAGAGCGGGGAGTGCCATCAAAATCAAGATGGTTAGCTAATATGCGCAAATCGTTCCGCATTTGGTTTTGAATAGATTGCGGGGGGCGACCATATCTTAAACCCATGTGATTACTGATGACCGCGTGAGTTATATCCTTAAAGGTAGTGTTGGTCTGCTCTAACAGCTCCAGGTTGTGCATATTCCCCACCACAGTGTGACCGGGAAGTACTACATCACCAGGTGAGGCCTGCCCTATATCTAGCAAAGTTTGCAAGGCAATAAAGTCCTGGATATGGGGCAGTGCATTTCCGGAGGATGCATAACGTAACAGTTCCGCTGTTTCTTTACGTTGCCAGTAGCTATGTACTCTTTGGGAAGAGAGTTCCACAAATTCGAAAGGAATCCCCAGACGCGAGGCAACCTCCCGGGAGATTTTAGCCTCGGGTTGGCTTGCGGATTCCCCATAGCTAAATGCCAGCAGATTGTTTACCCCCTGATTGACCAGCCAGGTAGCTAATAGGCGGGAATCTAAACCACCGGAGAGGGGTAACAGAATCCGGCTAGATCCAATGCTTGCCAGCATTCTATTCATCACTAAATCTAGGTTATTTTCCAGTTCTTTTCGGAAAGATAACTCATTGGTGATTACCGGTTCGATCGAGAAACTATTGTCGTCATAGAAAACTCTGGATACTTCTTTCCCGACAGAATCAAGATGTAGAATCGTCCCTGGTGATAAACAGGAAATTTCTGCGAAAAATGTTTCTTCTCCGGGGCAAAAGCCGGTATACCGCATATAGTTTGTTACTTTTCGGTTAGGACGAGCTCCGATTTTCTTTGCCAAGGCGAAGCAAGAATCGGAGATCGCTACTCCCTCTTTTGTTCGAGCCCAATATAGAGGGAAAGAGCGGAGAGGATCAGTAGCCAAGATAGCCCCGTGCTTACCTATTTGCAGGGCAGCCCAGTTTTGTCGCATCTTGATACAGTTGTCAGGGTTAATACCACCTCTGAGGGGAGTGGTATCTATTTCTAGCAGGGATTTTACCTGTATGTTTTCTTGAGGGTCGGAATCTAACTGTGCCCAGTTAGCACTCATTCCAACAGTTGTAACTGTGCCCACTGCCTTCCTTTTCTTCGTTAGAGACCTAATCTGCTCCATGCTAACACCTAGGGATTTTCCTTAGGGCGGTGTGGCAGAATACTACTATTGGTTAATCTAGCCTGTTGGAGAGTTATCTTTGGTAAAACGAATGATTTTTCATGCGCCCTATGAAATCCCAGAGACTGCAAATTCGGCTTCCCGGTTACGTCCTCGGATTATGCGCGAGGCTTTTTCGCGTTTAGGGTACGAAGTCTTTGACTTAAGCGGTGATGTCTCCCGTCGGCGCAGCCTAAAGAAGCAGCTACGGCAGTCGCTGCAACGAGGAGTGAAATACGATTTTCTTTATTTTGAGAACTCTACGCAGCCAAACCTGTTCGCTGATTCTTTGAAAAAAGGGATTGCCCCTTTTCTTGACCACTCTATTCACCAGATTTGTAAAGCGCATGGTATCCCAGTCGGGGTGTTTTACCGGGATGTATATTGGAGATTCCGAAAAGATTTACAGACTTCGACAACTGTCTGGAATCGGGTAACCGACCTATTCCAACGGCTGGATTGGTTTATTTATCGGCGCAATAAAGTGCAGCTGTTCTTGCCGTCAAAAGCGATGGGGGAATACCTAGATTTAACGGGTTTCAAACCGGTTGCCGAGTTACCTCCGGGAGCAGAAGTAGTTGATTCTCCGGTGGTAGACGAGTGCAATATATTCTATGTCGGGGGAATGGGAGCCCACTATCGTTTACATAAAGTTTGTGAGGCAGTGCGGGGCTCTGATGCCCGTATGCGTCTGTGTGTACGTAACAAAGACTGGGAACAAGTAAAAGTCGAATATAATCTTCAGGACGCTGAAAACATAGAAATAGTTCATGCTGAAAAAGATCAATTGGACAGCCAATATGAATGGGCTGGTATCGGCTTATTGGCTTTGGAACCGGAAAAGTATAGAGCTTTTGCTGCTCCGTTTAAGCTTTTTGAATATCTAGGCAGAGGGAAACCGGTCTTAGCTAGTGCTGGTACTTATGTAGCGCAGCTAGTGGCAAGAACTGGTGCTGGTTGGGTAGTTCCCTATGACAGAGAGGCGATTGGGAATCTTTTGAATCATTTAGCAGAAAATCCGTCCGAGATAGCTCAAAAAGCCGCCACCGCTAGGGAAGTCGCAAAGTCTCAAACCTGGCAATCACGGGCGCAAGCCGTAGCCGACACTCTTTCTCATCTGTAATAGCTCTAACAGCGTTGATTCCCTGCGGTGACTTGTTGGTAGCAGTTGCTATGGATTTTGGCGAAAGCCGGCGGAGAACAGGCATCGCACGCCTGCTCCCTGATTGTCGCCCGCAGCTTTATACTGGGTTTCCCCAGATTTAAGTGATGCTGCATAGCGTTTATGAGACTGGTAATATCCCCGACAGGAATAAGGGAACCATTGAGAGAGTTAATAGCGAAGTTTCCTGCCGGAGTAGTTGTAGAGATACAGGGGATTCCGCATGCTTGTGCCTCTGAAAGAACGGTGCCCCCAGCTTCTCGGGTGGAAGCCAAAATAAAACAGTCCAGTTTAGACAGCAGCTCTGGCATATTCTCCCTGGGAAGCTGTCCCAAAAACGTCACCCGGGTAGATATTCCTAATTCTTCTGCCAATGTCTTTAGCTCACTGATTTCCTTTTGGCTACCTCCCGCGATTTTCAGCTCACATCCGGTAGCGCTTTCCAATTGTGAAAAGGCTTGAAGAATGTTTACGGGACACTTATTGCTATCCAGAGAAGAAACATGACCAAAGGTGAATTTTTCGGAAAATCCACTGTAAAGGTCTTGATAGAAAAAACTACTTGCAGCTGGCAGGCGGCAGGCAATAAACGGTTTCGAATCATAAAAGGTGGTGAGCGCACTTGCCATATCATCAGAAACCGTAAAACGAAATGCAGTTTTAGTTACCGCTTCCCTGATGGCTTTATAGCGAAAACCTTTGGGATTAATCCTAAGAGTCGAGGGGCGGTGCTCAGTTATCCCAAAAGGAACCTTCCAAATACGCGCTAGTTGTCGTGCTACTAGAATCGCCGGAAAAACAGAGTGTGCGTGGATAACATCTGGTATCCAGATTTGCTCATCAAAGAATGCTGCTATTTTATTAGCTGCCAGCCGTGCAATAGCGGTATCTCCGGGAACGATAGATCTGGGGATAGCAGGAACCGCAATCGAACATCCATCGGGAATCGGAACTAATTTCAGGGCTTCCTGCTGCTCTACTTGTTTGATGGTAGCACTGGTCGTGACCGCCACCCTCACGTCCATATCGCAGGTGCGAAGCATATCAACCTGTTCCGCGAAGAAACTTCCATTCGCGGGATTATCAGCGGTTGGATACCAGGAGGGAATCCATAAAACACGCATTTTAATCTTAGCCTTGCCAGTTACTTAAAGTTTCAACCACGACCTCGGCTGCTTTGCCGTCTCCGTAAGGGGCTTGGTCGGTAGCTTTTGCCGGAGGGCGCTGGGCTGCTTTCACCAGGGCAGCTCCCGGTTCTACTAGCTGGTTCCACCCCAGTTCTACGGTCTCTACCCATTCAGTTTCCGGACGTACGGTGGTGCACATGGTTCCCAACAAGAATGCTTCCTTTTGTAGCCCTCCGGAATCGGTTACCACTCCCGCCGAATGCAGGGCGGAAGCTACCAGCTCCGGGTAAGCGAGAGGACGATGCTCCAAAAGATTTCCGCGGGAAAGCTTGATATCGTGCTCTTTGCACTTCGCCACCAGGCGGGGGTGTGCCAAGATGACTGTCGGCAAATCCAGATCGGCAAGAGAATCAAGGATTTGCTCTAACCGATTTTTATCATCGGTGTTATCGGGGCGGTGTATAGTGGCGAGCCGATACGCGCCCTCAGAAAAACCAAATTCTTCCATAATCGGAGAAGGCTTCTCTTTTACCTGCTCTTTTACCTGTAAAACTACGTCGGTCATTACGTCACCGACTACTACGGTTCGCTCCGCTAGTCCTTCGTTACTAAGATGCTTCGCCGCAACCGCAGTAGGAGCTAGCAGCAGGTCGGCAGCATGATCAGTTAAAACTCGGTTGTGTTCCTCGGGCATTCGGCGATTAAAAGAGCGTAGCCCCGCCTCTAAATGAGCGAGCGGTAGATGCAGCTTTACCGCTGCGACCGCGGCGGCCAAAGTAGAGTTAGTATCGCCGTAAACTAAAACCCAATCTGGTTGATATTTCCGCAAGACCGGTTCAATGGCGATTAGCATTTTCCCGGTTTGTTCGCCGTGGTTGCCACTGCCTATCCCTAAATGCTCGTCTGGGTCAGGAATTTCTAAGTCGCGGAAGAAAACATCCGATAACATCGGGTCATAATGCTGCCCGGTATGCACAATAATGTGCTCCGCTCCCTGCTTTTCTATCGCTTTTGCAATGGGGGCAAGTTTAACGAACTGGGGGCGCGCACCAACAACAGACAGAATCTTCATAGAATCATTCTATGTTTAACTGCCCTAGTAAAGAACCAGGTTTAGGCAGAGGGATTGCGCGTCAGTAACCCCAGGTCAAACTTTTTGGCTACCTTAAACGCCATCGCCAACATGAAGAGCAGCATCGCCGCCATGGTCAAACTCATGATAACAACGGTTGTAAGCATGGCGAGGGGCGAGAAGAACAGAATCGCTAAGGGAACCGCGCAATAAAAAATCGCGAAAACCAGCATTCGTTCCTGGGTTTCGGTAACTATGAAAATATTGGAAATTGGGGAGGTAAGCACGGTTACCAGAATCCAGGGGGTGAGGGCGCGTGCATAGTAACCTGCCTGATCCCACTGCGGACCAAAGAGGAAAACAAAAAGCCAGGGAGCGAGGATAAACACCAGCGTAAACACCGGGATAGCGAAGACAGTTAATTTCTTGGTTACGTTCTTTACTAGGGGGAGCATTTCCCCCGGTTTTACTATCGCCATTCTTTGGTAAAACACCTGGGTCACCGAAGCAGTAATGAACCCCATCGGTACCTGCAATATTCCTTGCGCCTTGCTGAATTGACCCAAAACCCCGGCCCCGGATAAACCTACTATGAGATTCATTCCGTTGTTGCGTAGGGCATCAACCATCACATTGGGGCCGTTGAGGAGTGGCATTTTACGGTAGCGAACCGCTAACTCCCGCAGGGAAGGAAGATTTTCGCCTTTGTCCAGGCGCAAGTCCTTCCGGGTGTTCCACAGTAAAAGCATGAGGGCTAAAGCCTGTCCGGTAATAGTTCCCAGGAACAAACCGACCACCGAAGGGAAGAGGAAAAAGAATCCTAATTGTAAAACAGCTACGCCTGTGGTTTGGATTACCCGGTTTTGCGCAATTAATTTGTATTCAGTTTTCCGGGTCAGCCAGTATTGTACGTTAGACAGTTCTGCAACCTCGTAGACTGAGATACCAGCAAAAAACAGGCAGATGGTTAGAGGACGAGATTGGTAGGTTTTCCCAACCCAGTCGGCGCCTACAATACAGATTATCGAAGTCAAAATGGAAGTTAGCAGAATACATCTGCGCGCTAGGCGGCGAACTTGTTTCGCTACCGAATCTGATTTTGGTAAAACTATTGCCAGGTCGTAGCGCAGGGAAGCAATGGTAGCGGCAAAAGCAGAGATTGAAGAAAAGATGGCGAAATGCCCAAAATCGCTAGGGGTGTATAGGCGTGCCAAAGGAATTGCCAGCGCAATTCCAACTGCCTGGGCGATAGCAGTTCCTGTCACCAGGGTTAGGACATTGTTTAGGAACGTGCTGCGGCGTAGAAGAGCAAGGAGTTTTTCCCGAATGCTTTTTATTTGCACTACTTCCTCCCTGCTTCCTAGCTTCTCTGCTAAACGATACCTAAGGTGATAAAACCAAGGGTCTTAAAACCCAGATTAGCTAACGGTTGCTTCCTAACAGTTCCCTGATAATACTCCTCGCAACCTCCGCGTCTTTATCGAAACTTAAGTCCCTTGCGGCCGCATCTACGTTTTGTTTATAGACCGCAATGTTTTCGGAGGTTAAAGTGTTTAGAGATTCAACAATCTGTTCCACTGAGAAGCCGGAAGAAACTATTCCTAAATCGTACTGTTTAACTACATCGACCATTTCTACTGTGGAACCGACTGCGACTGCTAATCTGGCTTGTACAAAGTCGAATAACTTGTTGGGCAGGGTTAGGCGAGCATTGGTGTTGAAGGGGGGAATCCAAAACACCCCGACATCATATTGATTGAGGGTTTTCGGTAGTTCTGCCGGTTTTACCGGATCGTGGAACACGATACGCGGCGATCCCTCAGCAAGGGATTTTAGTTCGCGCAGGTACTTGCCACCATCATTTGCTGGAACCAGGTACAAGTCCAGGGTGAAGCGCTCTCCCGCAGCTACAACCGCTTTGATAGTGGTTTCTAAAGCCCGACCGGGAACTGCACCCCCGGAATGAACTAAGCGAATCTGTTCGCTGTTGGTTTTGCTTGGTTCTAAATCTTGCAGGGGACAGGAGTTTCGCATTATCAGGGGTTGGACACCAAAAGTTTCCTGATACAAATGCGCAATCCTGCCGGCAACCGTAGTTTGAGCGCTGGTGCGAGGAAGATATTTCTTGCAGATATAGCGAATATAGGGGGCAACTAAAATTCGCCAAGAGGCGATATGGGTTCGCTCTTCGGGTGCCCATTCATGTAGATCTGCCCACACCGGGGTAGAGGAGCCAGCGGCATAGAAAGCCACCGGCAAGGCTCGAGCATCATTAGAGATTACCAGGTCGAATTGGCGATCGCGCAGCAGCTCACGGGCACGCTTTAAGGCAGGGGCAGCGAACTCGCTTGCCCTATGTAAATGCAACGCTAGTTTAAGCACTCCCGGAATGGTTTGTGGCAGCGAGGGCAGTTCGCTAGGAACTTGCAGGTGCTCATCACTGCCCACTGGCTGCTTGCCATACCCCAAAGTAGTTACGTGTCCGAAATCTTTCACCACGCTGAGCTGTCGCAACAGCCGAGCATCGCGCTGAATATCCGAAAACGAAATAACCAGTATCTTGGGAGTCGAACACATATAGGCATCATACCCAAGTACTCTAGAGGGCAGAGACTGGTCAGCGCTGTTTAGCAGATTTAAGAATTTCTTCTGTTACTTTCAGAGCTTGCAGCGCCTCGGACATAGAGACATGCTCACTGCCTTTTCCTAAAATAGCGTCCCGGAAGTGTTCATGCTCTACCCGCAGCGGTTCGCGTTTGGCTAGTTCGTAGCGGGTAACTTCGCCCTCGGAAACCCCGCGGAAGTTAGCTACCTGAGTCCATTCCACCGGTAAGGAGCCGTTACGATAAAACGTAAGGTCACCCATGAGGGTATCAGCGACCAGTGCGCCCTTTTCGCCAATCACAATGGTCTTGCGATCCTTGAAGGGACAAAGCCAGTTCACCAGGTTATTTACCAGCACCCCGTTTTCCAGTTTGCCGACCACATTGACCATGTCCTCATTTTCGCGACCAGACCGGTAAGCGGTCACCGCCGACACTGACACATAGTTAGAACCCGCCACCCAAGCAGTTAAATCCACGTCGTGGGTAGCTAAATCCTTGACTACCCCCACATCCGAAATCCGCGCCGGGAACGGAGATTGGCGGCGGGTAGAAATCTGGTAAACCTCGCCCAACTGTCCCGCAGAAATCCGTTTCTTCATTTCCAGGAGGGCGGGGTTGCAGCGTTCCACGTATCCCACGGCACCGACCAAAGAAGCATCCGCGAACGCTTTTACAATCCTTTCCCCGGATTCTGCATCGGTAGAAAGTGGCTTTTCTACCAGGGTATGTACCCCAGCCTCGGCTAGTTTCAACGCGGTTTCCTCGTGGAAAACCGTAGGAACTGCCACTACGCAGGCATCTAGCCCTTGCGCAATCAAGGCATCAATATCGGGGAGGAGATTCATCCCCTCGGCAACCCCGAACTTATCGCCAGCTGGATCCGCCATCGCTACCAGGTCTACGCCGGGCAGCTCGCGGATATTACGTACATGGTGCCGGCCCATCGAGCCGATACCAATAATTCCGTAACGCAGGTTCGCCATGTTTTATGCACCCGCCTTGGCTAGTTTGTTTACCGCTTCCACAATCCGCTCCAAATCGCCTTGCGAGAGGGAGGGGTGAACCGGTAGCGACAGGCATTCCTTCGCTGCCTTCTCGGTGTGCGGCAGTTCCAGTCCCGGTGCATAGGGCGCGAGGGAGGGCAGGCGATGGTTGGGAATCGGGTAGTACACGCCGGAACCAACCTGGTATTCATCTTTCAAAGCAGCAGCGAAACCATCACGGTCCTCGCTGACCCGGATAGTGTACTGGTGGTAAACGTGCTCAGCCTCTGGAGCTACCGGGGGAATCGTGACCCCCTGCAGATTCTCGTTTAAGAACTTCGCGTTGGCGCGGCGCTTTTCCATCCAGCCGGCAACCTGAGACAGCTGCGCCAAGCCGATAGCGGCGTTAATATCGGTCATCCGATTATTTAGACCCACCAGTTCGTTCGCATAGCGCTGTTCCATGCCCTGGTTACGAATCATCCGGGCTTCACGTGCCAGTTCACCGTCCCCGGTGGTAATCGCCCCGCCCTCGCCGGCAGTCATATTCTTGGTGGGGTAGAAGCTGAAAGCCCCGAAAGCCCCGAAAGTACCCACCTGCTGACCGTTCCAGGTAGCACCGTGAGCTTGGCAGGCGTCCTCGAATACTAACAGGTCGTGACGTTTAGCAATATCCATGATGGCGGTCATGTTCGCCGGGTGTCCGTAAAGGTGAACCGGCAAGATAGCGCGAGTCTTCGGGGTAATGGAAGCTTCAATCGATTCCGGATCCAGACAGAAATAGTCGTCCTCGATATCAGCAAAAACCGGGGTTGCGCCAATAATCGCTACTGAGTTCCCGGTGGCCGCGAAAGTAAAGGAGGGGACGATTACTTCGTCGCCAGGTTTGATCCCGGCAGCCAGCTGCCCCACGTGCAAAGCGGAAGTGCCCGAATTAACCATTACTGACTGCTGACCATCGCCGCTAGCCATTTGAGCAGTGAACTTTTCTTCAAACTCTGCTACTCGCGGACCTTGCGCCACCATGCCGGATTTTAAAACCGCGTCCACCGCGGCGCGTTCCGTATCGCCAATGATGGGTTTAGCGGCGGGAATAAAACTAGCGCTCATAAGTAAAGTAACCTTCTTTTTCTGGTGGGAGCAGATAGCTCCTAAAATCTAACGATTCTTGGGTCTCGTCCCTATGTCACCACCATTATAAGTGTCAGAGCCCTTTACATCTATAAGAAAACTCCTGCATGATTGGTATCCTGTAAGTCGTAAATTAATCCTCAGGGGAAAGAGGGAATCGTAGGGGTATGGCAGCTAGAGATGACACCTGGGTGATTATCCCCATATATAACGAAGAACAAGTGATAGGTGAAGTGCTGTCTGAACTTCTGCCAGTTTTTCCCCACGTGATCTGCGTAGATGATGGTTCTCGCGACCGAAGCGCGCAGAAGGCAGCTGCTAGCGGTGCCACCGTTATTCGCCACCCCGTGAACCTGGGGCAAGGCGCGGGACTGCAAACGGGGATTGAATACGTACGTGCTTTTACCCCGGCGAAATACCTAGTCACCTTTGATGCTGACGGGCAACACCGGGTAGAGGACGCCCTCGCCATGGTGGAGCAAGCCGAAAACGAGGACTTGGCAATAGTGTTCGGGTCTCGATTTTTATCTCCTAAAACCCAGGTGGGTTGGTTGAAACGATTGGTGTTAAAAACCGCAGCGCGGGTGACTGCCAACCGTACCGGTATGCAGCTGACCGATGCCCATAACGGCTTGCGGGTTTTGCGACGGGATGCATTCGAGCAGGTGAGCTTGCTGCAAAACCGGATGGCGCACGCCTCTGAGATTGTCGCGCAACTGGCGCGGACCGGACTGCCTTGGGCGGAACACAGTGTACTGATTCGCTACACGGAGTATTCCAAATCCAAGGGGCAATCTCTGCTTAACTCCATAAATATCCTTACCGAATTGCTCGTCAAATAGGGGTTGAAGATGCTAATAAAAATCTTGCTGATTGTTCTGGTGCTGGCAATTTCCCTCTATATGTTCAAAGCCAACCTGGGGGCAAAACAGACCGCCTGGCGTCGCCTGGGAATATTAGGTTTTGCAGTTGCTGCGGTGATTGCGGTTATTTTCCCGGAAATTACCACGAAAATTGCCCGATTCTTAGGGGTCGGGCGCGGCGCAGATCTTTTGCTGTATTTACTGGTACTACTGGTGCTTTACAATATGTTGGTGCAAGCTAAGCAGCGTAACGCAGCCGAGCGTCGCTTGACGAAAGTGACGCGCGAAGTGGCGATTAATCAAGCAATTATTGGCAGAAACGAACATAGCGGTCTTAGCGGAAACTCTCGCGAAAAGCTTCAAAATGAAAAACAGTCAGATTTTCCGCAGGATAAGAGCGCGAACGGTTAAAGCTAATCAAATCACCTTTAATCAGCGTGAACGCAGAAGAGTCTGGTGGGAACGGAGCAGGGCAGGGTAGCTAGTTTTCGTGATCGCGATATTTCTTTAAATCTTCTTCGGTGCCCGCAAGCTTCTTTTTCTTGTGTTGTTTGGCAACCTCACCCGCAAAATCAGGAACATACTTGGAAACTGCTACCGAGGGGCGTACGTATCCACTGGAGTCGGGACGTGGGGGAAGTTTTATCGGCTCTGCCTCGCTTTGAATCTCTGTGTAGGGGATAGAGCTGAGGAAATGATGAATCATATTCAAGCGTGCCTGCTTCTTCGAGTCAGACAGTACGTGATGCCAAGGCGCGACGGAAGTATCCGTATGTACCATCATGTCGTCTTTGGCGCGTGAGTAATCTTCCCAGCGGGTGATGGATTCTAAATCCATGGGGGAGAGTTTCCATTGGCGCAAAGGGTCACCCAATCGGGACTCGAAACGTTTATATTGAACTTTATCTGAGACGCTGAACCAGTATTTACGCAGATAAATGCCATCTTCTACCAGCATTTGTTCAAAAATCGGGCATTGCCGCATAAAAAGTTGCACCTGTTCGGGGCGGGCAAAGCCCATTACTTTTTCCACCCCGGCCCGGTTGTACCAAGAACGATCAAAGAGGACGATTTCACCGGCTGCGGGCAGATGCTCGATATAACGCTGGAAATACCATTGGGTTTCTTGCCGCTCTGTCGGTTTAGGTAGCGCCACAATCCGGGCGACTCGCGGGGAAAGATATTCGGTCATCCGTTTAATGGTGCCGCCTTTGCCGGCCGCGTCGCGTCCCTCAAAAATAATGACAATCCGGGCTCCGGTAGCTTTCACCCAGGTCTGTAGTTTGCCTAGCTCTCCCTGTAAACGGTACAGCTCAGCCTCATAAACCTTATTAGGGATTTTTTGTACCTTGATTTCGTCGGCTTCGCTAATCCCATTTTCTGTCTGGCTCATCTGCGTCTCCTGACTTCGCGATAATAAATAGGTTAGAACACCGGGTGGTTTCGGCGGGGCGAAACGGGGTAGAGATTTCGTTATTTTGGAGAAGAAAATCGGCTAGGGCTTTCTTTGAGGTTCTTCAGGGATAGGGCGCATTGGTTGTTAGTGAGCTGAGATTTTTGTTGTAGAGGACGAAGTATTTGTCAAGGGGTGGGCGCGGGAAGAAAAAACGGGATATTTTGGGAGTATGGAATTCAAAGTCATTGACCATCCACTGGTAAAACATAAACTAACTATTTTGCGGGATAAAGACACTCCTTCGTCAGTGTTTAGGCAGCTAGTAGATGAACTGGTTACCCTGCTCGCCTATGAGGCGACTCGTCATGTGCGGGTTACTCCTAAGCAAATCGAAACTCCGATTCAATCCATGAAAGGCGAGGTTATCTCAACTCCTCGTCCGATTGTGATTCCGATTCTGCGTGCCGGGCTGGGGATGCTGTACGGAATGACCGCTCTGCTTCCTACCGCTGAGGTCGGTTTTTTGGGGATGAAACGTGACGAGGAGACTCTGGCAATCGAAACCTATGCGAATAGGTTGCCCCAAGATTTAACTGACCGGCAAGTTTTCTTGGTGGATCCGATGCTCGCTACCGGGGGGACTCTGGTGGCAGCAATTGAATATGCTCTAGAGCGTGGGGCGCGCGATGTGACCTGTATTTGCTTGGTGGCGGCTCCTGAGGGGGTTGAACGGGTTAAAGAAGCAGTTGGTGAGCGCGCCGAGGTAACCGTAGTGGTGGCGGCTCTGGATGAGGGGCTTACTCCGCAAGCCTATATTCGCCCTGGTCTGGGTGATGCTGGCGATAGGTTGTATGGGATTGTAGACCAGTAGTGGTGCGTGGCGCGGTTAGCGAGATTGCGTTGCGGGGTGCTGGTGACACCGTTTCGCGCGGTTGCGTTACGGTGGTTGCTTTCGGCTGCGGTGGGGTGAAGGGTCTCGCCGCGGGAGTCGTCACATTTTCACGCCTAAAGTTTAGTTCTGGTGTCCATATCCGCTAGACTTTTGAAGGTCTGTTAATGCAGATGCTGATGGCGTATTTTCGTCACCAGTGGTAGCGGTTCCTCGCTTTTCGCCTCAGGTACCTACGGTGCCTTCGGTCGCGAGTAACCACACCAACAACTGAATAGAATTACCTGGTAGCGTGTCCGAGCGGCCGAAGGTGCAGCACTCGAAATGCTGTGTGGGGCAACCCACCGTGGGTTCAAATCCCACCGCTACCGCAATGTGATGTCCCGCGACATATGTCCGCATATGTCGCGGGATTTTTTGGGTTT